>NZ_JBTLQG010000002.1:0-494656 GCF_054461535.1 Flavitalea antarctica
TTGATGTTTTCAGGAACATACAAATGCTCCGAACGGCTGCGGATCATCCCGCTGTCGCTCAGTATCGACCGCATCATGGCCGCCACCCGGTTCTGACCCCGGTGCTTTTTTACAATATTGAGCTCGTAAGAATAATGATCATCATAGGCGGCCACCAGTTCATTGGTCATGGCCGATAACATCACGCTCCACTGCAACAGCTTTTTGGCCAGCACCAGGTTTACCAGTCCCACCCCCGTCATGGCAGAGGTGCCGTTGATAATGGCCAGTCCCTCCCGGATATGAATAGCCAGGGGCTTGATGCCCTGGCGCTCAAAAACCACTGCCGTTGATTGCTTTTTACCCTCAAAAATCACCTCTCCCTCACCAATCAGCACCAGCCCGAGATGGGCCAGCTGAACCAGGTCACCGCTGGCTCCCACTCCCCCGTGTTCATAAATACAGGGAACAATGTCTTTATTGATCAGCGTTACCAGCAGTTCCACCAGCTCCGGGTGGATACCAGAATAAGCCTGCATCAGGCTATTGAGCCTTGCCACCATCACCGCCTTGCCCAACATCGCGCTGAATACTTTACCACCTCCCGAACTATGGCTGCGGATCAGGTTATACTGCAGCTGCAGCACGTTTTCCGGGCTCACCTTAAACTGCGCCATTGGGCCAAATCCTGTATTGATACCGTAGATCAGCTTGTGGTCCGAAAAACGACGCAAAAAAGAATGGTTCTCAGAAACATTCAGTAAAGCAGCTTCGTTCAATTGGATGGCCTTTTGTTTGAAGATGATTTCCGAAAAGTCGTGAAGAGAGAGAACGCCGCCACCAACTTGTATCATAGAGAGATGTTCATTAAAGAAACACGAGGGCACAAAAAAAATAAAATATACCCAGCCCATCAAATTTTTATTGATTCTGCGGGTTTAACGGAAAAGGGAAACACGGGCAACGAACCGGGTTTGGTGAGGGTCACCAGGCTTCTCCGAACCACGCCTCTTGTAAGACTGTTAACAATATTTCTTATTATCTTTGTCGACCTAAAATTGTGGCTATGAGTGGGATAAGGCTTTTTGTAGTGTTGAGTGCTGTTTTTATTTTTCTGTTTGCTTTTGACTCGGTGGCGCAAAAAGCTTACAACAAACAGGGTTTTTATGATGCAATGTCAAGTACCGATGTTAAGGAACTGGATGAAGAACTGAAAGAAGCCGAACATGCAACGGGCCTGGATAAAAAGGCTATGATCGGAGCGCTCACTATGAAGAAAGCCGGGTACGCCCCCGGAGTTGCAAAAAAATTAAAAACTTTTAAAGCGGGACATAAGGATCTGGAGGCTTCTATACAACAGGATACAGGGAATGCAGAATATCGTTTTATGCGGCTGATGATCCAGGAGAATGCCCCGGGAATTCTTGGGTACAAAGGGGAAATAGAAACCGACAAGGAGTATATTCGCAAATCGTTTAAAAGCCTGCCGGGAACTGTACAAAAAGCTATCATTCATTACGCTAAAAATTCAAAGGTTCTGAGTGAAAAGGATTTTAATTAAGATTTCAGAATGAATAAAAAAGTATTAGCAGTTTATTATACTCAATCTGGCCAGCTAAAACAAATACTCGACAATTTCACTGCTCCGTTTACCCAGGCAGGAATAACCGTGGAAACTGTAAGCATCCAACCAAAGAAAGATTATCCATTCCCCTGGACAACTCCTTCATTTTTTGATGCAATGCCCGAAAGTGTATTAACCATTCCAACTGAAATCGTCCCTTTCCAATGTTCAGAAAAAAAGTACGACCTGATAATATTTGCTTATCAACCATGGTTTCTTTCACCCAGCATTCCGGCAAACTCAATTCTTCAACACCCTTCTTTCAAAGCAATTCTTAAAGATACTCCGGTAATCACCCTGATAGGTGCGCGAAACATGTGGGCAAGTGCCCAGGAAAAAGTGAAAAGTTTTCTAAGGGATTCAGGCGCGAAACTGGTCGGTAATAGCGTTCTGATGGACAGGCACCAAAATCATGTGAGCGTAGTAACGATATTTCACTGGATGTTGACCGGCCGTAAAGACAGGTATCTAAACATCTTTCCAAAACCAGGCATCTCTGACGAAGACATCCGGAATGCAACTCAGTTCGGGGAAATTGCAGCGAGGCACTTCCGGGAAAATAAACTGGATACCTTGCAGGAGGCGTTTGTTGCGGGGAAAGCCATCGAGGTTCATTATGGGCTGATATTTATTGAAGAGCGGGGCAGCAAGTTGTTCAAACTTTGGGCGCGGCTAATCACCAGGAAAAAGAATAGAACGCGATGGCTTGTTTATTTTAAATATTATCTTTTGATCGCCCTGTTTATAGCGGCTCCCATTATATTTACTGTTTACTCAATCTTGTTCAGGCCCTTTTTGTCCCGGAGCATAAAGAGAAAGAAACAATATTATCTAGCATTGAATTAATTTTATTTGACGATGTCTCTCAACCAGGTTTATATAATAAATACTTCCACTTACTTCCCGAATGAACCCGTTTCCAATGATGAGATGGAGTCTTATCTCGGTTTTATAGACGACAAACCTTCTAAGTCAAGACGCATCGTTCTGAGAAATAATGGTATAAAAAACAGGTTTTATGCCTTGAACAAAGAGGGGAAGCCAACGCACAGCAACTCGGGAATGACAGCCGAAGCCGTCAGAAAATTATTCAACAACGATAAAGATGCCCTGAAAACTATTGAACTCCTGAGTTGTGGTACGTCTTCCCCTGATCAGATGATGCCTTCTCACGCCGTGATGGTGCATGGACATCTGCCCGAAATGAGCGGTATTGAAGTTGTTTCGCCGTCAGGGGTATGTTGTGCCGGTATGCACGCCTTTAAATACGCCTATATGGCTGTGAAAACCGGCGATGCCGAAATCGCGGTGAGTACCGGATCCGAAAGGTTTTCCGCTTCCATCCGGGCAGACCAGTTCAAAGATGAAGTGGTAAAACTGAAGGAACTGGAAAACAATCCTTATATCGCTTTTGAAAAAGACTTTCTTCGTTGGATGCTTTCAGATGGTGCCGGGGCGCTGCTTCTCTCGAACAAGACGAATGAAAATGGATTAAGTCTGAGGGTTGAATGGCTGGAAGGAATTTCATATGCCAATGAGATGGATGCCTGCATGTATATGGGTTCTGAAAAACGACCCGATGGGACGCTTACGAGTTACCTGGATTATACCCCGGACGAGTTGAAGGAACATTCTGTGCTAAGTATAAAACAGGACGTTAGATTATTGGGTGATAACATCGTTCCACTGGGAGGTAAAAAGCTGAAAGAACTTTTTGACAAAAAGGGATTGAAAGCAGATGAAATAGATCATTTTCTGCCACATATGTCAAGTGAATTTTTTAAAGCGAAAATTCATGACCGCCTGATCGAACTGGGAATAGGGATACCATACGAAAAATGGAGAGTAAATCTTGCAACAAAAGGCAATGTTGGGGCAGGATCCATTTACCTGATGATCGATGAGCTTTTCCATAGTAACACACTTAAAAAGGGTGAAAAGATCCTTTTGCTGGTCCCGGAGAGCTCAAGATTTTCTTATATGTATGGGTTATTGACAGTTTGTTGATCTTTTTTAGGATTTTTGGGAATTAAATCCCGGTAGTATGAAAAAGGAGAACATTCCCCAGGATAGAAGCGCATTGGCTAAACTCACCAAAGAGCTGAGTTATGCAACTGACGAATCCGGCAATTATGTTACTGCCCTTAGTAATGGGTGGGAAATAAAAGCGGAAGCACTCGATATCGCCTGGGACGACATCAAGCACCGGATAGCCGAGGCAAAAGCGAAGGTTGACCGTAAAGAGGCAAGTCCTGTGTTATTTTTTATGGAGCTACGGTTGATGGATGTGGGAATAATCGCCGGTTATACGGGATTCTGGAAATGGCAGGTCAAAAGACATATGAAACCAGCCGTGTTTGAAAAGTTATCAGAGAAAAAATTACAACGCTACGCAGACGCCTTTAATGTAAGCCTGACCGAATTGAAAACAATGAACGTTGATGAAGATTGATTTTGTACATACGCAGGCCGCGCATTGTGAAAACGGGGTAACCACAAACCTGCTGAGTGGTGCTGGCGCAACATCCCTGACTGAACCACT
The DNA here is from genome assembly GCF_054461535.1 of Flavitalea antarctica. Lineage (NCBI taxonomy): Bacteria > Pseudomonadati > Bacteroidota > Chitinophagia > Chitinophagales > Chitinophagaceae > Flavitalea > Flavitalea antarctica. The sequence goes on from NZ_JBTLQG010000002.1 coordinate 4,146, forward strand.
GGTTTTCGGCATCGGGTCGGGACTTTTTTTTATTTACATACCGTTTATGAAGGTCAATAAGGGGCCGGCATTTGCTTACCGCACAATGCCCGGACTCATCTTCAAGCGAACATGTAAAGCACTAGGCATTCCTGTTGTCAGAAAAAAGTTTAGTTCCCGGGAGCAGGCCCAAAAGTTCCTTGAACAATGTATTGAGGCCGGGCAGCCCGTGGGATGCCAGGTTGGAGTTTATTTTCTGTCTTATTTCCCCAAGGAATATCGTTTTCATTTTAATGCGCACAACCTGATTGTATATGGCAAAGAAGGGGATGATTACCTGATCAGTGATCCGATCATGGAAGGAGTCACCAGGCTAAGTTCCTATGAACTCGAGCGGGTCAGGTTTGCCAAGGGTGCAATGGCTCCGCGGGGTCAACTATACTATCCACTCGAAAAGAAAATAATAACACCGGACCAGATCCGTGATGCAATAAAACAAGGGGTGAAAAGAAACGTCCGGGACATGCTTCATATTCCGGGCCCAATCGCCGGGGTAAGTGGTATTCGTTATACAGGAAAGCGGATAAAGAAATGGCGGGATAATCTTGGATTAAAAAAAGCGGGGCTTTACCTCGCCCAGCTCGTGCGCATGCAGGAAGAGATCGGAACCGGTGGGGGCGGGTTCCGTTATATTTACGCCGCCTTCCTGCAACAATCCCACGCCTATCATCCTAACGATACCCTTCTCGAGGTGTCAAAAAAGTTTACCAAAGCAGGTGATCTCTGGCGAAATGCTGCCGTGCAGGCAGCAGGCATTTATAAAGGACGCCTCAGTAAGCAGGAAGACTTTAATGTAATGGGAGATATTTTATTTGAAATAGCAGAGATAGAAAAAGATGCCTTCGGGGACCTTTCCAAAATGAAATGGACCTGATGAGTATACCTGCCGTTAATATTGAGAATCTTCAGTTTTCCTATCGTGATCAGCCGGTTCCACTCTTCTCCAATCTTAACCTGCAAATAGATAAAGGCGAAAGCTTCGGCATATTCGGACCCAACGGGGCAGGAAAAACAACCTTGATGAGCATTATGACAGGTCTTATTTCTTACTCGGGGGGATCAGTAAAACTGGCGGGTGAAGAGGTTAAAACAAAGAAGAAAGCATTTAATAAGATATTTGGTTTTGTTCCCCAGGACTTTTCCTTTTACCAGGAACTTAGTCCCCGCGAAAACCTCGAGTTCTTTGGTGCCTGGGCAGGACTTGATCCCAAATCAATACAGCAAAGGACAAATGAACTACTTGATGTACTTGGCTTAAACGATGTAAGAAATAAACAGGTTGAAAAGTTTTCGGGTGGCATGAAACGAAGAGTGAACCTTGCCATTTCGGTTATTCATCATCCCGAAATATTATTTCTTGATGAGCCGACTGTGGGCGTAGATGTACAAACACGATTTGCGATAATAGATTATCTGAAAAAGCTGAATGCAGGCGGAATGACTCTTATCTACACATCTCATCAACTATACGAAGCCGAATCCCTGTGCCGCAAAATCGCTATGATCGATGAAGGGAAGATCATTGTACACGACTCACTTGAAAACCTGCTGAGTAAACATAAGCAAGAAGGTCTTGAAGGACTATTCCTCAGCCTCACCGGCAAATCATACCGCGATTGATCGATGTATAAATTGTATGCAACCATATTGAAGGATCTTCGTGTCCTGCTGCGCGATAAGGTCGGGCTCACACTTATGTTCCTGATGCCGGTTGTACTGGCCATTGTTATCACGATAGTTCAGAACAGTACTTTCGAGATGGTTAACAATAACAAAATAGCCATGATTCTTTGTAACAAGGATACTGGTGATGCCGCAAAACAACTGGACCTGGCCATTGAAAAAGTCGGCATGTTTAACGTTATACGGGTTCCGTCCACTGAAAATGAAAAACAGATTTCGGAGAGGATGGGCTCGAAAGATGCGTTAGTGGCCATCGTTATACCGCCAACCTTCACAGCAGAACTGGCCGCAAGAACAGAAGAGGTAGCAGCACGTGCCCTGAAGGACGTTAACACAGACACGACTTATACTCCACCCGTAACTAATGGAGACATCGGGCCCATAACACTCTATTATCACCCGGTTCTGCAGGCTTCCTTCAGGCAATCAATCCAGGGAGCCCTGAAGAGTACCTTACAGATAGTGGAAAGCCGCCAGATAGTAAGAAACCTTTACCAGAACCTCAATGACGACCAGATCCCTGATACCCTGGAAAATCAGATTATCACTAACCAGGTACCGATTACTGAGATACCCGTTTCGAGAGATGGAAGCCGTTCAATCCCAAATGCTTCTCAACATAATATTCCAGCCTGGACTGTGTTTGCGATGTTTTTTGTTGTGATTTCCCTGGGTGGAAGTGTTGTGAGGGAAAAACTTAGCGGAAGTTTTCTCAGGTTGAAAACCCTTCCTACAAACTACCTTATTGCTCTTGTTTCCAAACAACTCACCTATATAGTTGTTACCTTTTTCCAGGCCCTGGTAATCTTTTCCATAGGCATATTGTTATTTCCAATGCTAGGATTGCCGAAACTTAATTTACCTGCTGATATTGGTGGTTTAATCATAGTAACGCTAATGTCCGGATGGTGTGCCGCAACTTACGCGATTTTCGTTGGCGTCATTACTAAAACCCAGGAGCAGGCTAACGGACTTGGAGCTGTGTCAATCGTTTTGCTGGCTGCTATTGGTGGAATACTTGTACCATCGTTTGCAATGCCATCATCGTTCCGGATTATTATGCAATTATCTCCTTTACACTGGTGCCTGGAGGCTTACTATGGCTTATTCCTGGAAGGCGGAAAACTGAAGGATATTTTGATTAATATTTTACCTTTATTGATTATAACGCTTGCAATACAGGCCATCACTCTGGTTGCGTTGAAGAGAAAAAATCTAATTTGAGTTTATGATAATGGAAACAGAAGATTTAAAACTGCAGGTTAAGAAGCAAATAGTTCAATTTTTGAATCTGATGACGGTGAAACCAGAAGATATCAAAGATGATGAGCCGCTATTTGGTGAAGGCCTGGGCCTGGATTCAATAGATTCGATTGAGTTAATAGTGTTGCTTTCACGTGAATACGGGATCACTATACAAGATCCAAAGGAAGGTCGTAAAATCCTCGTAGATGTGAATACCATGGTTGACTATATTGAAAAACACCGTACCAAATAAAGCAACGCCAGTGAGTGATATTGTGGTAACCGGCCTTGGTATAATCAGCGCAATTGGCAATTCAGTAAATGAAAACCGGGATGCATTAATAAACGGGTTCTGCGGAATCTCGACATTAGAAAACTTTCCCTCACGATTTTCCGGCATTCTTCCCTGCGGCGAAATTAAAATCAGTACAACAGCACTTAAAGAAACACTTGGGGCAAAACAACCAGGTGTAACTCGTACAGACCTTCTATGCCTGTATGCGTTCCGCCAGGCCATTGAAGATGCAGGACTAACAAGTGAAGAAATTCAAAGTCCTGAAACAGCTTTTATCAATGGCAATACTGTAGGTGGCATGTGTCTTACAGATGAATTATATCATGACGCAAATAACCAGGAACAAGGTTCTGAATATCTCGGGTCTTACGACTGCTCTTCGGTAACACTCTATATTCAATCGCTCTATAAGATGCAGGGGCATGCCGATACGATCAATACAGCATGTTCCTCGTCTGCAAACGCTATCATGTTCGGAGCAAGACTTATACAAAACGGATACGTAAAACGCGCTATTGTAGGCGGTGTTGATAGCCTGGCAAAATTTACGTTGAACGGATTTAACGCGCTTCATATCCTGTCTCCTGAGATCTGCAAACCTTTTGATAAAAACAGGCAAGGCCTCAACCTGGGTGAAGGCGCGGCATTTTTGATACTGGAAAAAAAAGAGGATACCACGGATAAAAATATTCATGCCCGGCTTAGTGGCTTTTCAAATACAAACGATGCATATCACCCGTCTTCGCTTTCACCTACAGGCGATGGTCCATATCTTGCGATGAAATCAGCCCTGGATATTGCAGGACTTTTACCCCAGGAAATTGATTATATAAATACACACGGGACCGGAACCGAAAACAACGATGAAGTAGAAGGCAAGGCAATGCTCCGGATCTTTGAATCGGTTCCTTCATTCAGTTCAACAAAAAGCAACATAGGACATACGCTTGGCGCAGCCGGTGCCATTGAAGCAGTATATAGCATTCTGAATTTAAAGCACCAGGAAATATACCCCTCGCTTAACTTCAATGAACCGGCACCCGAAACAGCGCTTGCGCCGGTGCAGGAATATAAGCAGCTTCATCTCAAACATGTCATGTCAAATTCTTTTGGTTTTGGCGGCAACTGTTCTTCATTGATTTTTTCAAACGAATGATATTATGTTCTATATCCAGGAATCAACATGCATATCATCACAACTAACTTTCCGCCGGACCGATCTTGCAAACTACCAGGTTCCCACTGGCAATAAGATTTCAGTTATAGAGCCTTCGTATGACGAGATCCCTGAGAAGATACTTCGGCGCATGGGCAAGGCCGTTAGGTTAGGCGTGGGTGCAGCCATGCCGTTGATCCAGGATTCAGGAAATCCTGATGGAATTATTATTGGTACAGCTAATGGAGGAATGGAAGATTGCATCAAATTCCTGAATCAGATTATTGAGTACAAGGAGGGGATGTTAACCCCGACCAATTTTGTTCAGAGCACGGCAAATGCTGTTGCTGGCCAGGTGGGTATGTTATTAAAAAACAATGGCTACAACATTACGCATGTTCATCGCGGACATTCATTTGAAAATGCCATGCTCGATGCAGCAATGCATTTACGCCAAAATCCCGACTCGCGCTTTTTACTTGGTGCGGTCGATGAAATTTCAGCTTACAACTACAACATTGATTTACTGGCCGGCTGGTACAAGACTTCCGTTGTAACCCTTGCAGGTATATATCAAAATGAACTGCCCGGCAGCTACCCCGGCGAGGGGTCAGCTATGTTCATTGTTGATAACAAAAAGAGGGCTGGATCGGTAAAGGTTGAAGCCCTGCAAACCATCACATCAGATAGCCCACAGATCGTTGCCCAGCGCTTCCGTGACTTCCTGGATTTGAATGATCTGAATGCCGTTGCACCCGGACTGTTCATGTCCGGCGAAAATGGAGATAACCGGATGATGCCATTTTATGAGGCTTGTGAGAAACAGCTTACAAATGTTCCGGTCGCCCGGTTTAAGCATATTTCCGGTGAATTTGCGACTGCCTCTTCTATCGCTTTATGGCTGGCGGCTGAATTACTCCGAACCCAGGAGGTTCCCTCCCATATGTTGAAATACGGACCGGTAAATACAGGGCCAAAAGAACAAACAGGATTAAGAAAGATATTGATTTACAATAATTATAAATTTGTGCAACACAGTTTTATACTGTGCAGCGTTGATCATTAGAAATATAGAGCTAATGTGCTACTCATCATGAGTTTGCTCTCAGCAAACCATCCGATCTGGCTTGGCTTTTGATTGATATCCTGCTTAATGCAGATCAAAAAATAATCAATATGAAAAAGTCAATCTTACAATTTTCAGCAATCATTTTGTTAGCAGGGGCTTCGTTTACAAGCCTTGAATCCTGTAAATCAAAGCCAAAAGATGCAGACATCGAGGCGGCAATCGTGACCAAATCGAGTTCTTATCCCGGCTTATCGGCAACTGTAAAAGATGGTGTTGCAACCCTTTCTGGCACCGCTTCCGATGAAGCCACAAAGCAGGCCTTTGAAAATGATGTTAAAGGGGTTGAAGGTGTGAAAAGTGTTGTCAATAATATTGTTGTGGCGCCACCAGCTCAAGCGACCGCTCCTGTTGAGGTTGCTGCTGATGATCCGATTGCTAAGGGACTGGCTGACGCCACCAAGGATTTCCCGACCGTTACAGCAACTGTAAACGACGGAGTTGTAACGCTCACGGGTGAACTGGAAAGGTCAAAGCTTCCTACACTCATGAAATCTATAAATTCTCTGAAGCCGAAAAAAGTAGAACAGAAGCTCACACTAAAGTAAAAGTGTCGATGCGTTTTCAGTCACTATTTAGCAATCGAATTTTTTAAAACATAGGAGGACCAAATTATGGCACTGCAAGATAAATACAAACAGCTGATCAATTCAGCCCAGGCATCAGGTGTTACAAATCTCCAGGTTCGGGAACAGGATAACGTTCTCTATATAAATGGAGAAGCTCCTGATGGAAAAACCAAAGACGCACTTTGGAATATCTACAACCAGATTGACCCGGACTTCCGTGGAGGCGATTTAATTCTTGACGTTAATGTTTCAAACATGGCATCTGGTGCCAGGGCAAAGGTTGTAACTGAATCGTCTAACCTCAACATCCGCAAAGGACCCGGAACAGATCAACCGATAGTGGGAAAGGCTAAGCACCATGACTACGTTACCCTGGTCAGTAAAACCAATGATCAATGGTGGCTGGTAAAAACTTCGGGCGGTGAAGAAGGATATGCTTACGCCCAATATCTTTCCGTTGAATAAATGATGATAATAATAAAGTAATTAAGGTTGTTCTGATTGGAACAACCTTTTTTTAATGCCCGAATCTGAAAAAAAGTTCCAGAAACTGTCACGGCAAAGCCAGTGAAGTTAATGACCATGAAAGCTTAACCAATGACGTGGAAGGTGGTTTGACTAAGTAGCTCTGTCTTTCGTGTTTTTGATCAGGCTTATTCCGGCAGAGAAAAAAATGGCACCTAGAACACCTGCGAAAATTATTGCTTTGATGTTCTTATTAGAACCACCACCATTCATAAAAGTAACTCCAGCGTAGATAAGACCGACAATACCCAGTATTGATAGTATAATACCTAAGATTCGCTTTTCCATTGTTATTCGGGGTTTTAAAAATGATTAATTCTGTACTGCTTAGGGCAAAAAAATAGCCGTGAGCATCACGGCTATTTTTAATACTAAAAGTCTGCCAGCGTCAGGAGATCTGGATCAGCCTTGCTGGTTTTTGTTTTGCTTCCTCTTTTTTTGGAATAATCAACTGTAAGACGCCTTTGTCATATTTCGCCTCAATCTTTTCACTGTCAACAACTTCTTTCTTAAGGTTGAATGTCCTCTGAAAAGACTGATAACTGAACTCCCTCCGATTAAACCGCTCATCTTCCCTATCCTGGTATTGATTTGTTTTTTCCGAACTGATGGTAAGCATATTTCCATCCAGTTCTACCTTAAAGTCCTCTTTATTCATTCCAGGCGCAGCCACCTCAACCTCGTACCTATCAGGCGTTTCTTTAATATTCACCGCTGGAACAGTGGTGTTTGTGTCGGAAAAGCTTGTGTTTGACAAAGAAAAGAGATCGCGATTAAAAAAGTCATCAAAAAGCATAGGCAAGCTATTAAACATGCTTCCATTTCTGATTGCGGGTTTCATAATTACCTTGTTTTTAATAGTTAACAAATTGATTCCAAATTGCCTGATCAAGCTGCGTGCCTTTTTTAGTAGCTGGCTTGGAGATTGAAAATCTGGCGGGATTCAGGAAAAATCTGACAGAAAAAAAGTCAAAATTTCAGTTTTAGCGGGGAGAATAATACTAGTGTTGCCAATAAAAAAGTCGCCTGCAGCGCAGACGACTATAAGCTGGTGACCCCCCTGGGGCTCGAACCCAGGACCTACTGATTAAGAGTCAGTAGCTCTAACCAACTGAGCTAGGGAGTCAAAAAGGAGTGCAAATATAAAACATGTTGCCTTTATCTGTGCGTTCAACTTAAAAACATTGGAACAAGGGATTATCACCACCTGTCCCAGGCTATTATTATCAGTTGTTGCATGTGTTACAGTCCGTATTTGGCACTGATCTCCAGCATTCTGTCAATCGGCTTTCTTGCCGCAAGCCTGATCTCCTCATCCATATGAATTTCTGGAGTTTCGTACTCCATACACAGGTAAAGCTTTTCCAGGGTATTCAGCTTCATGTGCGGGCAGTCGTTGCAGGCGCAGCTATTATCCGGAGGTGCAGGAATAAAGGTCTTTGTTGGGGATCCTTTCTGCATCTGGTGTAAGATGCCAGTCTCTGTTGCCACAATGTATTCCGTAGCGCTGTCTTCCATGGTGTACTTCAATAAGCCCGTAGTCGACCCTATATGGTCTGCAATTTTCAGGATGTGATCCTCGCATTCAGGATGTGCAATCAATTTGGCCTTTGGATGCCTGATCTTAAGTCGGGTTATTTTTTCGAGGCTGAATATTTCGTGAACCATACAAGCTCCGTTCCAGAGAACCATATCCCTTCCGGTTTTCTTGACCAGGTAGGCGCCAAGGTTTTTATCAGGGGCAAAAATAATTTTTTGACTTGCCGGGAGACTTTCTACTATCTTTTCGGCGTTACTGGAAGTACAGATGATATCGCTGAGCGCCTTGATGCCTGCCGAGCAATTTATGTAGGAAATGACGATATGATCCGGGTGTTGCTCTTTGAATTTTCTGAACAACTCGGGCGGTGCCGAATCGGCAAGTGAACATCCAGCCTTGAGATCGGGAAGAACGACTTTCTTGGTTGGATTGAGGATTTTAGCTGTCTCAGCCATGAAATGCACACCGGCGAAAACGATGAGGTCCGCACTGGTATTCTGAGCCTTCTGAGCAAGCCCGAGACTATCCCCGATATAATCTGCAACATCCTGAATATCAGGTTCCTGGTAGTAGTGTGCGAGAATGATTGCATTTTTTTCTTTTTTTAATCTTTCGATTTCGTGAAACAAATCCAGCCTGGCGTCAATTTCGAGATCCAAATATCCTACTTTCTCAACACTTTGTTTCGCTGCAGCAATGTGCATATCTCCCATAGTATTTAATATTAACTATATAATTTTATAAAAGAAACCTATTACTATTACGGGTGTGAATTAGGGGATAAATTTCCCCTACCCTGTTTTGGAAAATCTAAAATTACCTGTTTATCAACAATTTTCCACAAGCTGTTAACAAGGCAAATGCCTGTATGGTTGTGCAAAATCTGAGGTTGTCCACCCCTGTTGAAAACGGAGGGCTTGTATAATAACCATGATATTTTCTCAAAAAAGCCTGTGGAATGAAAACTAATAAATGGCAGTTTATTGACTTCTGGAATGTTGACAACCAGATCACTTCATTTTACAAGCCAACTGTCCACCAAAACCGCGGAGGAATAATGCGGGTTTTCCACTGATATATTTCTTTATCAACCGGAACTGTTAATCATGTTTTCACATGGTTGTTTCACAGCCCATACTGTATCGCCGGAATCCAGAAAATATTGTGTCCGACCCAGGGAATATTTTGAGCTGTAACCCGCAATTAATCGCTATTTCGCTGCGTTTTCCACACTTTGTTCATAACCAATTTTCCCCTATTTTTGCCGTCCGTTTGCCAAACCTAATTATTTATTAAATCAGACGATTAAACCGTTATGTCTATTATTCAAAACATCCGTGACAAAGCCGCGTGGATTGTAAGTGGTGCGATTGCTTTAGCTCTTATTGCCTTTATTGCCCAGGATGCATTCCAGGGTGGTGGCCGCGGAATTTTCAGCGGCAACTCTACAACTTTAGGTGAGGTTAATGGTAAAAAAATAGAAGCTCAGCCTTTCGAAGAAAGGGTTAAGATGATGGAGGAACAATACCGTAATGCCAACTACCCTATAAATGATATGATGCGTCAACAGATCCGTGATGGCATCTGGAATGAAACAGTGGAAGATATAATCCTTGCAAAGGAATATGATAAGCTCGGACTCACTGTTTCAGATAAAGAACTTACGGATATATTGTACGGTCCTAACCCTCCACAGCAACTTCAACAACAATTCACTGATCCCAATACCGGTGTGTATAACGCCGATGCAGCATACCAGGCAATCAAGGCCTTGAAGAAAGGTACTCCCCAACATGCCAGCTTCTGGGGAGAGTTTATACCTTCTCTTGAAAAGCAAAGAATAAAAGAGAAATACCTTTCTATTTTAGGTAACAGTTCTTATGTACCAAAATGGCTGGTGGAAAAGATGAATGCGGATGCATCACAAATGGCTTCTATATCATTTGTTGCTGTACCTTACTCAACCGTTGCCGATTCGACCATCAAGGTAACAGATCAGGAGATTTCGCAGTATGTGAATGAACGCAAAGAATCATTTAAGCAGGAAAAAAGCCGCAATATAGAATACGTCACATTTGATGCTGCTCCTAATAAAGAAGATTCTGCGACGATTTTTAACCAGGTTGCTGCTTTGAAAAATGAGTTTGCAACTGCAACAGATCTCCCGGCATTTTTGATGGGCAATGCCAGCGAAACGGAATTTTACGATGGCTATATTCAGAAATCAAAGATGCAGGTGGTAAATTCAGATACTTTACAGAAGCTTGCAGACGGCGAGATATACGGCCCCTACCTCGATGGTGGCAACTATGTTATCGCAAAAATGATCGGCAAAAGAAATATCCCCGACAGTGTTAAGGTCCGCCACATATTAATTAAAATAGCTGAACCACAAACCGGCGCCATCAGGACCGACAGTGCAGCAAAAAAACTTATCGATAGTATTGTTACTGCCATCAACAGCGGTTCTTCTTTTGACTCCATGGTTGTAAAATTGAGTGAAGACGAAGGATCTAAAACGACTGGCGGTGTGTATACTTTTTCGTCAAATCAGTTTGGAGATCTTAGCAAAGAATTTGCAGAGACAGCATTCTACGGTAATGCGGGAGATAAAAAAACAGTTAAAGTTGAGAACTCGAAGTATTCAGGTTTTCACTATATAGAAGTGTTGTCACAGCAAAATTTTGAAACAGGATACAAGATTGCATATTTCTCCAAGCCTATACTGGCCAGCGATCTTACACGTAACACCGCAATGGGGTTGGCTTCACAATTCGCTGCAGAGAGTCGTGACCGCAAACAGTTCGATGCCAACGCAAAAAAGAAAAACATAAATAAATTTGTTGCAGCAGACATTAAGCCGCTCGATTACACCATCTTCGGACTTGGAGACAGCAGGGAACTTGTGAAGTGGGTGTTTGATGCCAAAGCAGGCCAGGTGGCAGAACAACCATATATGGTTGGAGATAAATATGTAGTTCCGGCTGTAATTTCAGTATACGAAGAAGGAACAATGCCTGTTGACAAAGCCAGACCATTGGTTGAAGCCAAGATCAGGAATAATAAAAAAGCGGAACTGATCATCAAAAAAATTGGAAATGCCAATACGCTGGAAGCAGTTGCCCAGGCTACCGGTCAAAGCGTGAGCAAGGTGGATAGTATTCGTTTTTCGCAACCAAATATTCCAAACGTTGGCCCTGAACTTAAGGTCGCCGGACTTGCATTTTCAAAAGGTGCGCAGGGTAAGGTATCACCTCCCGTTGTTGGTGAGCTTGGTGTATTTGTTCTGAGATCCGATAATGTAACAACCGTTCCGACAGCCGGATTCGACGCTGCTCAGCAGCAGAAAATGCTTCAGCAACAACAGAAATCCTTTGCAGCAAGGACGATTCCCGAAATAATCAAAAAGAACGCAGATATAGAAGACAAACGATATAAATTCTTCTAGGAAAAACATCACTCAAAATATACATTACCAAAAAGCCCGGCTGCATATGCGCCGGGTTTTTTGGTTTTAAGAGATTCACCAGCCAGATTTGTACGTCGGCTTAGACTGATCCACCTGCCAGACTGATACGTCGGCTTAGGTTGATCCACCTGCCAGGCGGATCCGTCCGCCTGGCATAATCCACGATCTTCAGACTAATGCCACTTCTTTACAGTGATCCATTCGCTTTTTGATTTCGCTAACTTTCCGGGGGTTGTGTTCCATCCGGAATTCAGTAAATTTGCACTAATCATGAATGAAGAAATAATAAATAAGGTGGCGCAAAGCGCGTTGACTACGATAGACCTTGAAAGTTATTACCCGGCAGAAAAGGTTGTTACGTTTGACCTGAAGCCACTCCTTTTTATGGAAATGATCATTAAAGAGAAAGACTTCAGGGCTTCACTTCAAAATACTGACTGGACTATTTACCAGGATAAACCGGTTACCGTTACCTGTTCCGCTGATGCAATAATACCTATGTGGGCATATATGCTCGTTGCTTCTTACCTGCAACCGGTTGCAAGCGATGTTTATTTTGGGACAGCCGAAGAGGCTGCCCGGCAACTCTTTCAGAAAAATCTTGACGCAATAGATCCGGCTGAATTCATTGACAAGCGTGTAGTTATAAAGGGTTGCGGTGATCTGGAAATAGGACCTTCCGCCTATCTCACCATCACAAAAAAGCTGAGACCAGTGGTGAAAAGTATCATGTACGGCGAACCATGCAGTACGGTGCCAATTTTCAAAAAGAAGTAGTTGCAGTACTATAGTAACCTTGCCGAACAGATGGCCGGGCTAATAGGCTAAAACCAACCACGTCTCCTGAATACAAACAACATCCATATCGGGATGAACAACATGGCAGACAACGCGATCAAAAATCCGTACTTGTTATGGATATAAGGTATCGTTTCGAAGTTCATTCCGAAAATACCACCGATCACCGTAGCTGGAGCCAGTAAACAGGTCACTATCGCCATTACCTTCATCACTTCATTCATCCGCAGATTCACATTATTTATATACAGGTCCTGCATTGACACCATGATATCGCGGTAGTTCTCACTCAGATCATAGGCCTGCACGATGTGATCATATACATCCTTGAAGTACTTTGTAGTCCGGTCCTCCAACAAATCGCTTTCACTTCTGATTATTCCATTCACCAGGTCCCTTACCGGCGCCAGGTTCCTTTTTAAAACAATCAATTCTTTTCTAACCTGGTTAATTCTCGCCAGCGATTGTGGGTTGCTTCGATAGATAAGTTCGCCCTCCAGCGTTTCAATTTCATCCCCGAGCTTTTCCATCACGTTATAATAATTATCAACGATCAGGTCAAGCATGGTATAATTAAGATAGTCTGCTCCCCGTTGTCTCAGCTTACTGTTGGCTATGGAAAGGCGGTTACGAACGGGATCAAAAACATCACGGCTCGCATCTTCCTGGAATGAAATGACGAAACCCTTTCCCAGTACAATACTTATTTGTTCAGTTTCAACAGTCTTTTTTTCCGAATTAAAATATAGCATGTTTAACAGGCAGAACATAACACCTTCCACCTCGTCCATTTTTGGTCGCTGTCCTGTACTAAGTATATCTTCTATGAGTAGCTGGTGAATGCCGAAATGGTTACAGACCGCCTCAACTTCAGATTTGCGTAGGCCATCGATATTGATCCAGGTGATCCGTTCGCTGGACTTAAATTGAAAACAGCTCTCAACATGTTCAGCCTTTTTTTCTATTAACGTTGTTGCGTCATAATCGTATATAAAGGTTTGAACGTCCAACGCCTCCTCCCTGAGCGGTACAATGGTAGGATTAACATGTAAAATTTCCTTTGTACGCGCAGTACCAAACAAGGCAGGTAAGGCGAGATACTTTAAATACTTTGTAGGCTCCATACGGATAAAGATAAAAAAGAAAAACGGGGCACAGACCCCGTTTTTGACTGAAAAATATATGCGACTAGTCTAGTTGATACTTAGCATGGTGAGATCCGGACCACCGGTATTTCCTACAACTTTTGCGATTAACGGAAAAGCAGGATTGTTAAGAACCCATAACTTACTGGATTTATCGGCAGACTCAAGATAGATTACATCGACAGCCTTATCACCAACCTTGAACTCACTTCCTGCTGCGGGAGCAGCAACACTGAATTCAACATTATTGTGCTTCAACTTTTTGTCCCTGGTTATTGCTGCCCACTGATCTTTGGACAGGACCAATTGCGTTTTGTCGTCCGGCACTACCTGGTCCACACCCGGTTGAGGATTATCTCCAAGTGAACCTGTACCACTCTGCAGGGACTTCTGATTCATTATCCATGCTCCTTCTCCGTAACCTTCGACGCTCCATCCAATTTTTAAATAGTCACCTGACAGCGAATCAATCTTAAATCCAACAGGAATTTCCTGGCCATCTACATTAGCCATATACTGCATTTTAGTTCCACCTTTAACCGGTGGCAAGAATTTTTCCTGCGCAAAACCCGTCATCGATATCATAAACCCCGCAATCAATAAACAAACTTTCATAAATAGAATTTTTATTCAATATAAGGGAAAGATTTATTCAAAAAAAAATCTCATGGAAGAATTCGGGATGATCGGTCACATTTCATTGTTAATGTGCTGGTCTAACCGAAAACTAACTTTTTACAGTATTCCGGTTACGCATGGAGGTTAATGATTCAGACCACTTTTTCAACTCTTCAAAAAGGCCATCGGCCATTTTGTTGTGATCATCCCCGGCAACAAACTTATCATCTTTAATAAATTTTGTAAAAAAAGGAACATTAACGGCTGCGGTTAATGGCACCATATCCAATGCGGTTAGTACGGGCTTCAGCAGTTGAATTGATCTTATGCCGCCGGCAATTCCACCATAACTCACAAAACCAATCGGCTTGTGATGCCATTCATGATACAAAAAGTCAATCGCATTTTTGATCGTAGCGGGGTACCCATGATTGTACTCAGGAGTAACCAGGATAAAGGCTTCGGCGGCGGCGATTTTTGCACTCCAGTCTTTGGTATGCTGCTGGGTATATTGTTGGAAACGTGGGTGATGAGGTTCATCCAAAAAAGGCAGATTGACAGCTGCCAGGTCAATCATTTCAACATCAAATTCCTTATGCTCCTTTGCTTTAGCTAATATCCATTCCGCAAGTATCACACCTTTTCTTCCCGGCCTCGTACTGGCAATAATGATTTTTAAACTGATCATATTTGTTATTTTTTCTTAAAATTTCCGTTCTTCTCAAAAGTAGCTAACAAGTGGGAGTTCACAATTGTTATGGTTCTTTTCACAGCAAACACACAAGAGAAAAGCGTATTATTACATGCGCAAATCAGTAAGGGTAAATGGTGGTTCGCAAGCCCACTCATCCTTCTTTAACAGTCAATATTATGCCGTTCAAACTTCATACGCCATATCAGCCGGCAGGAGACCAGCCGCAGGCTATCAGGCAACTCATTGAAGGAATCAACAATGGGGAGCAGCACCAGACATTACTGGGTGTTACAGGATCAGGAAAGACCTTCACTATAGCTAATGTAATACAGGCGGTACAGAAGCCTACCCTGGTGCTCACACATAACAAGACACTGGTTGCCCAGTTGTACGGAGAGTTCAAACAATTTTTTCCGGATAACGCCGTGGGCTATTTTGTGTCCTATTACGACTATTATCAGCCAGAGGCTTATATGCCTGTAAGCGATACCTATATTGAAAAAGACCTCTCTATAAATGAAGAGCTGGATAAACTGAGACTGCAGGCCACAACACAGTTATTAAGTGGCAGAAGAGACATCATTGTAGTTGCCTCTGTAAGTTGTATTTACGGTATTGGAAATCCGGCGGAGTTCGAAAACGGGATCATACGCATAAGAAAGGGGCAGACCTTATCGCGACAGGGCTTTCTGCATTCGCTGGTTAATTCATTATACTCAAGAACCCATGACGAATTCAAACGCGGAACCTTCAGGGTTAAGGGCGATACGGTTGACATCAATCTGCCCTATGTAGATTACGGATACAGGATCACATTTTTTGGTGATGACATTGAAGAGCTCGAAACCTTTGATGTGAAAACGAATAAGCGGATGATGAAGATGGAAGACGCAGCCATATTCCCCGCCAATTTATACCTGGCGCCTAAAGATATGTTGCAACAGGTTTTGTACGAGATACAGGACGAAATGCAACTTCAGGTGGAATACTTTAAAAGTACAGGCAAGTTTATCGAAGCGCAACGATTGAGCGAGCGGGTAAATTATGACATCGAGATGATCCGCGAGCTAGGCTTCTGTAATGGCGTAGAGAACTATTCCCGGTTTTTCGATCGACGTAAACCGGGCTCAAGACCTTTCTGCCTGCTCGATTATTTTCCTAAAGACTTTTTATGCGTGATCGACGAAAGTCACCAGACAGTTCCCCAGGTGAGTGGAATGTATGGTGGCGACCGCAGCCGCAAACTGATCCTGGTGGATTATGGCTTCCGGCTTCCTTCCGCCCTGGATAACCGCCCTTTAAATTTTCACGAATTTGAATCGATGCTGAGTCAAACCATTTACGTATCAGCAACTCCGGGCGACTATGAACTTGAAAAAACGGGCGGTATTGTTGTGGAACAGGTGGTCCGCCCCACCGGGCTCCTCGATCCCCCGATAGAGATAAGACCAAGTGTTAACCAGATTGACGATTTGTTGGATGAAATAGATAAAACAGTTAAGAAGGGTGACAGGGTGTTGGTTACAACGCTTACCAAAAGAATGGCCGAAGAGATGGATAAGTACCTTCACCGGATAAATATCAAATCAAAATACATTCACAGCGAAGTTGATACCCTGGAACGAATCGAAATCCTGCGCGAGCTGCGTTTAGGCGTTATCGATGTACTGGTTGGGGTGAACCTTCTCCGAGAGGGTCTCGATCTGCCGGAAGTGTCTTTGGTCGCCATTCTTGATGCAGATAAAGAAGGATTTCTCCGGAACGAAAAGTCGCTCACACAAACCGCAGGGAGGGCAGCAAGGAATGTTGACGGCCGTGTGATTTTTTATGCCGATATGATGACCGAAAGCATGCAAAGAACGATTGATGAGACAACCAGGCGGCGTGAAAAACAGATTGCCTACAATATTGAACATAACATTACACCGAGAACCGTCACTAAAAGCAAGGAGCAGGTATTTGCACAAACGTCTGTACTTGATATCAAAGGTTATGACCCGGCTAACCCTTACTCCGTTGCGCCCGATGAAGAGCTTGTAACCGTGGCGGCGGAAGAACAGGAGACCTATCAAACTATCCCACAGGTTGAAAAAGGTATTGGAAAGATCAGAAAGGAAATGGAAAAAGCGGCGCGTGACCTTGACTTTATGGAAGCAGCAAGGTTGAGAGATGAGATGTTCCTGCTGCAGAAAAAGCTTGAAGCAATGAAAAAATAAGCAATCAAAAAACGCACACAGAACTTATTACCTTCGTCGAATGGATAAAAAGCTTTTTTTACTTGATGCTCTTGCCCTGATCTTCAGGGCTTATTATGCGCTGATCCGCAACCCGAGACTAACATCAAAGGGACGTAATACCAATGCACAATTTGGATTTATAAATACGTTGGTTGAATTAATAAACAACCAGAAACCCAGCCACATGGCTGTCTGCTTCGACACACATGCCCCGACCGAGCGGCATACCGATTTTACTGAATACAAAGCTAACCGCCAGGAAGCCCCTGAGGATATAATGGCAGCTATACCAGACATCAAACGAATCATCAAGGCTTTCAATATTCCTGTTGTAGAAATGGATGGTTTTGAAGCTGACGATGTGATTGGGACATTGAGTAAGCAGGCAGCAAAAGCAGGGTTCGAAGTTTTGATGGTGACACCAGATAAAGATTATGGGCAGCTGGTTGACGAAAGAGTAAAAATTTATAAGCCTGGATACCAGGGCGGGGATGCAGAGATACTTGGGGTTAAAGAGGTTTGCGAAAAATGGGGTATCCGTGATGTATCGCAGGTGATAGATATACTTGGATTGATGGGAGACGCTGTTGACAATATCCCCGGAATACCCGGTGTGGGCGAGAAAACAGCAGCCAAACTTCTGGCAGAATACGAAACACTCGAAAACGTCATCGCGAATGCGGACAAGATCAAAGGCGCTTTAGGAGAAAAAATTCGTAAGGGCACGGAATCTGCGATCATGTCCAAAAAACTGGCGACGATCATATGTAATGTACCTGTTGAATTCCATGCTGAAAATTTCCGGCTTAAGGAATGGAACAAGGAAGAGCTTCGTGAAGTGTTTACTGAACTTGAATTTAAATCTGTGGCCAAACGGTTGCTTGGTGAGGACCTGATTGCTGGCGCTGCGCCCGAAGGCGTACAGACTGATCTTTTTGGCAACGCTGTCCCTGCCGCTAAAGGAACAGGCAAAGCTCCTGCGAAAAGCTTTGCTCCCACCCAGGATGCCATAGAGGAAATTATTACCGAGGGAGAAGCCCCTCCAAGTTTACCTGCAACACGAAACATAAAGAATACAAAACACAGCTATCATCTTATACAGGGAGAGGCAATACCAGCGTTTGTAAAAACATTGATGGGTCAGACCGAGATCTGTTTTGATACTGAAACCAATAACCTCGATGCAAATGATGCGGAGCTGGTCGGTATGAGCTTTTCCTTTATACCAGGTGAGGCATACTATGTTCCGACTCCTGCGGACCAGGCCGAAACGAAAAACATTTTGTCACAGTTCAAAGTACTCTTTGAAAATCCTTCCATAAGATGGGTCGGCCAGAATCTTAAATACGACATGCTTGTTTTAAAATGGTATGGCTATGAACTTAAGGGCTCCTGGTTTGATACGATGCTGGCGCATTATGTGATTGAACCCGATGGCAAAAGAAGTATGGACATGTTAAGCGCCCAGTTCCTGGGTTATGATCCTGTGCCGATCGAGGATCTGATCGGCAAAAAAGGAAAAAGCCAGGGCAACATGCGCGATGTGGAGACTGAGAAGATAAAAGACTATGCCGCTGAAGATGCAGACATAACGCTTCAGCTTAAACACGCGTTACAACCATTGCTCACAACTAAAGTTGTTGAAAAGGTTTTTTACGAAGTTGAAAACCCTTTGCTTGCAGTTCTCACCGACATGGAGTATGAAGGCATAAAGGTGGATGTAGACTTTCTGAATGAATACTCACTGGAGCTGGATAAAGATGCGAAGCGAAGTGAAGAAAGCGTTTATGCGCAGGCGGGGCTTCGGTTCAATCTTGCATCACCAAAACAACTTGGAGAAGTGCTGTTCGAAAAGCTTCAACTTGATCCAAAGGCAAAAAAAACAAAAACGGGTCAATACGCCACCGGTGAAGATGTTTTATCAAAACTTGCACATCAGAATAAAATCGTCGAAGATATCCTCGCTTTCAGGGAGCTTACCAAACTGAAATCAACATATGTTGATTCACTTCCGCTGCTGAGAAACCGAAAAACCGGACGGGTTCATACTTCGTATGCCCAGGCCGTTGCAGTTACCGGCAGACTTTCAAGCAATAACCCGAATCTGCAGAACATTCCCGTCAGAACTGAGCGGGGCCGCGAAATCCGGAAGGCGTTCATTCCACGGGACGAAAATCACATATTATTATCGGCAGATTATTCGCAGATCGAACTAAGGATAGTGGCCGCAATAAGTGGCGATCCAGCTATGTGCGAAGCATTCAAACAAGGAAAAGATATACATACCGCTACCGCCGCTAAAGTATATAACGTTGAGGAAAAAGATGTGGTCAAGGAAATGCGGTATAAGGCTAAGAGTGTCAACTTTGGGATCATCTATGGCCAGGGTGCGTTTGGACTTGCAGATAATCTTGGTATATCAAGAACAGAAGCGAAGGAGATCATTGATAATTATAAAAAACAATTTTCCGGTATACAACGATACATGGATGATACGGTGAATTTTGCAAGAGAACACGGTTATGTTCAAACGCTGGTTGGCCGGAAGCGATGGTTGAGAGATATCAACTCATCAAACTTTACCGTCCGCGGATTCGCTGAACGCAATGCCATCAACTCCCCTATACAGGGCACCGCAGCGGATATGATCAAACTTGCCATGGTCAAAATTCACCAGGTATTTAAAGAAAAGAAGTTCCGCTCAAAAATGATTTTACAGGTGCATGATGAGTTGGTTTTTGATGCGGTCAAAGAAGAAGCGGATATCATTCAACCAATAATTCTTGAATGTATGCGCAATGCCTTGCCTCTTCCAAATGATGTGCCTGTTGAAGCAGAAATTGGCGCCGGATTAAACTGGCTCGAAGCGCACTGACAAAATTCTTAAGTACACAAATGACACTTATTGGTTTGTTTTAACCCGGCTTTAATTCTGTTGCTAAATGATTGCAAAGAATGGTCAGAACGCCCGGTATTTGCAACCCTATAACACTGGCAAACATCTTGAAAGAGTATCTTCAAATTGACATTTTCTCTTTGCAGTCACCTTATACAACCGGTATGAAAACAAAATCAACAATCCTCTTTTCTCTCTTAAGCATGGTTTTTATAAGCTTTGATACCATGGCCCAGGAATCATGGCCGAAGGTGATCAAAGGATCTGACGGTTCAACGATCAGGTTATACGAATTTCAACCTGAAAGTTTCAACGACAATTTACTTAAAGCAAGCGCCGCCATCTCCGTTACCAAAGAAGGATCCACCGATCCCGTGTTTGGTGTAGCATGGATGGAAGCACTCACTTCTACCCGGGGTGGCCAGGTGGAGATTAAGTCGCTGAACGTGTCTTCAATTAAATTACCCGGTGATGTAAGTGATGAAAGCCTTGAAACCCTTGAGAGTGATCTCGAGAACAAGAGTAATTCACTTAACATCGGGATGCCTCTTAATGAACTACAGTCTTCTCTTGCCTTAAATAATCAACAGAAAGAACTGTCAGGACAAATAAGCAACAAGGCGCCGAAAGTTATATACAGCACGAGTCCATCAATTCTCGTTGTGATCGACGGTGAGCCAAAGATCCAGTATAATTCACAATGGGGCGTTGATGCTGTTGTGAACACACCATTCACCCTCGTGAGAAGCGATGGAAATTTTTACCTGCATGGTGGTAAGCATTGGTATGTTGCCCCATCAGTAAAAGGGCCGTTCAATCTGACAACAACGGTTTCACCGCAGCTTCAAAAGATCGCGGAACAATTAAGGTCGCAAAGCACTTCCGGCAATGAAGCGGCCGAAAAAGACGAGAATACTATTTACAAGATAATTGTCAGCACCCAGCCCGCAGAACTTATCCAAAGCAATGGCGAAGCAAAATTCTCATCACTAGACAACTCCGGGTTGTTATTTGTTTCTAATTCGGGCGATGACATTTTTATGGATGTCGATTCGCAAAACTATTATGTACTGATCTCAGGTAGATGGTATCATTCAAAAACGCTGAGTGGCAACTGGGAATACGCACCGGCAGACAGGTTGCCTGCAGATTTTGCAAAGATCCCGGAAGGATCGCCGAAAGATCATGTACTCGCCAGTGTTGCCGGCACTGAAGCTGCAAATGATGCGGTGCAGGAAGCAGCGGTGCCACAGACGGCAAAGGTTGATCGTAACAGTGCGCAGGCAGAAGTTGCTTATGACGGCGACCCTCGGTTTGAAGACATCGATGGAACCGATATTGATTACGCGGTCAATACACCCGCTTCAGTTATAAGATGGAACGGTCGCTATTACAGCGTTGATAACGGAGTTTGGTTTGAATCAGGCCGCGCAACGGGCCCGTGGGTGGTAAGTGTAAGAAGGCCCAATGCTGTTGCACTTATTCCTCCAAGTTACCCCGTT
Source organism: Flavitalea antarctica (assembly GCF_054461535.1). Taxonomy (NCBI): domain Bacteria; kingdom Pseudomonadati; phylum Bacteroidota; class Chitinophagia; order Chitinophagales; family Chitinophagaceae; genus Flavitalea; species Flavitalea antarctica. The sequence goes on from NZ_JBTLQG010000002.1 coordinate 25,683, forward strand.
TATCATATGAAGTATGTTCATATTTATGATGTTACTCCCGAATATGTCTATATGGGGTACACACCTGGATATCTTAACAACTTCATTTATGGCCCAACGGTAGTTTATGGCACAGGTTATTATTACAGGCCATGGTTTGGAACACACTATTATGCCAGGCCGTACACCTGGGGATTCAATGTAAGGTACGATCCATGGATCGGATGGGGACTGGGTTATCACTACAGTGCTGGCTGGTTCAATATAAGTATTGGTACGGGTCGTCAGCCATGGGGATATTGGGGAGGCGGATGGTGGGGTCCGCGTTATTATCGCCCCTCCTACTGCATGTCACCTTCCTATTATGGCCGTGGCTACTATGGAAACAATGCATACTACTACAACAGGACCCGCAGTTATAACTACGGAAACAGGTACTACTCAGGTAATATTTATCGTAATCGCACCGGATTGGTAAGCCGCGATTATCAAAGAACAGCTTATTATAATCGTAACAGATCCGCGCGGAACGGTGATTGGTCCAATAACGTCCGATCAAACCGTCCGGCGAACTATAATAACCGGAACAATTCTGATAACAGAGGCAACGGGAATGTTTACAACAACAGGAACAACAACAACCGCTTCAATAATCAGAATAATGAACGCAATATTCGCGGCAACAACCTGAACAACAATAACGGGAATGTTGGTAACGGGCAACCAGACAGATCCGACAGACCGGTAAGGGCTTACAATCCTTCAGCAAGGACAGATCCATATGGCCGCAACAACAATATTAACCGGGATGGAAACAGGGACAATAACGAAAACCGTGAGCCAAACAGGAACAACGGCAGAAATCCAAATATTAACCCGGGAGCCAGGAATGATACCGGGACAGAAATGCCGGGCAGGATCAGCCGTCCTCAAAGAGCGGAAAGACTAAACAATAACCGTCCTGAGAACTTGAATTCAAGACCTTTATCGGCGTCGCCGCAAAGGCAGTATGAACCAAGACAACAACCGCAGTTTGAGCAGCGGAGACAAGAAAGACAGATTCAGTCAAGGCCGGACAGGCAAGCGCAACCGCAAGTGCGGGAGGTTCAAAGAAGATTTGAAAACAATACGCCATCAGCAAGACAAAGGGAGAATAATTCACCGGCAAGGTCATCGGAAAGATCCAATGGCTCATCCGGCGGGCGCCGTCCGGAGAGAGGATAAACTTACCAGATGAAACAACTGATTTATTGTTATGATGCCTACTGCGTATGGTGTTACGCCTTCAGCCCGGTGATGCGTCAAATAGCGCAGAAATATAGAACAAGCATGCCTGTTGAAGTGCTGTCTGGGGGGATGATAATAGCTGATCCACCAAAACATATCAGTATAACGGCAGTATATTCCAGCGAATCAGTCAGCCAGGTCGAAAACCTTACCGGCGTTAAGTTCGGTTCTGATTACCTGTGGCATATTATGAACCCTGATAAAAGCGATTGGTTTCCCGATTCCCGGAAGCCCGCGATTGCGATGTCAATTTTTAAAGATATGTATCCCGCATTACAGGCTTCATTCGCGGCAGATCTTCAGGAGTCCTTGTTTGCTGAAGGTCGGGATCTCTGCGATAACGAAGCATACCGACACCTGCTTGATAAATATCACATTGGGCACGATGAATTTTACCGCAATTTAACTTCTGCTGAATATGTGGAAAAAGCCAATTATGAATTTGCACTTGTAAAGCAGTTAAAGGTCACTGGCTTCCCCGCAGTACTTTTCCAGGTTTCTGAATCAAAGTTTCATTTAGTTGCCAGGGGATATACAGACTTCGAAACAATTGATAGCCGTATCATACAAGTAATTAAGACGGAAATGTCGGACAACTAATAAGAAAGCCGCTGGTATTAATCCCGCGGCTTTCTTGTTAAGGTGTTTTACATGCACTTTACGAAAGGTATTTTATAATTGGCGCACAAAGTGTGTTTTGCCATCACCGTACGAAGTGTGATCAGTACGTCAAAAGTTATTATGCTTCCGGTGTTCCCTCGAGGTTGTTATCCTTCGAGAACTTATCACGGATAGCGATATACTCATTCTGTAATTCTGTAGTTGAAGCAAGCGCACTGTCTATCTGCTCGAATATCTCAGGCAGCTTTTTCTCAAGACTACTATCTCCCAGGTTGATGTTTTCCGCTTCCAATTGGGCTATTTTTTTTACCAGCGCAGTTTCGCTGTTAATAGTATCCTCCAGTTCGCGGAGAATTTTATCCATCAATTTGAGTTTCTCTAGTTTTTCCATATCAATCCAGTTTGAAGTGATAGTTCTAATATCATGCCCGGTGCAATCTCTGCAGAATCCCATGTCTTTACATAAGCAAGGGAAAGACTTCAACATGTTCCCAGGTCTTCGAGCAGTATTTTACCCAATAAACCAACAGTGGATATGCCTTTGTCCTCATCTATCATCCTGATCTTGATTCCGCAAGGCCTGCAAATGGTTAAGTAGACAGGTGCGACTATTCAGCGAAGAACCTGGTATCATCCTGGAAATACTCAAAAAAAAACCGTCCCAGGGGACGGCCTTTAAAGATATTGTTGATGAAACTATGGTCTTGCACCACCACCGCCACCGCTGCGCCTTTGACGCATTGCAGGTTCTATCTCATCTTTGAACTTTTTAAACTGTTCAGCTGACCAAATCTTCTTCAGCTTTTCATCCCTTTCAACAACCATTTTTTCGTTTTCTGCGCGCATTGCTTCGCGATCAATCTCTCCACCACCGGCTCTCATTTCCTCAAACTTTTTTGCCTGAGCACGATAAAATGTAACAAAGACGGAGTCGGTCTTCGTTGCCTGATCCTTGTCAAGTTTTAGTTCGGCAAGTTTTTCCATTGTTGTCTTGGTTCTTTCCTCTGCGGAAGGCATTTGATATCCGCCGCCGCCCTGGGCATAGGTAATGCAGGTAACAGCGAACATGAAAATAGCCAGGAGGCTGATTTTTGTCTTCATTAATATAGCTTTTTTTGTGTTAGTGAATATGTACCTGGATAAGACGTCTGAACTTCACCTGCGCTTGCGGGTAGGCGTGGGTAAAACAGCTATTTATTTATTCTCTCCCTCACGTTTGCGGTTATTCGATCCGCGTGATGAACCAGACATGCGTTTAATGATTATCTGGACCAGGGAATCGTATTTCGGGCGCTGATCAGGAGTACAAACCATCCTCGAATTGCGGAAATGTTGAAACACCTGAAGGTCGACCAGTTTCTGCTTCTGGGCGATTTGCGAAGCAGCACTATCAATAACTGAATCGGGCGTTTCGGGGGATTTCAGGAGCTGGTAAAACTCATTTTTTGTATGCTGAAGATCTTCAAACAATGGCTTCATCTTCTTCCAGTGTTCTTCACGAAGACGATTAAGTTCCCGGACTTGTTGAGAATCAAGACCGACCTCCCTTTTAAGCGTTTCCGCCATACCATAGCCTGGTTTGGGTCCTGCGGTATTTTTTGATCCGTCAGGTTTTGGCCACAGAAAAAAGGCCAGCAATGCAATGTTTGTCAGGAGCAGAATTATAATTATGACTATCAACCTTCTGCTACGGGAACTGCTATTCATCAGGGTTCAGCGTTTGAATAATCATAAAAGGAAGTTGATGCGATAGTGTACTCATCAACCAACGAAATATCAGGTTGGTCAGCCAGATCGGCCGAAGCACCCGATTCCCTGAATATAACAGAAACGTTCAACAAAAGTATAAAGGAAACCACTCCCGCTATCACAAAGGGTTTTGTAAGGTAAGATGTGATGGTCTCCCACAGATTCTTCTGCTCATTTTCCATCCTCGCCATTACACGGGTATAAAAAAACGGTCCGGGACCTGCTTTTTGGAGGCCGTCCAGGCTATTCATGGTTTCTTCCACCCGGTAGTCTATAGAATCATTTTGCTTCATACACTATAATTTGACGTGAATAGAAAAAAAAACTTGTGTTCTATTTATCTTGCTGATAAAATTTTTCAAGGCTTTTCTTCAGGTTGCTTTTTGCCCTATGCATTAACGACTCTACCGATGACACCGTTGTTTCCATCACTTCGCTGATTTCCTGGTAACTGAGCCCTTCAATTTTATGAAGCGTAAACGCAATACGCTGATTATCAGGCAGCTTATCCACAGCCTTCATCAAAGTAGCCGATTTCTCACGGTTATCCAGGATCACGCCCGGATGATTAAAATCAGGCGGGTGGACAACCGCCTCGTTGTGATCAGTGAATAGGTTTTTAACAAAAGCGAAACGTTTTTTCCTGTTCTTGCGCCGGATATGATCCATCGCCTTGCTGATAGTTATCCGGTAAAGCCAGGTTGAAAGCTTCGATTCTCCCTTGAAATTGTGAATCGATTCATACACCTGTACGAAAACGTCCTGGGCAACATCTTCGGCATCCTCAGCATTTTGTACGATACCGAAAGCTGTATTATAGACCAAATCCTGCCAGGCCTCGACTATCTTCTTAAAAGCGGTTTGATCCCCCTGCTTTAGCTGCCCGATTAAAATCCATTCATTCAAAGCCGAGGTTTTTGACTGTAGACGATATTACGTAAAAATTATGAATCACTACAATGAGCTGCTGGTAAGGACATAATAATATTTGGAATGCGGTTTGCCTATTTCCATTTATATTGCACGTCTTTTTAAACAATCGGAAAATGGAATACGGAAAAATAATTTCAGTTACAGGAATGCCGGGATTATACGAATTGCTGAGCAGTAAGAACGATGGGGCTATAGTCCGCTCGCTGGATGATAAATCGACAAAATTTGTATCCAGCAGGATCCATAATTTTTCACACCTGGAGAGCATCGAGATATATACGGTTCGTGATAATGTAAACCTGGTTGAAGTGTTCCAGGCAATGGACAAAAGCAGCGAAAAAATACCTGATGGTAAAGACGCAGCAGCACTCAAATCATATTTTGAAACTGTTTATCCTGATATTGACTTTGAGCGTGTGTACACGAGCGATCTGAAAAAAATGGCTAAATGGCTCCAGGTACTCAAAGCAAATGATGTTGAATTGAAGCTCACAGAAGCCCCGGCGGAAGAAACTGCTGATGAGACCAGTGGTAATGAAGAGCCGGTTGATGAGCAAGCTGTTGATAAACCATCGGCAAAGAAGGCTGATAAAGCATCTGCGAAAGATAAAGAGCCAGGCAAGGATAAAGAATCTGGCAAGGCTGATAAGGAAGCAACAGCAAAAAGCGCCACAGCAAAATCACCCGCTAAGGAGAAAAAGGACGAAGCTGCTGAAGACGAAGCTCCCAAAAAAAAGGCCGCACCAAAGGCTAAAAAAGATAGCGACGTAAAAGAATCGGAAGCAATAGAGCCTGTTAAAAAGAAGGCGGCGCCGAAGAAGAAATCATAAAATTTATTATCATTGATCATAGATCACCGAAAGGGATCGCTGAACAACATTCAAGATCGGGTTGAACCATTCGACCCGATCCTGATGTCGTTTAATGCCAGGGACCTGGTTACAAGGCACCTCCGAAATGCGGGTCAGGAGCGGTTCTGATTGCGACAGGGTAGTCTTCCGTGCTTATGGTTGCGAAATGCTGGTTATACGTTCTTATGATCGCGAAATGCTGGTTATACGTCATTATGATCGCGAAATGCCAGTCACCCGTTATTATGTCTGTGTATTGTAGTCAACCGCAATTATGATCGCGAAATGGTGTCATCCGCGCTCGTGACTGCGCGATGGTAGCCAGCGGTGCCTCTGACGGCGAATAGTATTCACCGGTATCATCGCGAACAGAAAGTCACTCAGGCATATCCTGAAACATTAACCAGCGGAAATTGTAATAACATCTGAAAGAATTAACCGAATGAACATGGAAAAAACTGCAACAATACAGAAGATCGAACGGAAGTTCTTACCCAGGGACTTCGCAGTAACTAATTGGGAATCCCTGGAGCCTTATTTCAAAAATCTGCTGGAAAGGGAGCTTAACTCTGCTGAAGATCTCGAACACTGGTTGAAAGATATGAGTGAGATGGAAGCCGTGGTGAGTGAAGATGCATGCTGGCGGCAGATAAAAATGACCTGTGACACAGAGAACAAGCAACTGGAAGAAGCATTTAATTTTTTCTGCCTGGAAATTCAACCGAAGATCCAGCCTTATGCTGACAAGCTTAACCGTAAACTGGTTGACAGTCCGCTCACGTCAAACCTGGAACAGGGTAAATACTTTACATATCTCCGTAGCGTAAAAAAAAGTATAGAGTTATTCAGGGAAGAAAACATTCCTATCCAGGCTGAACTAAGCGTGTTGCAACAACAATACGGCGTGATTTCAGGTAAAATGACAATCGAAGTTGAAGGGAAAGAATATACCCTGCAACAGGCTGCAAAATTTCTGGAAAGCCACGACCGCAAACTCCGTGAAACAGTATATCGAAAAATCAATGAAAGAAGGCTCGTTGATCAGCATCAGTTAGGTGACCTTTTTGCAACACTTGTTGGAAAACGTGATCAGCTTGCGAAAAATGCAGGCTTCGCCAATTACCGCGACTACAAGTTCAAAGAGCTCGGAAGATTCGATTATTCGAAAGAAGATTGTTACCAGTTTCACGAATCCGTAAAAAAACATATCCTTCCGCTGGTTGACCTTGTTTATAAAAACAAAAAGAAACAACTCGGACTTGAGACATTAAGGCCATGGGATCTTGAGGCGCAGCCGGAAGGTATCGAACCGTTGCGGCCATTCAGTACCGGTGAAGAGTTACTTGAAAAGACAATCGCCTGCTTCGCCCGGCTAAGACCATTTTTCGCTGATTGCCTCAGGCAGATGAATGAAATGAAACACCTTGATCTGGACAGCCGTAAGGGAAAAGCTCCCGGAGGGTATAACTGTCCCCTGGCAGAATCCGGAGCGCCGTTCATCTTTATGAACGCTGCCGGCCAGATGAGTGATGTTACCACAATGGTTCATGAAGGTGGTCATGCTGTTCACTCTTTTTTAAGTCATCCGCTTGAACTCAGTTCCTTCAAGGAATACCCAATGGAGATAGCGGAAGTGGCCAGTATGGCGATGGAACTTTTTACGTTAGACTATCTTGATGTTTACCTGGACAACCCGGCAGACATCAGGAGAGCAAAAGAAAGACAGCTGGAAAGGGTACTTACGATTTTTCCGTGGATAGCAACGATCGATAAGTTTCAACACTGGATCTATGAGAACCCGACTTACACCTCAGAAGAGCTGACCAGTGCCTGGAAAAGGATCCTTGAAGAGTTTTCATCATCAGAAGTGGACTTCTCTGGCCTTGAAAATTACCGCGCATCAAGCTGGCAAAGACAATTGCATTTATTTGAGGTACCTTTCTATTACATCGAATATGGGATCGCTCAGCTAGGCGCAATTGGCCTGTGGATGCAGTTTAAAAACAACAAGGAAAAAGCGCTGGATAATTATGTCAGCGCTCTTAAGCTCGGAGGTACAAAAACACTTCCTGAACTTTATAAAGCAGCGGGGCTTGTATTCGATTTTTCTCCGGATCATATCAGGGAACTGACTGACTTTGTGAGAAATGAATACAATCAAACAGTTAATTAACGGTAAAAAATACCCTGTACGTGGTATAGATTATTTGAATCAAGCCGTTATCTTTGTATGCCTTTAGTTACCATTACAATTCAAAAGACTTTAAGTCTTTCAAAATAGCTACTAATCAGAGCCTTAACCAAAAGTCCCGGTGTTTCTACATCGGGGCTTTCTTTTTTTGGTCAATGTAAAAAAGACAAAAATCAATAATCAGCTAAGGAAAAAGCGATTCGGAACATCCGACCAGGTGAAAAATTAAGGGCTTAACAAAAACTTAATTTTGGCAGCTTTTGCAGATTCCGTTGACGATCATCTGGAACTCTGAAGCCTTAAAACCAACGGGCATCTTAACCGCGGGGATAGTTACATGATCAAGACAAAAAGTATTGCTGCATTTGTCACAAACAAAGTGAACATGATTGTCGTGATGATGGCCCTTTGTGCAATCATCTTTGCATAACGCATACCGGATCGAATTATCACTGGTGGGAATAGTGTGTATAATACCCTTGTCAAGAAAAGACTGCAGTGTACGGTAAACAGTTACCCTGTCAAACTTTTCACCGGTCTTCTTCTCAATATCCGAATGGGCAAGCGCACCACTGCTTTGCAAAAAAAGTTCGAGAATTTTTTTACGACTGCCAGTCACGCTAAGCTGGTTCTTCTTTAATATGTTATCGATCAAAAATTCCATCTGACCTAAAGTTACAAAATTCATCAATTACCAAACATGTTGTTGGCAAAGCGCTTACCGGTTGTCGGTTCCTTTAATAATTTTGGAACGTCCTCATTGATTTCAGCCAGCTCGTCCTTCTTCAATCCATCATAGATCTTTCGAACCTTTCCATTTTTGTCAACAAGGGCGATAAACTGCGTGTGAAGAAACTGCTCATCAATGTTTCCTCCATTGTTCTGGGGGTCATCCAGTAAATAGCTCATTCTTGCTGCAGTATAAAGACTGTCTTTACGACCGGTAAGAAACCACCATTTGTTTGTATCTACCTTCAGCGAATCAGCATATTCCTTTATTCTCGACACATTGTCGGTAGCCGGATCACAGGTGTGAGACAGGATCACAAAATTTGGTTCATTTCTGAACTTCTCATGAACAACCTTCATATTGGTATTCATGATCGGACAAATACTTTTACAGGTAGTAAAGAAAAATTCAGCGAGATAAACTTTTCCAAATACATCTTTCTCCGACACCTGTCTGCCATCCTGGTTTGTAAACGCAAACGGCCGCACTGTGCTTTGCACAGGCAATTTAACGTCTCCATAGCCGGGAATCAGCTTCGTCATCACAAAATAGAATCCTACCGCGAGGACCGCGAAAAAAGCGACATATGCCAGGAATTTCTTGCTCATATCTGATTATTGGCGCAAAGTTACAACGCACCTGCAGCATAAAAAGTGCATTTAACGAATCTACTAACAAATCATTTGCAACTTAGTTGCAGTTGTGGGCATATTTCGAGTATATTTGCAGCGATGAATTTTAGATTTAACTGGGACGCAATGGGTGTAGCCACCTCTCTGGCCTGCGCGATCCATTGCGCCGTGCTTCCGCTTGTGCTGACCAGTTTACCGGTTTTTGGTGTTAACATCATAGAAAACATGAATTTTGAGTATTTCATGATTTTTCTTGCAGCGGGTATAGGTACCTATTCTCTATGGCATGGGTTCAGAAAACATCACCACAAATTTTACCCGCTTATCATTTTCCTCGCTGGCATAACTTTCCTGGTGGCTAAACAGGTATGGCACGATTTCGAGATCTGGTTACTTCCCATCGCGGTACTGCTCATCATCGGAGCGCATGTGATGAACTACCGCGCCTGCCGTATTCATGACCACGCGCACAAGGAGGACTGTGATCATTAAAAGTATCCGGCCGCTATACCTGAAGGGAGCGTAACTACGTTAAATGCAAACAAGCTGCACAAACCCCGGGCAGAAACCCTGATGGCAAAGCTTTTTCAAAAAACCCAACCAAAAAGACCCAAACTGTGTTATTTTTGTAATTAAATTAGTGAGTATGATCAAAACAGGAAACCCTGTCATCAGTATATATACCGAGATGACTCCTAACCCGGAAACAATGAAATTTGTCGCGAACAAACTTCTTTATCCCGGAAAAAGCATTGATTTCGCCGAAATCAGCAGTGCAAAACCATCTCCGCTGGCAACAGAACTGTTTGGATTCCCCTTTATCAGGGCGGTGTTTATTGCGAGCAACTTTGTGACATTGACAAAAACCAATGAAACCGAGTGGAACGACGTAGTGCCTGTTATCCGCCAGTTTTTGAAAGAATACCTGGAAGAAAATAAGCCCGTTGTAAACGAGGAAGAAGTTGCAACAATGAAACAGGAAAGTTCCAACACAGTTGCTGCAGACGATGATGATGTTGTAAAACGAATAAAAGAATTGCTGGAAAATTATGTAAAACCGGCTGTTGAAATGGACGGTGGTGCTATCCAGTTCAAAAGCTACAACGACGGCGTGGTAAACCTGATGCTGCAAGGCAGTTGCAGTGGTTGTCCGTCATCAATGATCACGCTTAAGGCGGGAATTGAAGGAATGATGAAGAGAATGATCCCTGAGGTGTCCGAGGTAGTTGCAGAAGCAGAATAGTAATTTCACACCCGTATACCAAACCTTCCTTGCCGGAAGGTTTTTTTTTATGATATGCAGGAAATCATTCGTTTATTTTTCGACGGACTTCAAAAAACAACCTGGCTTGAATTTACTGCCGTTCTGTTTGGGATAGCAAGTGTTGTTTTTTCCCGTATGGAAAATATTCTCGTTTACCCTACAGGCCTCATAAACACTATTCTCTATACCTATTTCTGTTTGTTCTGGTGGGATCTCTATGCAGAGGCCAGCCTGAATTTCTACTATACAGTGATGAGTATATATGGATGGATACTTTGGGCCAAAACCAGGGAAAACGGCAAAGAACATGTACTGAAGATTACCAGGTGTAACGGTGCCGAATGGAAAAGCTCGATCTTATTTTTCAGTACCTCCTGGCTCGTACTGTACCTGGTATTAAAGACATTCACAAACAGCGATGTGCCTGTTGCTGATTCTTTTGCCTCCGCCTCCGCGTATACCGGGATGTGGCTGATGGCCAGGAAAAAACTTGAAAACTGGATTTGGTGGATACTTACGAATATAGCTTCCATCCCACTATATTTTTATAAACAGGCAGTGTTTACGAGCGTTCAGTTTATGGTGTTGCTTGTACTTGCGATTATGGGTTATATAACCTGGAACAAAAAGATTAAACAGACAGGAAATCTGAGATGGAAACAAAACGAATTGTGATTTTAGGTCCGGAGTCGACCGGAAAAACTACTCTGTCAAAGGAGCTTGCTGAGTATTATCACACGCAATGGGTGCCCGAGTTTGCGAGAAGCTTTCTTATTGATCACGGTATGAACTATGACTATGATGATCTGCTGACTATTGCGCAGGGTCAGTTAGCCCTGGAGATGCAAACTGAAAAAGCCGTGCTTCAGGACCCGGAAAACAAGGATAAACTCCTGTTTATCGATACAAATATGTATGTGATGCAGGTGTGGTGTGAATTTGTTTTTCAGAAATGCCATGCCTGGATTCTTGAGCAGCTGGCTACCAGGAGATATGATCTTTATCTTCTCTGCAACGTGGACCTTCCCTGGGTGAAAGATCAGCTCAGAGAGTATCCTGACCTTGAAAGCAGGACCCGGCTTTATAACATTTATAAGGAGATCCTCATCTCGCAGGATGTACCCTGGATTGATATAAGTGGTGAATACTCTCATCGGGTACATGTCGCAATAGACGCCGTTGACAAATGTTTTGCTCCGGGCTAAACATCAAAATCAGGTCATAATATAATTCACGGACACGGTTGAAGTTACCGGTCTTCATTTCGATGCCCGGCCGCTTCGATATTCCGCTATTTTTGCAAAGTATGGATCTACTCGCCTTTGTAAAGAAATATGATAAGCTGGTATTTTATGGAGCATGGTTCGCTATGAACATAATACAGGCAGCATCAACAGAGTTACTTGACGATGAAGCTTACTATTGGATTTACAGCAATTTTTTAGACTGGGGCTATTATGATCATCCCCCGATGATCGCATTGCTGATCAAAGGAGGTTCCCTTCTTTTTCCCGGCGAACTTGGTGTCCGTTTTATGATCGTTCTTATCAATACGGCCACTTTAATCGTGATACAAGCCTTGCTTGCAAAAAAAAATCCGCTGCTGTTTTATGGAATACTGATGTCGCTCGCAGTTGCACAGGTAGGAGGAATAATAGCTGCACCTGATCTGCCACTGATGTTTTTTACTGCACTGTTTTTCCTTCTCTATCGCCGGTTCGTTGATAATATGAGCATCGCCAACACAGCCTTACTAGGGTTGAATATAGCCCTCATGTTATACAGTAAATATCACGGCATACTGATTGTTTTTTTCACGCTACTGTCCAACCCGAAACTGCTTTCTAAATATCAGACGTACCTGGCGGCAGTTTTCGCATTGATATTATTTGCACCACATCTCTATTGGCAATACACACATGATTTTCCTTCTGTACAATACCACCTTGTGGAGAGAAATGCAACGCATTACCGCTTTACATTTACAACTGAATATTTATTGGGACAACTATTGCTTGCAGGACCGTTAATGGGCTGGTTTTTCCTGTGGACTGCTTTCCGGCACCGCCCTCTATCCCTTACTGAAAAAGCACTAAAGTTTTCAATGATCGGCTTCTATTTGTTTTTCCTGGTAAGTACCGTTAAAGGGCGGGTAGAACCAAACTGGACAGTGCCGGTTATTGTTGCCCTGATCATACTCAGCCATCAATACATGACTGATCGCCCACAGTTACAAAAATGGGTGTTCAATACCGTTATATTCAGCCTCGCTATTGTGCTGGTGTTCAGGGTATATCTTGTAATAGATATTCATGGTTCCAGGCTGGTGAAAAAGGATGAGTTTCATCAGAACAAAAGCTGGTCGGCCGGCGTGCGAGAGAAATCAAAGGGCCTGCCCCTGGTAGCAATCAGCTCATACCAACAGGCATCAAAATACTGGTTCTACACAGGCATCGAGTCTTATTCACTTAATACGCCTGACTACAGAAGAAACAATTTTAATTACTGGCCGGTAAGCGATTCATTAACGGGAAAAACGGTGTTTGCGTTAGGCAGGTATGATCCCGGTATTTTGAAGGACTCCGTTCCGGGGAAAGGAGGACAAATTAATGGCGGCGCAATTATTGACTCATTTTTCTCTTTTTCAAAAATTCAGTTCAGGGACATCAGGAATGTCCAGGCAGCGAACGGATCAGTCTCGCTCGATTGTGAAATATCCGTCCCGGATCATTATCTCCCCTTATTCCAACGTTCCCCTTACAACCGCGCACAGATCCAGTTCGCTGTTGTGAACAATGATACGCTTCCGGATTACTACCCTACTAATATTACCCTGGATACGATCCGGCAATTGAAAACAACCATCCGGTTACAGATTCCCGTACCTATCGGCAAGGGGGTTTATCCTGGCCGCCTCGCCACTGACTCAAGAATAACAAATCAGCCAACTTTGAATAGCGGGACGTTTACTTTTGAGATGAAGTAAGCCTTAAGAAAAAACACTTGTCGAAGCCTCAACAAATTCCATTTTCTCAGTGACGATAGTATGCGATGAGCCCGATCATACAGAACAGCTATTGAAGTAATCGTTGGATCCCGTCATCATGCTGGAGGTTGTTCATTTGCCTCAGAATCCAGGGATAACGCGAGGCAACAAATTTAGAAAGCGGTTTAACGGTGTATTTTTTTGGATTTCTGAGGCCGGCTGCAATCATCGCGCTCTCTGTTCTCGAGAGGCGCGAAGCCGGCTTTTTGAAATAGGACCTGGCTGCAGCTTCAATCCCGAATATGCCCGTGCCCATCTCTGAAATATTAAGATACATTTCGAGTATTCTTTTCTTACCCCAAACAATTTCGATCAAAAATGTGAAGTAGGTTTCAAAGGCTTTGCGAAGCCAACTTCTGCCTTGCCATAAAAAAACATTTTTTGCAACCTGCTGGCTGATAGTTGAAGCACCTCTGATTTTCTTTGGATTCTTCTCATTGTGCTCCATTGCCTTCTCAATGCTTTTCCAGTCGAATCCATTGTGCTCAGGGAATAACTGATCTTCGGAAGAGATCACTGCGATCTTTGCATAGTTTGACATCTCTGAATAGGAAACATAATCCCGTTTCAATCCATCACCGGTTATCCAGCTCACAAACTGGGTCATGGTTATAGGAGGATTGACCCATTTGAGTATGAGTACATAAAAGAGGTGAAAAATGAATAAAAAAATAAATAGCCTCTTTAAAAATCTCCATACTCGAAGACCCAGTCCTTTAGTTTTAATAGCCATTCCGGATAAATACTTGGTTGCAACACTTAAGGCAGGTCAATTAACGGCCCTGCAATATTAATAATTGCGCGAAGGAACGTAAATAAATCAAATGAAGAGCTTCATTTTTCTGGTTTTACACCCCTTGCATTCCTGATATAATGCACCCTGTATTTCTTGCCTACCTTGTCCTTTTGCCTGTTCATGGTAGTAAGCAAAATGCCCGTGCCCGCTACTGCCGCTGCAATGCCGAGGGAAACCAGTTTGTTACCTTCATTTAACGACTCTTTCCTGTACACCGTATTTACCAGTTCAAGGACTATATATCCTGTACCTCCGGCTATCATAAGTATTGGTAATGTAGTTTGTGCAAAACCCCGCTTACTCATGTTTGTACCGTACTCATTATGAAAATAAAACTCAGTAATATTACGATGATCGAAGCCGAATGTGTAAAAGAGGGTATCAATCTTTTGTCCAAAGTCAGTAGCCACAAGTCTTGTTTCCTGTTGCCTGATAAAGATCGAATCATTCCGGATTGCAGTTATGAAACCGTTTAACTGAAAGCCCGTATTAGTTTTAGCTGATAGATAGGAACCCTGCCCATAAGTCTTGAGTGTACGATTGTTCTTCTTTTTCAGTACGATAAAATCGTCCTGCGATTTTAATTCTGCAATCATTAAAAAGCATATCACCGATAGTAGAAGTCTAATCATATAACGATGCAATTTAAAAATGACCTGTTATGCGAAGGTGCTGTAAAATGGTTTGCCACGTTTACGCTGCCCCGGTTATCGCTCTAAGAATTTGTTAATTGTTAGTAATCTAATGAATTTTATGCGGCAAAATAAAAGGCTCCATAAAGAAGTGCGATACCGAAACCGATGAGGATGGTTCCGGATACTTTGTTGATCAGCGAAACATTATGCAGGGTCAACCTTTTGCGCAGTTTTCCGGCCATGATCACTTTAAGTATATCTGCTACAATATTGAAGACGAGGCAGACGGCAAAGATGATGATGCGTTCCCTGAAAGAATATTTTACGGCAAATGTAGTGGCAGTAGTAAGCCAGAAGATGAAGACGCTTGGATTAAGGGTATTGATAAGAAATCCACTGGAAAACAGTTTCACCATATCGAAGCCGCTGAATTTTACTAATTGGCCCTCCGCATCAGTTTTCAAAGTGATTTTTTTGAAAAACAAATAATATACGCCCATGGCCACCAGGAACAGGCTTCCGATATAAGCGATTATATTCCTGTGTTCAAGCAAGTCAGATACGAGGGCAGAAAAAGCATTACTGATCACCACAAGTAATATATCGCTGACCCAGACTCCGGCTACAAAACTAAATCCGCCAACGTGCCCGTTATTAATGCTCTGTTTAATGATAGTAAAAATGACCGGTCCCACCGAAAGTGCAAGAATGAATCCAAGAGTAATACCGCTTAAAAGTGCCTGCCACATCTGTTTGGAAAATCTAATAATTTATATTTTACCGGTCTCGAGGTATCGGGTCCATTCTTCGTTCATTTTGCCTTTCATAACCCGCGGGAATTTATGTTGGCCACCGATTTTACCCTTAAGTTCCATGAACTCCATAAACGCCGCTTCGGGCAGAATTCGTACATGGACATTTTTAAGGGCGCTTTCTCTCTCAACAGCGTAGTCATCATTAAGACCCCTGAGCTTCTCATCGATTTTTTTTCCTAACAAGTCTGCATCAACAGCATCGTCACAGGCCACATACCATTGATGAGCAAAAAATAATCCATCAGGTATGCCAGCTACAGTATATTCCGGGATGGAAATGTTCAGTTCATTTGTGACCAGTTGAATGGCCTTATTCATGTTATCAACAGAGAGATGTTCTCCCACGAGACTCAGAAAGTGTTTGGTTCTGCCCGTGATGATAATCTCCGATCTCTCCTTATTTACAAGCTTAACAGTGTCACCAATAAGATATCTCCATGCTCCGGCCATGGTACTCAGGAGAATCGCATAATTCTTGTTTTCTTCAAGCTCATGAATCATAAGCTTTTTTGAATTTGCCAGGAGATTTCCATCTGCATCAAAGTTCTGATCATCAAATGGTACAAATTCGAAAAATATATGTTCGCTGAGTGCAAGCCTCAGACCATCCGCATGCTGACGGTCCTGGTATGCAATAAACCCTTCTGAAGAAAGGTAGGTTTCGATATAGGTGAGCGGTTTTGCGATCAGCTTTTCAAATCCCTTTTTATAAGGTTCAAATGACACCCCGCCATGAACAAAAAAAGCGAGGTTCGGCCACATGTCATGAATCGTTTTGAGATTATACCTTTCGATAATCTTTTCCATGCACATCTGTATCCATGCAGGTACCCCTACTACAAAACTGATATCCCAGTTAGGCGCTTCTTCAACAATGGCCTCAATTTTCGTGTTCCAGTCCTTGGTGCGGGCGATTTTCTTGCCCGGTTTATAAAACGGAGAAAACCAGAAAGGAACTTTTTTAGCAGTGATCCCGCTTAAGTCCCCCGAATAATAACCCGGGCCTTTCTGAAGATCAGTACTGCCGCCTAACATCAACCAACCTTTACTGATGCTTTTTACAGGAATGTCATGGTAGGTTCGAAGACTCAACAATTGCTTGATCATGATGATGCGATTCCCGCGCATCAGGTCGTTGGTTATGGGAATATATTTGCTGGCTGATTCTGACGTACCTGAACTTAATGCAAAGAATTTTATTTTTCCCGGCCAGCAGATGTCGGGTTTTCCTTCAAGCGTTTTGTGCCACCATTGTTGGTATATCGCATTGTAATCGTAGGTGGGAACCAATTCCTGGAACTTCTTTTCAGGATATTTACTAAGCAGAATTTTATCAAAATGGTAAGCCTGACCGAACTCAGTAAACCTTGCCTTTTTTAGAAGCCGTTTCAAAACCTTGATCTGCTGCCGCATAGGAGACTTGGGCGGTAGTCTTAAGGCTTTCGCAATCGAACGAGGAAGCGATAACTCAATTAAGGCCATTAAAGAGTAGCAAGGGTTTATTTTGCTATTGCCAAAATTAGGGAATTAAGGCCACAAAAACAGCGTAACCCCTGTAAAATCAAGCGGATGAACACATTTGATTGAGGCTCACTTTTAGCAAAATAAAACAGCGGGATAAACGCAGTTTTCGGCGACAAAAACATTATCGCGTGATCAACCACTAACGCGGTAATAACTCAACAGAGCCCTGTTCGTTTTTTGAATTGCTGCCTATTATTGCCCCCGCTCTCGGATGAAAGATCTTATTCACAGGATTATGGTGCGCCTCCAATTGCGATACAAGCTGCGCTATTGAAAAATGATCGCCCAGGCAATACACGATCTCGTCTGCATCAGCATACTGAACAGCGTTGTCAATTATTTTCCGGTGTTGTTTTGTAATGGCCGCCAGAACCCTGATTGCACCTGCGTCACCAGTTGCAAATGATTTTGTAAACCCGCCTGCAGGCTCTGTGGTGCCTCTTTCATTGTTATTTAAAACCGTTCCCTTTGCCCTGATCGTTCCCTTTGCCCTGATCATTAGTTTCAAAAGAGCAGTATACATAGAGACAGATATACCGTTGAAATGCTTTTGCACAAACTGGATCATCGCGGTATAAAACCGGGCTGTATAAACCTTATCCTTACTCGTACTTTCACCTTTGAAATGAACGATTGTTGTATCAGCAAAATAGAAGTTTTTGAAACCTGCCAGTTTGATACGGTAACTCAGGTCAATATCTTCCGCATACATAAAAAATCGTTCGTCGAAACCACCGGTCACGTGTAATACAGCAGATCTTACCATCATCCATGCTCCGCTGAGAATCGCGACTTCATGTGTTTTCTTTTCATCGAGGTGACCCTCGTAATAACCAGCGAATACCCGGCTGCGTGGAAACGCGTTTATCAGCCCCGTCATTTTCATGAATGAGTTCCAGGATCCGGGAAAGCCGCGTTTAGATTCCGGAAGATATCTCCCCGATCCATCAATCATTCTTACGCCGCAGGCTCCCGCCTCCTGATCAGATTCCATAAAACGGATCGTCTTCACAAAACAATCTTCGGGAACCAGGGTGTCGGGATTTAAAAACAATATATACCGGCCATTTGCTTCTTTAATGAGCTTGTTATTCGCTTTCCCGAAACCCAGATTTTCTGGCGACCGGACAAACCTCACAGACGGAAAAAGCGGTTGCAGGTAGTCAACGCTGTTGTCATCTGAAGCGTTGTCAATCACCAACACTTCGGCTTGCCAGCCTTCCTCCAATTTCATATATTCGATTGACTGAATAACCGATAACAGGCAATGCTCCAGAAAGTAGCAAACATTATAATTTACAATTAGCACTGAAAGGATCATCGACCGCGAATTACGATTTTTTCAATCACAAGGCAAAATGTTAAAAAGTCGCGGCTCCTATGGAAAATCAGATCAATCCAATAAAAATTGATACATTTACATCTTTCAATCTATTTTTTGTGACGCTGACATTTAAACAATTCGAAAAAATTTCTAAAGCGCTGGGCGATAGTAACCGGCTGAAGATTCTTCATTTTATTTCCAATAAAGGAGGATGTGGTCAGTGCTCTGACATCCATACTGTTGTTGACCTGGCGCAGCCATCGATCTCTCACCACGTTAAGATACTGGTTGAGTCGGGGCTTATCGAACCCGAAAAGGAAGGCCGAAATCACAAGTATACGCTTAATGAGCAGATGCTTGATCTCTATATTCGGATGTTGCAGGATTTGAAGCATTGCAGTGGGAAAGTGAGTGATCTTAAATCGAACGATCTCAAACATGCCGAATAACAATCGTGATGGTAGAAAAATAGTGATTAGCAGTCTTTTATGCATAATTTAAAAATTAAAATTAATACATGCGTCGGTCCGCTCAATTTCGGTTTCACTTCTTTAAAAACGCTTTGGGAGCAACGTCCTGCGTGTCGGAACTCCAGGCATATAGAATTCGCTAGTAAACGGGCTTTTTTTTGCCCAAAAACATTGAAAGTTGTAAATATATAAATGAATAAATATTTCACAAACCAAAAAACACTTCGTATGTCAAATCATCTGTTCAGTACTTATCAACTCGGAAATATTCATTTGCAGAACCGGGTAGTGATGTCGCCCATGACAAGGTCGCGCGCTATCGGGAACATACCCAATGCGCTGATGGCTGGCTATTATGCGCAACGCGCCACGGCTGGTCTGATCATCACTGAGGGAGTATCACCTTCACCTAACGGCCTTGGATACACAAATATTCCCGGACTTTTCAACGAAGAACAGGTAAACGGCTGGAAACTGGTCACTAAAGCAGTTCACAAAAGCGGCGGAAGGATTTTTGCGCAATTGATGCATACCGGCCGGGTTGGTCATGTTTCCAATCTTCCCGCGGGTGGCACAGTACTTGGCCCTTCTGCGGTTACTGCTGCCGGTCAAATCTGGACCAACACCGGCCTGCAGGATCATTCAAAACCGCGTGCAATGACCATTGCCGAAATTAAGCATGCGCAGAAGGAATATGTTGACGCGGCAAAAAATGCAGTAGAGGCTGGCTTCGACGGGGTTGAACTACATGCAGCCAATGGATATTTGTTCGAGCAGTTCCTTTCGCCATTCAGTAATCTCAGGACCGACGAGTATGGCGGTTCAGTAGAAAACCGGAGCAGGTTTGTGATAGAGACCGCTGTTGCAGTGAGCGCCGCCATCGGAGCAGAGCGTGTTGGCATCCGGATTTCTCCATTCAGTACTTATAATGACATGCCCGTATACGATGAAATCGAAGCGACTTATATTTATCTCGCTCAAAAATTGAACGAAACGGGTATGGCTTATATCCACCTGCTCGAAAATGGGGAGAAAATGGTTCCACTTTCGTTGAAAAAAGCTATTGGTAAGTGGTTTACTCAAACCATCATCCTCGCAGGCAACTACGACAGGGAAAGAGCAGTTGACGACATCAGATCCGGGCTTGGAAATCTGATAGCTTTCGGGCGTCCGTTTATCAATAACCCGGATCTCGTAACACGTTTCAGGAATAACTGGACGCTGTCGGATAATCTTGATCCTTCTACATTTTTCAGTGGCGGCGAAAAGGGTTACATTGACTATCAGCCTTACCAGGATTCAGCTATCGCGGTATGAGAATCTCTTCCTGGTGATACTAAAATCGGCGCTTAGGTTCCTATCTTTGCGCAATGTTAAAAGAAGCACTTATCAGCGCTACAGAGGCCGGGGCCAAAGTAATGCAGTACTATTTCAATAACAAGGATCTAAAGGTCACCAGCAAGGAAGGCATCAACAACCTCGTCACAGAAGCTGATCATGCTTCAGAAAAAGCAATCATTGAAACAGTCAGGGAGTTTTTCCCAGGACATTTCATTCTTAGTGAGGAATCCGGTGAGATCATCATGGATTCCGAATATAAGTGGATCATTGATCCGATAGACGGAACTGTAAACTACGCGCATGGCATCCCGATTTGTTGCGTCTCGATAGGGATCGAACAGAACGGTAAGATGATCATGGGCGCAGTTTACAATCCGTTCCTTAAAGAGTTTTACTTCGCAGAAAAAGGAAAAGGCGCCATGCTCAATGGTTTGCCAATCGGTGTCAGCACCGTTTCGACAGTGATCGATTCGTGCCTTGTTACGGGATTTCCCTACACTTATCTCGATGTGCCAAACGGCCCGCTTGAATGCTTCGACCGCTTTATCCGGAGAGGAGTGCCTGTCCGCAGGCTCGGTTCTGCAGCCATGGATCTTTGTTGGGTTGCGGCCGGTAGATTTGACGGCTTCTACGAACATAAGCTGCAGGCGTGGGACAGTGCAGCCGGGTTCCTCATCGTTGAAGAAGCAGGCGGCAAGGTAACCGATTACCAGGGAGACTATTACTCACCTTACCAGCCAAACATTCTGGCCACTAATGGTAAAATTCATGAGGAATTGCTATTGTGGATCCAGGGCAAATTGTGAGTTAGCCAATCCTGGTCAGGAGTGACCAGCGGTGAAATGAAGCTATTTGTACCCACAGCATCTGACCTAAACAAAAAATACAATGTCCGACAACAGAACAGAAATAGCGTCAATTGGAGAGTTTGGTCTTATCAGGTATCTCACCCAGAATATCGAAATTCAGAATGCGTCGACCGTGTTGGGGGTCGGGGATGATGCCGCCGTTATCGATCACTTCGGAAAGCAAACTGTTATTTCAACGGATATGCTTGTAGAAGGGATTCATTTCGACCTCATGTATACTCCGCTTAAACATCTTGGCTACAAAAGTGTGATCGTGAACCTGAGCGATATCTATGCGATGAACGCTACACCGACACATGTCACCATGAGCATAGCATTCAGTAACCGGTTCAGTCTCGAAGCGTTACAGGAGTTTTATGACGGGGTTTACGCGGCTTGCGAAAAATACGGCGTAGACCTGATCGGGGGGGATACAACCTCCTCACAGAAAGGCTTTGTTATCTCGGTTACTGCCATCGGCGAAGTAACGCCTGATAAATTTGTAAAGCGTAGCGGTGCCAAAAAAGGGGATCTTCTCTGTTGCAGCGGATATCTCGGTTCTGCTTATGTCGGCCTGCTGTTTCTTGAAAGAGAAAAGAAGATCTACCTGGAAAATCCACAGGTTCAACCTGACCTGGAGGGCGAAGATTATGTTATCGGCAGGTTATTGAAACCTGAGGCAAGAAAGGATATCATTGAATTTTTTGAGACTTCCGGGATTATGCCGACTGCCATGATGGACATTAGTGATGGCCTCAGTTCCGAGATTTTACATATTTGTGAACAAAGCCAGGTCGGATCAGTAATATATGAGGATAAATTGCCGATCGAGGACAGGATGAAACAGGCGGCATATAAGTTCGAAATCGATCCTACTGCCTGTGCACTGAGCAGCGGCGAAGACTATGAATTATTGTTCACGATACCGCAATCTGACTATGATAAGCTCGTTCTTAATGAAGAGATCAGTGTAATCGGTTATATCACCGACCTGGCTGAAGGATCGCATATAATCACAAAGGGCGGCAAGAAACATCCGGTCACCGCACAGGGATGGAACGCCTTTAAACAGTAACAGTTAAACGGTAAGGGTTGAAATTCAGCCATAAAAATATAGCGGGGTAAGACTGGGAATGAAAAAAAATTCAATACCTGTATTTTTGTTGGTTTTGACTTTTGTGGCGTCCTGCGGCAGTTCACGAAAATCATTTGTCGCAGAAAAAAAGTACCCGAAATCAGCTCTGCAGAAGGACTATACGCTGTTTCGCAACGTACTGGAAGAATCCCACCCAAGTTTATACTGGTTCACTCCCAAAGATAGCATGGACTATTATTTTGACCAGGGCTTCGCCCGGTTGAGAGATTCCATGACAGAACGTGAACTGAGAACCGTACTCAGTTTTGTGGTTTCAAAAATGAAATGCGGTCATACCGCGGTAAGGTATTCAAAATATTATTCCGCATACCTTGACACAGCGAGGCTCAAGATCTTCCCCTTAAGTATCAAAGCGTGGGAAGATACTATGGTTGTAACTGCTAACCTTAACCGCAACGATTCTGTTATCCGCAGAGGAACAATTATCACTGCCATAAACCGTGTTCCCGTCACCAAACTGATTGATACCGTTTTCAATTACCTCTCAGCCGATGGTAACGCTATTACCGGTAAATATCAGGCGATCAGTAACCGTGGCAACTTCGGAGCATTTTATAAAAACATATATGGGTTGCCTGACAGCGTTGATATCAGCTATTATGATCGCTGGAATCAGCATCAGACAACCCGGATATCCGTATATGATCCTGCAGCTGATACTGTTGACAGGCGGAAACAGGTAACGACCAGGCGGCCGAGCCGGGAGGAGGAGAAATTTATCTCCATGCACTCCGCCCGTAATGTGCAGGTTGATACGACGCTGCGGTCGGCGTTTATGACTGTCAATACTTTCTCGAGGGGCCATAAACTGAAGTCCTTCTTCCGGAAAAGTTTTAAGACGATGAAGCAGCTGGACAT
This sequence comes from Flavitalea antarctica, assembly GCF_054461535.1. NCBI lineage: Bacteria > Pseudomonadati > Bacteroidota > Chitinophagia > Chitinophagales > Chitinophagaceae > Flavitalea > Flavitalea antarctica. The sequence goes on from NZ_JBTLQG010000002.1 coordinate 48,733, forward strand.
CCGGTACCTGGTCATCGATGTTCGTACGAATGGCGGTGGTGACGCAAGTAATTCAACGCTGCTTACCAGGTATATCACAGACAAAAACTTCAAACTGGCAGACAGCCTGTATGCTGTCACCAGGAGAAGCCGCTATCGAAATCATATCGAAATGCAACCCCTTTATTGGCTGATGATGCAGTTTATCACACACAAGGGGCGCGATGGCAAATATCACTTTGGTTACCTGGAAAGGCATGTTTTCAAACCCAAACGCAAAAACCATTTTGACGGCGATGTTTTTATACTGACCGGGGGAAACTCGTTTTCCGCGACTGCCTTGTTCGCAAAAAAACTGCAGGGGCAATCGAATGTCAGGATTATTGGCGAAGAGACGGGCGGCGGGGCTTACGGAAATTCTGCCTGGATGTTACCTGATGTAACGCTTCCTGCAACGGGCCTGCGATTTAGTTTACCGAAATTTCGGCTGGTGATGGATCGGGAGAAAGTTGCAGCCGGCCGCGGGGTTATGCCGGATATAGAAGTCCTTCCCTCAGTGGAATCTATCCGGAGAGGAATAGATCCTAAAGTCGAAGTAATCAAAGAGATCATTCTTTCAAAAAATGCGACGGTGCACCAAAAGCTTTAGGAGTTTATGACCCGGATAACATTATAGTCATCATCAAACACCACCAGGTTCGCCAGGTAATGTTCCTGGATCTTTCCGGTAAGGATGTCGCCCTGTAACAAATTTCCGGGATATTCGGCGGCCATCCTCAGTGATTCTTCGGGGGGGATACCCACTTTCTCTATTCCGTTTTTAACAGATTTCATCATGGTGAGTGAGGATCCGCTAAGAGTACCATCAGGTAAGGTATAACGGTCATTGTTGAAGATATGCTGATAGGATCCGGTCTTCGATTCGGCAACGGCATCGGTGATATAAAACAGTCTTTCAGCCATCATTTTTTTTGCGATCCTTACCGCCGCAAAATCCACATGAATTCCATCACACACGATACTGCTCATAACATTGGGGTCGTTAAATATCGCACCCACAACACCGGGCTCACGGTGCTGAAGCCCGGTCATTGCATTGTACAAATGGGTTGCGGCCATTATACCATGACCAAAGCCAGTTTGTGCTTCATTATAGGTTGCATTTGTGTGACCAGCTGATACAATACCTACATTCTCCAACAGGAATTCCACCACCTCCTCGCTGCAGACTTCAGGAGCGATAGTGATCATTTTAATTACGTCACCACCTTTATCCATCAGCATTTTCAGCTCATCCAGCACGGGCTTTTTGATATATTGCTCAATATGTGCGCCCTTCTTTTTCGCGTTTATGTATGGCCCTTCAAGATGCAGTCCAAGTAATCCCTGCCCGCCTTCCTGCCAGTATGATCTCACTGCCACAATTCCCTTGAGAAAGGTATCGATCGAATTAGTGGCCAGCGTGATCATAAATTGTGCTGCGCCACCTGCTTTCGAATACTGGTATGTTGCATCAAGCGTTTCATGATCAGGATTGTCGGAAAACATCCTGCCATTGCCGCCATAGATCTGCAGATCAATAAAAGCCGGCGCGATGTTATAACCACCTATATCTATAACGTTGTATCCACCGGGAATCGAATCGTAATCCACCACGTCGGTGATAATTCCCATATCGGCAAGGATAGCTTTTCCCTCCTCGAAGCTGTCACCCGTAAAGATCTTTGCATTTCTATAAGCTGTTGCCATGTTCTGTATTTTCGGTTATAACTGACGAATGACGGGTTTGGTTTATAAGTGATCAGTTTAGCTAATCGTCAGGTCAGGCTCAGGTTTGTATCAGGAAGTCGTCTGCATCATTCAGGAAAGGCAGTTTGGTCCGAACTTCTTCAAGCTTATTTTTATCCAGTAAGACCGTAGAAATATCTTCTTCATGCGATTTTGTGTATAGGATCTCTCCCATAGGATCTATCACCATACTATCGCCGCTGTGATAAACATTGTTGCCATCATTTCCCACGCGGTTAACGCCAACAACATAACATTGATTTTCTATAGCCCTCGCCTGCAGCAGTGTCTTCCAGGCAGTTACCCTTTTTTCGGGCCAGTTGGCAACATATACCAGCAGATCGTATTCAACACCCTTGTTTTTTCTTTGATCCGGCGGTAGCGGAACCTGTTCGAAAGAAGAGTCAGATTGCCTGGCCCAGACCGGGAACCTCAGATCATAACAGATCTGCAGATTAACCTTCCAGCCTTTTACCGAAGCAATGAGCCGCTTGTTGCCGGCAGTATAGAATTTGTCTTCGCCGGCATATGCAAAAAGATGTCGCTTGTCATAGTATCCAAGGTTGCCATTAGGAAGCATCCAGATCAGCCTGTTGAAATAATTTCCATTTTCACTGATAATAATACTACCGGTCAGGACTATTTTTTGCTCTGCACTTATCTTACGCATCCAGCTTACCGTGGATCCATCCATAGGTTCAGCAAGCAGAGCAGGATTCATACTGAAACCGGTGCTAAACATTTCAGGTAAGATCACAACTTCTTTTTTGCCGTTAAGGCTACGGATCTTTTTACCAAACATCTCGAGGTTTGCTTCTTTGTTTTCCCAGGCAAGGTGGGTCTGAATGGTTGTAATGCTAAGCGTTGACATAATTAAAAATGATGACTATCTTCAAAACTACAATATAACGGTGGGATAGTGATCCGCTACAGACACGGTTTTGGTAATGAAATATTTTACTTATTTTGTCATCCCTTTCGCCTGGGCCCACAATGATCGAGAATTACTATAAGACGCTTGAAGTTTCAAGGGACGCATCTGAAGACGAGATAAAAAAGTCTTACAGAAAACTCGCTCTTAAATATCATCCTGATAAAAATCCGGTCGGTGATAAACTTGCGGAGAGCAGATTTAAGGAAATTGTAGACGCATATCATGTACTTTCTGATAAGCACAGACGAGCGATTTATGATTATGACCTGGCAAAGGGATACCGGAGACCACGTAATGCACCCGATTCTTATCGTCGCGCAGAAAGAGCCGTTGAAAAACCGAGGCCAGCCGAGCCCCTGACCCACCAGCTTGTTCTCAAAAAACTAATCAGGATCAGGAAGCAGGTGGAGAGCGTCAGCAACAAAGCCAGGCTCAAACATGCCGAACTTTTTAAGGCTTTGAACGCCGCATTGAGCCTCAACAACATTGAACTACTTCGAAATTCCGGTGACACCAAAGTCTCACGACGCGCAATAGACGAAGTACTTATAGCAAGCAAGTGGCTTTCTGTTGAATATATTGATCGCATTACTGCCAAGCTGATAAAACTGGCAGGAGCTGATAACGAGAAAATTCTCGAGATACATCAGTTCAATAAAAAAAGGAAGAGGCGCGCAACGTTTGATAAATACCTGCCGGCGGTAACGATTTCGGCCATCATCATCATTATTTTCGTTGTCATCAACTTGCTTTAACGGCTTTAACAGTATTGCCCCTGTTAAGCCATCCGTCGCCTCAATCTCATCCCCGAACGCTTCTTATATTTGCAGCCTGTAATTCATGCGGATTCTTTGAAGACCGATGGCCTATCTTCCATGTTCAAATTACCGTTATGCACCGAATACTGATCGCTTTCTTCCTTATCGCTTCCATATCCGGATTTTCGCAGGATACTTCTTTCATCGCTGACATAGATCTCCAGAATGTTGAATATCCTTTTCCGGTAAAGTACATAACCGTAAACTCGCAGAAACAGGTTTTGCAGATGGCGTACATGGATCTTCCCGCCCAGGAACCCACAGGCGAGGCAATCCTCCTGTTGCACGGAAAAAACTTTTGTGCGGCGTACTGGGAACAAACAGCAAGAGATCTGGCGGCGTTGGGATTCCGGGTGATCATGCCGGACCAGGTTGGCTTTGGTAAATCTTCCAAACCGGAACATTACCAGTACAGTTTTCAGCTGCTTGCCCAGCATACACGAGCATTGCTTGATTCACTATATATAAAAAAGGTTATTGTGCTCGGTCACTCTATGGGCGGCATGCTTGCCACCAGGTTTGCTTTGATGTACCCCGAAATAACAGCCAAGCTCATCCTTGAAAACCCGCTAGGACTTGAAGACTGGAAACTGGATGTGCCTTATGTGCCGGTTGATACCTGGTACCAGGCGGAACTGAAACAAAACTATCAATCGATTAAGCAATACCAACAGACAAACTACTACGACAACAAATGGAAACCTGAGTATGATAAGTGGGTAAATCTCCAGGCCGGATGGACGAAAAACAGGAACTATACCCTCGTTGCCTGGAACTCTGCCCTTGTCTATGATATGATATTTACACAGCCGGTAGTATATGAGTTTAAAAACCTTACCATGCCTGTGCTACTCATCATCGGCCAGCGTGACAGGACCGCACTCGGGAAGGCAAATGTACCACCCAGGGTCCGTAGCTCTTTGGGCAACTATCCAAAACTCGGCAAACAAACCGCCAGGCAGATCGCTTCGTCAAGACTTGTCGAACTTGATGGTGTTGGCCACCTTCCACATATTGAGGCTTATGAAAAATTCAGGACGGCGATTATGAAGTTCCTGGTTAAATAAACCTACCTGGAGTTCCAGGCTAACAAAATAACCCGGTATTCCTCGTTACTAAAACCACCTGAAGTGTCAGGCTGAATAAAAAAAGCAGGTATTCCTCGTTACTAAATCCACCTGAAATCCCTGGTTGAATGAACCGAAGAGGAAGGCATTATCTATATTAAAAACTCCCGAATATTTTTAATAGGTTCCTGAATCTGATATTATTAAATTTGATGTTCTCATTATTTCTCCTCCCAACGCCCTGCTTCCATAGATAAAGTTTATATACAATTGCAAAAAAATTGAAGGACTATCTGATTATACATGAGTAGTATAAAATTGAAATGTTTGAGTTTGCTGGTGATGATTGCCGGTTATCACAATGCAAAATCTCAGGTGCTTACCATGGAAGAAGCTTTGCAAACAGCCATTGCGAATTATCGGACTATACAGGCAAAACAAAACTACCTGGGAGCCTCAAAGGCAAACGAAAAATACAGCCGTCGCGAGGCCCTGCCGAATTTTACACTCGCAGCTCAACAGGGTTATGGAACCGTAAATGGACAAAATGGTCCATTGTATGGGTTTGGCGGATTAGGGGTGGCGTCCTCCGGCCTGCCTCTCCCGAATCAAAACTGGAACGCAGCATTCGGTGCTCTTTATCTTGCAAACTTCAACTGGGACTTTTTTGCATTTGGAAGGGTTCGCAAGCGCATCGAGGTGGCCACGAAGGAAGTAGAAAGGGAAGAAAAGGATTACCAGCAGGAACTCTTTCAGCACCAGGTTCGGGTTGCCGGGGCTTATTTGAATTTACTGGCTGCTCAAAGGCTTACCCTTTCCTGGGAGAAAAACCTCGCACGCGCCGACACATTTAAACTGGTCGTTACCGCGAGAGCAAAAAACGGACTCATCGCCGGCGTTGATTCCTCCCTGGCTAACGCCGAATTGTCGAGCGCAAGGTTGCAACTCATACGGTCAAAGGATGCGGAGCAGGAAATGGCAAACAGGCTTGCGGTTTTGATGGGCATCCCGGATAAGGAACTGATTGCAGACACCGTTTTTATCACCCGCATTCCGTCGATTCTTCAAACTCCTTCTCCGGACCCGGCAACACATCCTATCCTCGGGTGGTACCAAAAAAGAATCGAGGTCAGCGATGCCCAGACAAAATATCTCAGGAAGCTTAGCCTGCCCGTGTTTTCAATGTTCAGTGTTATTCAGACAAGAGGTTCGGGGTTCAGATCAAACTATGCCCAGGATCAAACTGCATTCAACCAGAATTATCTGAAAGGTATCGAGCCCTCGCGATCCAACTATCTCGTGGGCATAGGAGTGTCCTGGAACCTCACCAACCCTCTGAGGGTAAGTCAGCAGGTAGCTTCACAAAATTTTATTTCGTCGGCAATGCGTGATGAGTTTGAACTTACCAATCAGCAGATAAAAGCACAGCTCGCGCTTGCTGAGATAAAAATTGCCAATGCCCTGGCCACTTACCAGGAAGCTCCGTTGCAGGTGAAAGCTGCTTCCGATGCCTACCTGCAAAGAACCGTTTTATACAGGAATGGACTCACTACCATTGTTGACGTTACGCAATCATTATATGCTTTGAACCGCGCTGAGACTGACCGGGATATTGCATATAATAATGTGTGGCAGGCGTTCCTGCTTAAAGCCGCTGCCGGAGGGGACTTCCAAATGTTCATTAACGGGTTGAAAACGAACTGATCTGATTTATGGGATTAATAAAAAGTGCACTTCGCAAACCGATAAGCATATTAGTGCTGGTTGCAGGCATATTGTTTTTTGGAGTAAATGCAGTGCGCAATATCAAGGTGGATATTTTCCCGGCAATGAACTTACCGGTGATTTACATTTCGCATCCTTTTGGCGGATACACTCCCACCCAGATGGAAGCGCTGTTTGGTAAACAGTACGTGAACATCCTGCTTTTCGTAAACGGGATCAAGTCGATCGAGACAAGAAATATTCTTGGCCTCACGCTGATGAAGCTGACTTTCTATCCGTCAACAAATATGGCCCAGGCAGCGGGGGAGCTTTCGTCTTTTTGTAACCGGGTGCAGGCAGTATTCCCCCAGGGATCAAACCCGCCTTTCATTATTCGTTTCGATGCCTCCACGCTCCCTGTCGGTCAGCTTGTACTAAGCAGCCCCACGAGATCAAACAATGAACTGGCAGATATGGCGAACGTCTATGTTCGCTCATCGTTTACATCTATCCCGGGCCTGGTTGCCGCGCCTCCTTTTGGCGGTAATGTTCGCTCCATCCTCATCAAGGCCGATCCCGAATTGTTACGTTCGCACAATCTCACCCCGGACCAGCTTGTGGAAGCACTGCGGGTAAACAATCAAACCACACCATCAGGTAATGTGCGGATCGGGGATTACAACTATTTCACACCAACAAATACAATCATTAAGACCGTTAAAGACTTTGAAAATATCCCGCTGTTTAAAGGAGGGGTTCAAAATCTTTATCTAAAGGATGTTGCCGTTGTTGAGGACGGTGCGGACCAGACGTCCGGTTATGCGCTGGTTAATGGAAAGAGATCCGTGTATCTGAACGTAGCCAAATCGGCTGACGCATCCACCTGGGAGGTAGTTCAGAATCTCAAAGCCAGCCTGCCACGGTTCCAGGCTTTGTTGCCCGAGGACGTGAAGCTGTCCTATGAATTCGACCAGTCGGCTTATGTAATGAATGCTGTCAAAAGCCTGATGATTGAAGGCGCCATAGGGGCAATCCTGACAGGGCTGATGGTGCTCATGTTCCTGGGAGATGCCCGGGGAGCGCTGATCGTTATCCTGACTATTCCGGCATCAATTATTGCGGGTGTTTTGTTCCTGCAGCTATTTGGCCAGACCATAAACATCATGACCCTCAGTGGCCTTTCACTAGCAATCGGGATCCTGGTCGATGAATCGACGGTAACCATTGAAAATATTCACCAGCATTTTGATATGGGCAAACCAAAGGCCCTCGCTATCTGGGATGCGTGTAAGGAAATAGCTTTTCCGAAATTGCTGATCCTGTTTTGTATCCTGGCAGTGTTCGCACCGGCTTTCACAATGACCGGCATTCCGGGTTCACTGTTCCTGCCGCTTGCACTGGCCATTGCGTTTTCTATGATCACATCATACCTGCTTTCCCAGACGTTCGTGCCTATCATGGCTAACTGGATCATGCGCAACAAACATGAAAAGGGAAAATATAAAAAAGGAAACCCTGATAATTTCGTTCACTCCGCGTCCGAAGAAGTGGAGAAAACGATCGTGGCAACAGATGATGCCGGATTACCAATTTATACGGTTGCAAAACCGCAAAGCAATACCAGGCTTACTCCTTTTGAACGGTTACGCGCGCGTTACCTGAGGTTCATCAACAGGATGATGCCATATAAGCCAGTTATCGTTTCTGCATATCTGCTACTGACCATCGGAGCCGCCGTCTACTTATTCGCCAACACCGGTCGGGATGTACTTCCAAAAGTCAACTCCGGCCAGTTTCAACTCCGGCTCCGCGCGCCTGATGGAACAAGAATAGAACGCACCGAAGAAAAACTGGTGCGGGCGATAGGGGAACTGGAAGGAATGATCGGGAAAGAAAATATCGGGATAACCTCCGCATATGTCGGATCTCATCCGGCCTTATTTTCAGTAAGTCCAATTTATCTCTTTATGAGCGGGCCCCATGAAGCTGTTCTGCAGGTAAGTCTGGCGGAAGGTTACCACGAAAAAATGGATGCTTTGAAAGAAAGGTTCCGGAAGAGACTTCATGATGCTATGCCCGATGTCAGTCTTTCATTTGAGCCGATTGAACTGACCGATAAGATTCTCAGCCAGGGCTCACCAACGCCTATTGAAATAAGGATAGCTGGCAGAACAAAAAAAACAAATGAAGAATACGCCTATAAGCTGATGGACGAACTGAAGAAGATCTCCTACCTGAGAGATGTACAGATTGCACAATCTATAAAGTATCCGTCGTTCAACATTACGATAGACCGGATACGCGCTTCACAGCTTGGTGTGGATGTCACGGATATTTCAAGGTCACTGATAGCTTCAACCTCATCATCGCGATACACAGAAAAAAATCAGTGGATAGATGAAAAGGCAAATCTCACTTACAGCGTACAGGTAATGGTTCCGGAAAACCAGATGACCAGTATTGAGAGCATCGGTGAAATACCAATTCTTAAAAATGTTTCCAGACCAGTGCTCAGTGATGTGGCCACCATTACGCCAGATACAACCTATGGTGAAAATGATAACCTTGGTTCGGTTCCGATTCTTTCTGTGACAGCAAATCTGCACGAAGTTGATCTGGGCACCGCCACGGCTTCTGTTAACGAAGCCATCAGGAACCTGGGAGAATTGCCGCGTGGACTTACTATGGAAACGATTGGCCTGAGTACAGTACTTACGGAAACCCTGGATAGCCTGCAATCCGGCCTCATCGTGGCAATCCTGGTGATCTTCCTGATGCTTTCCGCAAATTTCCAGTCTTTCAAGGTTTCATTCGTAATTCTTACCACTATACCTGCGGTTGTACTTGGCGCATTGATAATGCTAAAGCTAACAGGCTCAACTTTGAACCTGCAGTCTTATATGGGTATCATTATGTCTGTCGGGGTTTCTATTGCAAACGCCGTATTGCTCATTACCAATGCAGAGCATTTGCGAAGAATCTCAGGCAATGCTGTTACTGCGGCTAAGGAAGCAGCTGCTCTGCGTATCCGGCCGATCATTATGACTACTCTGGCTATGGTGGTGGGGATGATCCCAATGGCAGCAGGTTTTGGAGAGGGTGGCGATCAGGCTTCGCCTCTGGCAAGGGCGGTAATCGGTGGTCTGATTGCATCTACCTTTGCTACATTGATTGTGCTGCCATTGATATTTTCATGGATCCAGAAAAAAACAAGCATTGTATCCGTTTCACTCGATCCGGAAGATAAGGAGAGTCGTTTCTATGTCGGAGACAACGCTTAAAAAGCTACTATAACTGCTAATTATTATAACTGCAAATGATGAACAAAGCGTTAGGGATTTTAAGGATAGGAGCCGCAGCCATGATCTTTGCGAGCCTGGTCACCTCCTGCGAATCCCCCGAATCAGAAGCTGAGATAAAAAAGCCTGCAACCCCTGTTGTGCCTGCCCACGAACTGGCCGTATTGAAAAAAGATAAAATATCTACGTCCTTCCGCAGCCCGGGAGAGTTGATCGCAAATCAGCAGGTGGACCTTTACGCCAAAGAGGTAAGCTTTGTCAAAAAACTTTTTGTTGATGTAGGAAGCCAGGTGAAAACAGGCCAGTTGCTTGCAACCATGGACGCTCCGGAACTTAGTACAAGACTCGCCGCCGCAGAGTCAAGGGTGAAGAGCCAGGAAGCGGTTTACCAGGCAAGCAAATCCAACTACGACAGGTTGTATGAAACCAGCAAAACGCCCGGTACTATTTCACCGAATGACCTGGAGCAGGCGGATGCGAGGAAAAATTCTGACCTCGCACAGCTTGAAGCTGCGCGTGCGCTGTTGAAGGAAGTAACAATTACCAGGTCCTACCTGGAGATTCGCGCGCCGTTCAGCGGTGTGATCACTGCCCGCAATATTAACCTGGGTGCGTATGTAGGGCCATCAGGCAAGGGCTCGGAATTTCCCTTGTTCACGATCCAGCAGCAAGACAAGTTGCGACTGGTTGTCTCTGTTCCCGAAGCTTATACCGGTTACCTGCGTAACCTTGACCAGGTAAACTTCACCGTAAGAGCCATGCCCAATGAAAAGTTCAAAGCAAAAATCGCACGTCTGGCTGGTGCACTTGATACCCGGCTACGATCAGAAAGAGTGGAGATGGATGTGACGAATACCGGTAAAAAATTATTGCCGGGGATGATCGCTGAGGTTGACATTCCAATGCCTGCACGGGATAGTACTTTTGTAGTCCCCAGGACGGCGATCGTGAATTCACAGGAAAAGGTATTTGTAATCCGTGTGCGCGACAACAAGGCTGAATGGGTTACGGTTAGCCGTGGCCGTGAGTTCAATGGCCAGGCAGAAATATTTGGTGAACTTGCGGTGGGCGACCTGATCGTTAAACAAGCCAATGAAGAGATACGCGACGGTTCGGCTATAAGAAGTGCAAAAGTCCAATAGGTGGTATTCCGTTTATGTATGCGGTATCGGGTTCATGTATCTGGTATTAAGTTCAGGTAACAGGTTTCAGGTCCATATAGGAGGGATTTAGCGCATGGAGGAGGGATTGAGTTCATTTGCAAGGTCTCGGGTTTATGCCGGGACTACAGCAGCTCAATAATCTGTTTTGATATTTTTATTGAACGGGATCTTCATCTGGTACCGGAGATTCTCATCATCACGATCATCTAAAACGTCCAGGCCGTAACGCAGGTTACGCGGATCATCATACGCAAAAGTTCCGAAGATGCGGTCCCACAAGGAGAAGATGTTACTGAAATTTTTGTCGGTATAGGGCCGCATATAATGATGATGAACCTTGTGCATGTTTGGTGACACAAGTATCCAGCTGATTGGCTTATCCAGCCATACCGGAACCCTGATATTGGCGTGGTTGAAATGTGTGAAGATGGCTGCAGTACTGCGATAAAGAAAATACATGCCCACAGGCAGGCCAATCAGGAACGCACCGATAATCGTAGTGCTTTCACGAAAAAGCCATTCACCGGGATGATGCCTTGTTCCGGTTGTAACATCCACCTTCGTATCACTGTGATGGATCATGTGGAATTTCCACATGAATTTCACTTTATGCATAATATAATGAGGGATGTACTGACCAAACAGGTCCATAAAGAAAAGGCCAAGTATTATCCGGGCCCAAAGTGGCATTTCAACCCAATTAAGTAAACCGAAGTCATTTTTGGTTACCCAATCGCAAACCCATAAGGTCACAGCACCAAATACCAGGTTGAGCAAAACAGTTGTTCCAAGAAAAACAAGGTTGGTTCCCGCATGCCTGTATCGCCGCCAGGAGAATGTAAACAGCGGGTAGTATCCTTCAATTAACCAGAAGAAGACCATTCCGCCAAGCAGGATCACCATCCTTTGCCAGGTGGCTATATGCTCCCAGAAATTCATGAAATCCTGCATAACAAGCACCGGGTTGTAACAGTAATTTACGGTTTTTCCGGGTTTATTTTTTCGCCTTCTTCCATGGCAGGAAATTGTAGTTCGCTGAACTCGTTTCCGCAATCATAACAATGATAAATGCCTTTTGAGCCGGTGCCGTATGTACCGGTGAATTTATCGATGATGCTTTTGAACCAATTCCGGCTTGTTTCAGGTTCTATCAGAAATTTGACTTTGGTCGACTGACATTCAGGACAAGCCCCCGCTTTGTTATATGCTTCTTCGAATCCGTTAATCAGGTGCAGGGCACGATCCAGCTGGTCGGTTATCACCATCAGTTTGATGCCGCCAATGGCGTTAGAGATAATCGGGTCTATGGTAACAGTATGTTCATCCTGCAGGTATGCCCTTATCCCTTCCTGCTCCAGCCTGGAGAGGATCATATTAGCGGGAATGTAATTATCGTAGGACCTGACTTGGGTGAACATTTTACTTGACTTGGAACACAAAAGAAAAAGCCAGGATTCAAACTGTTATTTGAACCTGACCTTTCAAAATTATAATCAAATGAGCGATGAAAAATGTTAATTACCTCAATACTGGTTGTCAAGCATGAGTTATACCACAACTCTGGTCGTTGAGCATAAGTGTTACCGCAACTCTAGTTGTTGAGCATAAGTGGCATCACCAGCATCATCAATTCTTCGTTTTCCTCCTGCTCGGTGGGTTTAATGATCCCTGCTTTTGTGGAAGTGGATAACTCAACGTTTATTTCGGGTGTATCTGCCGCATGCAGCAACTCAATCAGGAACTTCGCATTAAAGGCGATCTGGAGGTCTTCGCCATCATACTGGCATTTCATCCTTTCGTTACCCTCAAAGCTGAAGTCCACGTCCTGGGCAGCCAGCTGTAATTCGCTCCCCTGGATATTGAGGACAACCTGGTTCGTGCTTTTGTTACTGAAAATGCTCACCCGGCGAAGTGCGCCCTGGAAATCATTTTTATTGACAGTAAGTTTATAAGGGTTGTCTGCTGGTATTACCACCTTGTAATCCGGAAAACGGGCATCAATCAGCCGGCAACTCATCTGGGTAGTGCCATGTTTCACGAAAAGATGATTGCTGTTGTAACTGATAGTCAGCTCATCTTCATTGTCGGGCATGGCCGTTTTTAAGAGATTAAGGGGTTTTTTAGGAACGATCAGTGTGTCTGTTTTAGGGCAGCTGACATCAGTCCTTTTATACCTCACCAGCCTGTGCGCATCTGTGGCCACAAACTGGATCCCTTTTTTATCCATCTCAAAGAATACACCTGTCATTGCAGGACGTAAATCGTCATTCGAAACGGCAAAAAGCGTCTTGTTTATAGCTGTAACCAGGCCGGAAGAAGTAATGGTAAATGAAGTTGTTTCGTCGGCGACGGGTTCCTTCGGAAAATTGTCGGGGTTTTCACCCATTACCTTATACTTACCGTTATCGCTGGTAATCTCGATTCCAAAATTTTTATCGATATTAAAAGTCAGCGGCTGGTCAGGAATATTTTTTAATGAATCCAGGAGGATCTTCGCCGGTATACAGACGCGGCCATTATCCCTCGCTTCGATATCCATTTCAATTTTCATGACTGTTTCGAGGTCGGTGGCGACAACAGTCAGCTTGTTTTTTTCAATTTCGAACAAAAAGTCTTCCAGGATCGGCAATACAGTATTCGCATTAATTACTCCGCTGATCTGCTGGAGTTGTTTCAATAAGGCCGAAGAAGAAACGATAAACTTCATCTTACAATTGGTTTGCAGCGAAACTACTGATTTTTAGCATATATCGGGATGGTGTTAAGAACTTAAGCGCGATGTGTAAATCCTTGAATCGCATGGGAGATATTAGCTTTTTCCCATAGTCCGCAGAACATCGTTGATGAGATCTCTCTCGTATCCTTTCTGAAGCAGATAATCCTGCAATTTCCTTTTTTTGACAAATATGTTTTTCTCCCCTGCCAGTGATTCAAGTTTGTCCCCGCTTAACTTTTGAAAAACCCTATCGTAATCATCGGCGTCAATTTCTTTAAGACCTTTTTTGATATTGTAAGGGCTGACTCCTTTCTTCTTCAGTTCGTAGGTTATTTTGATCCTTCCCCATTGCTTCATCCGAAACTTTCCCCCGGCAAATTGCTGCGCGAATCTCTCTTCATTCAGATAATTTTCCTCGATCAGCCGGGAGATGAGTTCTTCCACCTGGGTTTGCCACAGCCCCAGGGAATAAAGCTTGTCCTTAACCTCAGAGTGACACCTTTCCTGGTAGCCGCAATAATATTTCAGCTTTTCGAAGGCCTGATCTATGGAAACGGAACCCTTTTGCTTTTGGGGAAAATGACTGTTCTTTTGATTATCCTCCGGCACTTACTGCTGCTTTTGCTGTTGCTGCTGCTGTTGTTGTTGCTGTATCATTTCCATGTACCGGCGGTATGAATTACTATTGTTATCCGCCTTTACCGGGTGGGGGCGCAACACCGTCGCCTTATCTTCGAGATGATGTCCGTCTTCATAACTTACCGATACCCCGACCTCCAGCTTGTGATTGGATGTTCCTTTGTAGGTACCCTTCACTGGTGAACAATCGTTAAAACTTCTGCCCACAGCCAGACGCACATGCAGATCATTTGTGACAACATTATTTGTCGGGTCCAGACCGAGCCAGCCATAATAGGGAATATATGCCTCGACCCAAGCATGTGTGGCGCCCTCACCGCGCATTCCATTCCGGTTGGGGCAAACATACCCACTCACATAACGGGCGGGAACATCAATCATCCGTAGCATTACGGACAAAACCTGGGCAAAATCCTGGCAAACGCCGGCTTTCAGCTTCCAAACCTCTTCCACTGTTGACTCAACGCTGGTTACGCCCTGAATATATTTGAAGTTTTTATATACGTAGCCGTTGAGCCTGATGCATGCCTGCAAAGGCGTGATTGACTTACTGTCGATACTGTCTGCAATAGCTTTGAGTTCGCCCTGGGATTCAAATCTCTCCTGTTTAAGAAAGTCAATATAAGGAACCGTCGACCTTAGTCTTTTGAGCTGTTCCCATTGATCCTCTTTGGAATGCGAATCCTGCGGAATCACCCTGCTGTGGGTGAAAACTTCAATCTTTGATTCGATCCTGAGTTCAGCATGCGGCTGAGCATGCATAAACGAGCCGACTTCATTCCCGTAATAATCGATGTAGGTGTCAATTGGCGGATTGCCTGTTATATGTAACTCTTGTTTAGATACGTCCTGGTAGAGGTCTTTCACCGGGTATAACATGATCTGATTGGCACTATCCCTTACCGGGACCTGGTAACTGTACTTAGTGATATGATGAATTTTAAAACGCGGCATCCTTTAATATTAGATTTTTTTGTATTGTTTAGGTGTAAGCAAAGTAATATTGATTAAGACCATTTGCGATCTGGTGCAGGTCTTTCTTGATATCCAGCAGGTACTCATGCAGATTTTGTTCCATGATGGTGTCTGGTGTGGAGTAAAGTATTTTGCTCTTCAGCTTACCAATCATAAAATCCATCTTTTGAAAACTGTCAAGGTTGTTCTCGTTCCTGAAGCGCTCAAAATAACGGTGGATGTGATCGAGTGAATACATCACCGACCTGGGGCAATTCTTGTTAAGGATGATCATTTCAACCACATTTTTTGGTTCAAAGCCACCCCGGTAAGTTTTGATATATAGTTCATAGGCAGAGATCGACATCAACAGGTATTTCCAGTAGGTGATATCTGAGACCTTGGGAAAACCATCATCGATGTTGCTCACTTTAACGTCGACAATGTCTGCTGATTGTATGGCACGTTCAAGTAATTTACCAATGTTCATAAACGAATAGCCTTCGCCGCGGGCCATGGTTACCTCGGAGGTCGCAGAATAAAGAAGTCCATCCCTGATCAGGTCATCTATCACGGTTATCGGGTCGTCTTTTTCAAGCAACCATTCCACATGGGGATCCTTAATAGCATGATAGTAATCATTTAGTGCCTGCCATAATTCTTTGGTGATATGATCCTGGACGCTGCGGGCGTTCTCACGTGCCCTTGTTACGATGTTGAGAATTGAGTTATGATTCTCCTTACCGATAACCATGAACTTGAGAGCAGCTCTCGTATTTTTTTCCATTGCCACGGTTTGCGGTTCATCCAGGTAGGTAAATAACCGCAGAACCGGGTGCCAGGAAAAATCCTTACCCTCATCCTGTGACGATGCGTAATTCACTTTCAGCATGCGAAGTATTCCATCACTCCGTTCCATGTATCTTGTCATCCAGTACAAACTGTCTGCTACTCTGCTCAGCATATATTAATCAACATAAATGATAAATGATTTTTTAGCCAACGATATTCTGATAAATATTAATCTGCCAGTACCCAGGTATCCTTGCTTCCCCCGCCCTGGGATGAGTTAACCACCATGGAACCTTCCCTTAGTGCAACACGGGTTAAACCGCCGGGAACGATTTCTATTCCATCGGGACCACAGAGCGCATAGGGTCTGAGGTCAACCCTCCGGGCCTGCATCTTGTTATTCATATAACACGGTGCTGAAGAAAGTGAAATGATTGGTTGTGCTATGAACTGCCTCGGGTCCTTTACTACCTCTTTAAGGTATGTGGCGATCTCTTCGTCGGTCGCCGAGTTGCCCATCAGCATCCCATAGCCACCGCTTTCATTTGTTTTTTTGATGACCATATTAGAAACATTGCCGAAAGTGTAGTCTCTGTGTTCCTGGTTGTCGAGCTTGTATGTCGGCACGTTTTTGAGGATCGGTTCTTCATTAAGGTAATAACGTATCATGTCCGGCACATAAGTATAAATTGCCTTATCGTCCGCCACTCCATTTCCCAACGCATTTACAATGGCAACATTGCCTTTGCGATAAGCACTGAGCAAACCGGATACACCAAGTGCGCTTGCCGGGTTGAATACCAGCGGGTCGATAAAATCTTCATCAACGCGACGATAAATTACATCTACCTGTTGAAGGCCGGTTGTTGTTTTCATGAATACGCGGTGGTTGTCAACCACCAGGTCGCGGCCTTCAACCAACTCTACACCCATCAGGCGGGCCAGGGTTGTGTGTTCAAAATATGCTGAATTATAGATACCGGGGGTCAACAGTACAATGGTGGGGTCAGAAGATTTGCCCGGCGAAAGCGACATCAGGTTTTTATGCAGGATGTTAGGATAATCCATTACGCTGCGAACATTATTGTTAGGCAGCAGGTCAGGGAAGATGCGTTTTGTGATCTCCCTGTTTTCCAGCATATAGCTCACCCCGCTGGGCGTTCGAAGGTTGTCTTCCAGGATAAAAAAGGTACCATCATTATTGCGGATCAGGTCGATCCCTGCTATATGAACATAAATATCATAAGGTACCGGGAAGCGATGCATCTCCCGGAGATAATGAGGACAGCTATACACCATTTCAACCGGCACAATTCCGTCATTGATGATAAACTGGTCATTGTAAACATCCTTGAGGAACAGGTTCAGTGCCTTAAGCCGTTGTTTGATTCCTTTTTCAATATAGCTCCATTCAACGGCAGTAATAATACGGGGGATGATATCGAAAGGGAAGATTTTTTCTATTCCTTCTCCGCTGCTGTACACGGTAAAGGTGATGCCCTGGCTCATAAAAAGCCGTTTGGCAAGATCTTCTTTCTTGTTCAATTCTTCAATACTGAGTTTACTCATGAACTCAACCACCTGGCGGTATTGTTCACGCACACCATCCTGGCTACTCATCTCATCCCATGTTTGGGAATCGAGTTGATAGCCGTTTAACAATTCGCTTGTTTGCATGACCATCGGTTTAGGTAAAATAAGATGGCAGTAGTCGTTGTTCATGCATCCCGATCAGTCGATCGCGATCTAAACAAATATAACGATCCGGACCCAAAACGGGGTAACGAATCTTTGAGAGCAGGCAATATTTTTAAGGTATTACCTGAAGTTTTCTGGATATTTACAGACCTTAACAGGGTAATCTTGTTAACCATGCCTCAGAACATAATATCGTTAAGTGCTATTATATGAAAACAATTGCGATGATTCCTGCCAGGTATGCCTCAACGCGATTTCCCGCGAAGCTGATGCAGATACTCGGCGATAAGCCCGTGATCAGGCATACCTATGATGCCACTGTCGCAACGGGGCTTTTTGATGAGGTCGCAGTAATTACAGATAGCGCGACAATTTATGATGAAATTGTTTCCAATGGCGGCGTTGCCATTATGAGTAAAAAGGAACATGAAAGTGGCAGCGACCGCATAGCCGAAGCTGTAGCGCATATGGAGGTCGACGTGATCGTTAATGTGCAGGGAGACACACCCTTTGTAAAAAAAGATCCGCTTCGCCGGCTCGTCGAACAATTTGCCGACCCTTCAGTAAAAGTCGCTTCGCTGATGCAGGTGCTTACTGAAAAGGAATTTATCAATAATCCCAGTTTCGTGAAAGTTACCGTTGACCGCAACAACAATTCTCTTTTCTTCAGCCGGAGCCCGATCCCATATCCGCGGAGCGAAGAACCTCCTATTACTTATTACAAACATATCGGCGTCTACGCATTCCGGAAACAGGCTCTTATGGATTTCACCACCTGGCCCGTTACACCGCTGGAGGCTGCAGAAAAAATTGAATGTCTGCGATACCTTGAATATGGTATACAGCTAAAAATGGTGCAGGTTGACTACATGGGAGTTGAGATAGATACACCGGAAGATCTGGAACGAGCAATAAAATCACTGAACACGATCTCTTAGCGTCAAAGGATTTAAAAAGGATAAAACGTAATCAATGAACAAGCCATTATGGGGAATCGATCTTGGAGGAACCAAGATTGAGGGTGTAGTTATTACCTCACTGGAAGATCCCAAACCAATTGTCCGCAACAGGGTAGATACTGAGGGAGCAAAGGGTTATGATCATATAGTGAACCAGTTGGTCACGCTGGTAGAATCACTTGAAAAAAAGACGGGATTAAAACCTGAAAGTCTTGGTATAGGAACTCCCGGAGTACTTGACCCGGTTTTGCAGACAATGAAAAACTCCAATTCAACGGCCCTTAACGGGATGCCTCTAAAGAAGGACCTGGAAGACAGGCTGGGGATTAAGATTGAGCTGGCGAATGATGCCAATTGTTTTGCCCTGGCTGAAACAACCTGGGGTGTGGTTAAAGATAAATGCCCGGAGGCCAGGATGGTTTTCGGAATTATCCTGGGAACGGGTGTGGGCGGTGGAATTGTTATTGACGGCAAGATCTGGAACGGTCACCATGGTATTGCCGGTGAGTGGGGCCATAATTTTTTAGATGAGTCAGGGGGCCCATGCTATTGCGGGAAAACCGGCTGTGTTGAAAAAGTATTAGCCGGACCTTCATTACAGAGATACTATAGCTCTATCACCGGCCAGGTGATCACGCTGAAAGAGATCACACAAAGACATCTCCAGGGTTTCGATAAGGCAGCAACAGAAACCATACACAGGCTTCATTATTTTTTTGGCAAGGCAATATCAAACGTTATCAACATACTCGATCCTGATGTAATAGTAATCGGGGGAGGGGTCGGCAACATAGAGTCCGTGTATACCGAAGGGCTTGACTCCTTAAAGCAATTCATCTTTAACAACAGGCTTGATGTGCAGATCCTTAAACCGCAGCTTGGCGATAGTGCCGGCGTTTTCGGAGCAGCAGCCCTTGTAGTCTGACATATATCAGGCTTTATATGTTCGCCTGAAATATTTTGGCTTTCGCCTGAAATCTTTTGTTTCGGAAACTAGTTTGCGGCTGCAACTTTTTTGTCTTTATTTTTCAGAGCCTTTTTGAATGGATCCCAGCTGATCTTCACCTTACCATCATCGCCATACCTGGCGCGCAGGTGAACACTCAGCCCTTTTTTACTATCAGTTCCCTTATTCACCAACTCATACTCGGGTCCCCGTTTTTTCAGATTACTCAGTGGTACCAGTATGCTCATATCCGGTCCCGCTTTCATATCATATGTACCCTCGATAAACATTGTAAGAACCGTGGATTGAATCTCCATACTATTTATCGTTATAGCAGTTCCGTTGATCTGAAGATTGTCTTTGAGCTCAGCAAAGCGGATATCAGACATATCCCTGTTTTTGAAAACTGAGGCCGAGATCTTCTGCATTGGCTCAAAATTTTGTAAAGCGCCATCTTTAAGACTCAGGTTAACGAATCCACGGGTGCTATAGGGAACAAGTTCAGACTTGTTGTTTATGGATGCTGCGATTTCAAAATCAGCAGTCAGCACTCCCTTGATGTTTTTATCAGTGAGGCCATCCAGTGAGAAGTTATTGAAGGAATAAAAAACCTTGCTGATATCAATTTTGTCCATTTTACCCCTGATCGAAAAAGGATTATCATTTCCGGTTGTCTTTAACTTTCCGTCAATCACGAATGAGCCATCTGCATGGTTCATCGAAATATTCTGAAGAGTCCATTCGTCTTTTTCCAACATCATTGCTGCTTTGACATTGCTACCGACGAATTTTTTATACTGGATCTTTTTTGCGGCAAGATCGATTTTCATTGCCGATTCCGCAATCAACTTGTCGATCCTGTTTGCAATTTTAAGCAGGCGCGCCTTGCTCTTTTGTTTTGAGGAAACGCTTCGTTTTTGCAGGTTCTGCGTAAAGTCTGTAAGATCAAGTTTTGAAGAACTAATATTCAGGTCGACCAGCATGTTTTCAGAAACCATATTGAGCATTGACAAAAAGTTCTCGACTTTTCCCCCAACCAGCAAATCGCTTCTTTTGGTGTTTGCCCGAAGATCCTTGATATAGACGTCCTTTTTGTCAAAGATCAGCGAACCTTCACAATTGGATAAGGTCAGGGATCTGGGGATATAAATCAATTCGCCGTCCGAAATGTCAACGGCTCCCGAAATAAGGGTCTGTGCCGTGTCCGCAGCCATAACAGGACCATAAAAATTGATGTTTACATTGGCCTTTCCTTTTGAAAACTCAAAAGATTCGGTTCCGGTAAGGTCATTGAGCGATTGTAGCTCTACATCCGTGTGAAGATCGAAGGCCATTTTCGGTTCACCAAGATTCGTTATGAGAAACTTTGATGATGACAACGGTATATTTTCCCAGTTTCCTTTAAAAGAAGTGATACTGATGACAGAGTTCGAATCGTTCATCGGCAAGGTTGTATCTGCCTGGTTGGTAAAGGCACCTTCGAGAGAACAATTCATAAAATCTCCGGCTGGTGTTTTCAGATCGCTTCCCTTTACCACCCATTTTACGTTGACCAGGGGAATGGCCCTGGGTAACAGGCTACCTTTCAAACTTGCAGTCACGTTTAGGGGATTACTGATTCCGAATGTATCAAGCTTCTTTTCCAGTCGTTTCGTAAGGAGGCTGATAAGATCGCGGTATTTCGCATTATTGCTTGCAATGTCCAGTGTGAATTTCGGATCATTACCCAGTTCAAATGTGGCCGAGATCTCAAAGGGCTGACCGTCAATTTTCAGAAGTATATGGTCGACGGCTATCAATTGTTGATCTAATAACAGTGAAAACTTTCCTTCAACCCGTTTTTCCTTTAAGAAAACTCCTCTGTCGGTATTAAAAGCAAGGTCATGAACAAACATATCTGTTTTTACACCCAGCACGGTAGAACTGTCTTCGCTATCTACATCACAAACCAGTTTTTTTATATCGAAGTCGAATAGCTTACCGCGGTAAGGATTCACAAAAGTCACCCTGACCTCCTTTAACTCTATACCATTGAAAGGGGGCTTCAACCCTTTACGCGTATTCTTTTTCTTCGCGTTCATGATATAAACGTTGGTATAATTTGTCGTATCCGTGAAAAGGTAGATGGATCCCTTTTCCACTATTATCTTGTTGATCTTAGGGGTCGCGGAAAACAAACTCAGGGGATTCACACGGAGAAAGAACTTTTCTGCCTTCAGAAAGTCGTGGTGATGCGTATCCCATAGCGAGTCCCGGAGTGAAATATTTGATAGTTTGAGAGACAGGAAAGGGAATGTCTGGAAAAAGGATGGGTCAAGATCACCGATTATGACTGTGGCATTCATCCTTTCATTGAGTTCCCCGGTAACCCTGGCAATGATCTCTTTTTTATTAAGGGAAACGTAGGTAATAACAACTAACCAGAATATGAGCAGGACGCCTATTAAAATGCCGGTCCCTTTTAGTATGTATCGTAAAATCTTCTTCAAAGCGTTGATTGTGGTAGAATCTGGAACCGTTTACACGGCTAAGCATTAACGAGGTAACAGTGTTCTTGTGTTTTAACTGGATAATGCAAAAGGCAGACCACCCAAATGCGCTTAACGTTCGATACGTCTTTTGAGGTAACCCGAATAATCGGGTATTTCGACGTTATAATCCTGTAACATCAGGGGAGAAGTCAGTATGAAATCTGCAGTGGAAACATCACAGGCAACCAGGCAATTCCATGCGATGGCAACACGTAACAAAGCCTTTACATCACTGTCATGTGGCTGGGCTTCCATGGGATCCCAGAGGAAAATCATGATGTCAATATCCCCGGTAGCTATCATTGCTCCAATCTGCTGGTCCCCGCCCAGCGGGCCGCTCAGCACCTTTTTCACCGGCCGGTCCAGCTTATCCTCCAGCAAGGTTCCGGTAGTTCCTGTAGCAACAAGGTCGTGCCTGGCCAGGATGATCTTATTAAGCATGGCCCAGTCAATAAGATCCTTTTTTTTGTTATCGTGTGCAACAAGCGCAATCGTTTTGCGGGGCTTGAGTTTGCGGATCACTTTCATTGTATGTTGATTTAAATATTATCGAAAGCTAAAATTGTTTAGGTAAATATTAACGCTAATAAAATAATTTTCAGCAGAATACAACGTTTTCCACATTCAGGCACTAACTTTGTGGATAACTACATCCCATTACTACCCATTAAGTTCATGATCAGAGGCTTCTTAATTTTGATATTAAGCCTGAGTGCATTCTTATGCCTTGCTCAGGAGGCTGGTTCTTTACTTCCCGAAAGGGCGGTTAATAGCCCGGACTCTTCCTATTATATTACTGACCTGGTTCACATCATCAAAGAAAACACAAGGGTAATCTTAAACTGGAGATTGGCTGATTCATCTATTACAGACTTTTTCTCGATTGAGCGCAGCTGTAACAGTAAAGAATTTGAAGTGGTTGCGGTTATAAAGATGGCCCAGGTTTCACAATGGTTTGAATGGATAGATGAATCTCCGGCTAAAGGGAAAAATATATATCGCATCAAATGTTCGGCTAAAGACAACCGGCAGTTTTATTCTAAGCCGATAAACGTTCAGATCGCCGGTGACATCTCTTTCAAATTTTATCCTAATCCTGTAGACAATATACTGATCATACGGTCAGACAATCCCCTGGACGTTCAAATTATTGACGGGACGGGCAAAATGCGACTCTCACAGGGCAACCTCCAGGGACTTCAAACCATAAATGTGTCGACACTGGAAAAGGGAATTTATATACTGAGACTGAACAACAGGCTTGCTAATACGATTGTGCAAGAGCGTCTGATAAAGAATTAACCTTAGCGACCAAAGTATTTCTCATATTACCACAAAATAGTATTGCAGATATCAAAACCGGACTGTACTTTTACATCGGTTTTTCATAGGATATTGGATTTTAAAAACGGGGTTGAATTTTTATTCAGGCCCCTTCTTTTTTTTTAGGCCGGTCCCGATAACTTAATAATAGTTGCGATCTCCTAAGACAACTGGCTGCTCTTCACGCTGTGCTAATCTTCCACTAACAGCAATGAATTATTCATACAGATCGTTTTTGTTATTTTGCTTCCTGGCTCTGTAATCAGTCATTCACTTACATTTTTGAGCACCCTCTGTGTACTATTTACACGGAACATAACTATAGCTAACGTGTCGTAGTGACGAGTCAAAACACAAACGGCCTCCTTGAAAGGAAGCCGTGAGTTTACTAACCCATATAAATCTAAAACTACAAACTTGTTAAGCGTTCTGCATCTCTTTTAATTTTTCCCTGATCTTTCCTTCGATCTCATTGGCGAGTTCGGGATTATCGTGCATCAGCTGTTTAACGGTTTCTCTTCCCTGGCCAAGCTTATCGGTATTGTAGCTGAACCAGCTACCGCTTTTTTGAATGATACCGAGCTCGACACCCATATCGATGATCTCGCCGTTTTTGGAGATACCCTCGCCAAATACAATGTCAAATTCAGCAGCACGGAACGGAGGCGCCACCTTGTTTTTCACGACTTTCACTTTCACACGGTTACCGACTGCCTCATCACCGTCTTTGATCTGAGCCATACGTCGTATATCAAGCCTGATGGAAGCATAAAACTTGAGCGCATTTCCACCGGTGGTGGTTTCAGGATTTCCGAACATCACGCCAATCTTCTCCCTGAGCTGGTTAATAAATATGCAGATTGTGTTTGTTTTGCTAATGGTCGCCGTGAGCTTTCTAAGCGCCTGGCTCATCAGCCTCGCCTGTAAGCCCATCTTGCTGTCGCCCATTTCTCCTTCAAGCTCACCTTTAGGTACCAGGGCAGCCACTGAGTCAATTACCACAACATCCAATGCCCCGGAAAGTATCAGGCGATCGGCAATCTCAAGACCCTGTTCGCCATAATCAGGCTGGGAAATCAGCAGATTATCAACATCAACCCCCAGTTTACGGGCATATACACTGTCAAATGCATGTTCAGCATCGATAATGGCACACATTCCCCCTTTTTTCTGGGCCTCTGCAATAACATGTATCGCAACAGTAGTTTTACCTGAAGACTCCGGTCCGTAGATCTCAATGATCCGTCCTTTGGGAAAACCGCCAATCCCAAGCGCTGAATCCAGTCCGATTGAACCGGTTGAAATAACATCGATCGGTTCCATCGACTTTTCGTTCATCATCATCACACTACCTTTGCCAAAGTCTTTATCGATCTTATCCATCGTAAGCTTCAGCGCTTTGAGTTTTTCGTTTGACATGTTTTGTTGAGTTTTAGAGTTCAAAATTACCGAATGACAAATCTACTTAAAATTAGTTTATCAACACTAAAAATATTAGTTTTTTAAAGCTAATATTTTTGGGGGTTTTCCTCATTGCCATTTCATCCAAAAGTCATACAAGTAAAAAAAGTGTCTGCTGTATACGGGTTCGACGGCGGCCTTTAAATAGCAACAAAGAAGAAGGGATAACCCGGTCACCGGCCATCATTCTTATCCTATCTGTGTCAGAACGTCGGATAACCATTAATCTCATTAATCTATGTACCCCATCACCCGATCTGACCGCGGGCACCTACCCACGTGCTATATGCGTTTTCGCTGAGGGATAAACGTTACCCGATGGCCTTAGGATATCTTAGCAAACGACTGGTCCGGATCCTTTACATTTACTCCAGGCACGCTGAACCGTTGATAAGTATTTTTCAGTGTCCATTTTATCCACCCGCCATACCTAAAGTGTTGCTCCCATTGCGTCAGGACATGTTAAGGCTGATTGGTACAGAGATTGTTACTATTAAAATCGACTTAAATTAAAATAAATGTTCAGATGTTCAATCAGAGTATAAATTCAATAATTTAACTTTGGCAACCTCAAATTCACAAACGGTATATGAGCCGGATTTACTCATACCAACCTTAAATAAACCTATATGACGTACAAACATCTTCTGGCAGTATTGATCTCTTCTGTGTTCCTGTTTAGCTGTGTTAGCAAGAAAAAATTGCAGGCAGAAAAGGATCGTTATGTATTACTTGAAACGGAAAGAAACAAACTGCAGGGCGACCTCAGGAACTGTACCGACCTGACCGCTGAAAACGAGCGTAAAAGAGCAAGTATGCAGAGTGAAATCGATAATCTGAACAAACAGATCGGATTTCTCAAAGAAAACAACACACAGGCCCTGAAACAATTGCAGGATCTTTCAGTTATTTCAAGCTCACAGGCTGAAAGTATAAAGAAATCTCTTGATAATATCGGAGCAAAGGACGTGTACATCCAGGACCTGCAGTCTGCCATGGCAAGAAAAGACTCTTTGAATATGGCGCTTGTTATGAATTTAAAGGGAGCCATCGGCAATCTCAATGACCAGGACATAAACATAAAAGTGGATAAAGGCGTGGTGTATATTGACATTTCAGACAAACTCCTTTTCAAAAGCGGATCATATGATGTTACCGAACAGGCGAAAACTGTCCTGGGCAAGGTTGCTCTTGTACTAAAGAATCAACCTGATATCGAATTTATGGTTGAAGGACATACAGACAATATTCCTTTTGCAAGAGGCGTATTAATAGACAACTGGGATCTTAGTGTTAAACGTGCAACTTCGGTCATCCGGATCTTACAGAATCAGTATGGATTAGATCCGGCAAAAATGGCGGCCGCGGGACGTGGCGAGTATAAACCTGTAACTGTAAATGAATCTGCGGAGACAAGGGCAACAAACAGGAGAACAAGGATCGTGATTCTTCCAATGCTTGACCAATTCTTCAAGCTCCTGGAAAGAAAAGCTTAATCAAGACTTAAATACAAGGCAGACAAAATATCAGAAATGGATGTTACCAATGGTAGCATCCATTTTAGTTTGCGGGAACATCGTAAGCCGATACTGAGCCCCGGGAAACCTGCCAGCCGTATTGATTGTCCGCCTGAACGATCCGGTTCACTTCATAAACGTCGCCCGCCGGTCCACAGGTAGTGGTGCGGGCGGAATTGCCCTGGTTACTCACGAAGAGCAAAGTGCAGATGACTAATAACCATTTACGAAACATGACTTTAATTTTTTCGTTTCAATTAATAATGTAAATATTTATCATTTTTTGGTGGGATAAAATGGCTACAGTTATGAATTGCCTTTTATTCGGAATGAATTGACTTAACAGGGCCTGGTGGCCCGGATCACCGCTGAGGCCGCCGCGATTTTGAATCATAACAAAATCACAACAAAGGGTAGAACTAAAAAAAAATACGATCCCGGGGGGTCGTACACCAGCGTTGGCAAAGTAATTGAATAGGATAGGGTACATTCAATTAACAAACACTAAAAATGATTTTATGAAGAACATATTCTTACTGGCCTTAGTTGCCTGCCTCGGTTTTATAGCTTGTGATACACCTTCACCGGCAACCACTACCCCAACTGATTCCACAACTAACAGTAATCAGTCAACTATGGATACCGCAAGAACATCAACAACGGATACCACAAGAACAGATACAACACGGAATCAGTAATCCGCGAAGTATTGTTAGATATCAAAGCCGGCAAATTGCCGGTTTTTTTTTGTTTATCTACCTATGAGTAAAAGGTTTAATGGGTTCCAGATCAATCAATTAATCCTGTTGGGGCAACATTTTTTTGACATTTGCACGTTTCTAATTGGGCCAAACCTCCGGGTCCGATATCCGACAGTATATGAAACAGTGCATGATAGCCTTGATCCTCCTTTTGCTTAACGCAGCAGGGGTCTTTTCCCAGTCTGTGGTAGCGCAAAAGCGAGCCCGGAATGGTATAATGGACCTAACGGAAGAAAGCTTTCATAGCGGCTCTTTTTCGCTACGGGGTGAATGGAAATTTTACCCCGACCAGTTATTTGGACCGGGGGAGATTGCGGCTTCCGGCGGTAAAATTGTTGAATTTCCCAAATTATGGGGTGGGGATTGGGGTCCCAAAGATCCCACAAACGGAACGGGCACTTACACGTTGACCATTATTTTAGCCCCGGGTCATCCAAAGCTTGCCTTCCAGGTACCCGAATCTTATTGTTCGTTAAACTTATTTGCCAACAATTCACTTATTGCCTCGAACGGAGTTACGGCAACTACAAAAGCGGCATCCAAACCTTTCTGGGAAACAAAAACCGTTAATGCCCCCTCCGGCGATACCATTCAGCTTATTTTGCAGGTAGCCAACTTCTGGCATTCAAAGGGTGGCTTTTCGCAGGATATCATCATAGGTGAACGAAGTGAAATGTACCTGGACCGGAACAGGTCACACGCACTTGACCTGTTACTTACCGGTTGTCTTTTCATGGGTGGATTATTTTTCCTTGGGCTGTTCATCTTCGGCACGAAAGACAAATCGATCCTGTTTTTCTCGTTGTTCTGCATAGTTTACAGTTACCGCATGATTGGTACAGGCGATTATGTATTGCATGGAATTCTTTCAGGCCTGCCATGGTCTGTAACTGTGCATCTTGAATACCTTACACTTGTTACCGGGGTGGCTCTTTTCGGCAAATACACCTCGCTGCTCTATCCGGAAGATGTAAATAACACCATCATTAATTTTTTGCTTGTTCTTTGCAGCATTTATTCCGGTATCATCTTAGTCGCACCGCCGGTCGTATTCACCGCCCTGATGAATTATTTTCTGATCGTTATGTTTCTTTTCACCGCATATGCTTTTCATACCTATGTGCGGGCGATGAATAACAAGAGAAGTGGTTCAGGCTACGCATTGATGAGCAGTGGTGTAATGATGCTTATATTTTTACTCACTAATCTCCAGTATTTCCATATCATCATTCCTATCAGGGGGGTGACATTTGCCCTGTATGTAGCGTTTTTTTTCCTGCAATCGCTGGTGTTGTCACACCGCTTCTCGTTGCAGTTAAACAATGCTGCCGACCAGGCCAGGGAAGGATTGCGGGTGAAATCGGAGTTTCTTTCCACGATGTCACACGAAATAAGAACACCACTTAATTCGGTTATCGGGATGGCCCATCTGTTACAAAGAAACAACCCAAGAAAGGACCAGCAGGAAAGTTTCGAGGTCTTACTTTTTTCTGCGAATAACCTGCTTTCTATCGTCAATAATATCCTCGACTATAATAAGATTGAAGCCGGGAAAATACATTTTGAGCAGATAAAAATGGATGTTCCGGCTCTGAGTAAAAATATACTGGCGGGCCTCAAAACGCTTGCGGATGAAAAGCGGTTAGCATTGCTGCTTGATCTTGACCCAAACATCAAGAACTATGTAATTGGTGACCCTACCCGTACCGCACAGGTACTTAACAATCTTGTGCATAACGGGCTAAAATTTACCTCTTCAGGCTCAGTAACACTCACTGTAAAACTCCAAAGCCTGGAACCCGGAACGGCATGGCTGTATTTTGCAGTGACTGATACCGGGATCGGGATTCCTGCCGATAAAAAAGAACTGATCCTGGAGAGATTTACCCAGGCCGATTCTTCCACATCACGCCGCTACGGCGGTACCGGCCTCGGCCTATCGATTAGTCAGAAAATCCTTCAACTCCAGGGCACGAACCTGGTGATCGGGAGCGAACCAGGCAAAGGGTCAACCTTCTCTTTCACTCAAAAATTTCTTCATAGTGAAGAACCGCTCACCGCTAACAAACCAGAGATAAAAACGATAGCCGAACAAAAACCACTGAAAGGAATAGAGATCTTACTGGTTGAAGACAATCCCATGAATGTGCTCGTCGCACAGACTTTCCTGGAAAGAAGCGGGGCTTATATAGATGTTGCAGTCAACGGCCAGGAAGCAATAGACAAATTCGACAGGCAGCGTCATCACTTGATATTGATGGACCTGGATATGCCCGTACTTGACGGCTACCAGGCCACCCGGTTACTGCGGAAACAAGGTGAAACAGTGCCTATTATAGCACTCACAGCAAGTCTCCCTTACGAGGTGCAATATGAAGTCAACCAGGCTGGACTCTCCGATATCATGGTGAAACCGTTCAATCCTGACGAACTTCACCGGGTAATCATGCTACACCTTTCACCGGCCGGGTTTAAACAGGCCATGTAAAAATCGGACAAACTTCGACCGGCTTTTATCCTTCCATCTTCTCCGCGGTAGTATTCATGTAATCTTACTACGAAGACATTCGTTTTTTGTCAATTTTTGAAAAAAAAATGAATGATGATTAAAGTTATGTTGTTGATGGCCATTGTAGTCTCAGGGATTTGTGGTTATGGTCAAACCGCCGGAAGTATCCAGGTAAAGGTGTCCGGCACAGATAGTCTGCCGGTCGGGAATGTAACCGCCGAACTTTTACATGCAAAGGACTCGTTATTGGTTAAGGCCTCAATAAGTGATAAACATGGTATAGCTTATTTCGAAAACATCAGGCCGGGTAACTACTTTATAAAGATCAGCATGATCGGCTTCCATGCCTACAGCACCCCATCATTTTCTGTGAACGGGGATGGAATATTTGATGCGGGCACGATCGTGTTAAAAGCTCAAAAGCAGGAGGAAATGAAAGCTGTTGTTGTCTCCGCCCGCAAACCGTTTATTCAGAAACTCAATGACAGGCTGGTTGTGAATGTTGAGAGCAGTATAATAGGAGCAGGAAGTTCGGCCATGGACATCCTCGAACGTGCACCGGGGGTTACCGTTGACCAGAACGATATCATTGGATTGCGGGGCCGCACGGGAGTAATCATAATGGTAGATGGTAAGCCAACTCCGATGACAGGAGCGGACCTGGCAACTTATCTCCGCGGTCTCCCTTCTGGCGCTATAGAAAGAATAGATATCATCACAAACCCATCAGCAAAATATGATGCCGCGGGCAACTCGGGTATCATCGATATAAGGATGAAAAAAGATCAGCGTATGGGCATAAACGGTAGTGTAACGGCAGGTTATGGCCAGGGCGTATATCCGAAAGCAAACGCGGGATTTACTTTTAATTACCGTAACAAAAAATTCAATGCTTTCGGTAACTATAATTTCGCATATCGCAAAAACCTTAACAACCTTTTACTCGACAGGAATTTTTTTGAAAGCGGGAAGTACAACGGGGGTGATCTGAAAGACAACTATTCAAGGACGCCCGTGCATTCTCATACTCCGCGAATCGGAGTTGATTTTTTCCCTAACAGCAAAACAGTGATTGGTTTTGTGATCAACGGGAGCATCAACAATATCGCGAGGAAAAGCGACAACCGTTCCATAGTGTTAAACGATGCAGGGCAACAGATCAGCCGGTTCAGTGCGATTGCTACCAACGATGATCACCAGCGTAACGCCGTAGCCAACCTCAATTTCAAACATAGTTTTGACAGCACCGGACGGGAGATCACTGCTGATATTGATTATGGGAGATACGGCTCAGGTTCCTTGTCCAGGAACACTACAAGCTATTTTAACGTAGATCAGAGCGTGCTTCAGCCAGATTACATACTTGATGGCGACCAGGCCGGTGAACTTGTATTGAAGACAGCCAGGGTCGATTACATACATCCGATAAAAAAAGGAACGAGGTTGGAAGCCGGTTTCAAAACAAGTTTTGTTTCATCTGACAATGACGCGAAGTTTTATGATATGAGCAGTGGAACGCCGGTTAATGATGTCAATAAAACAAACCACTTTTTTTATGATGAAAACAACAATGCGGCTTATATTAATATGAGCAAAGAGTTTAAGAAGTTCAATCTGCAGGTTGGTCTGAGAACTGAACAAACAAACATTGAGACCAGGCAGGCGATGGGCGATGTGAGATGGGATTCCAGTTACCTGCAATTTTTTCCAAGTGCCTTCTTCAACTATAACGTGGCGAAAGATCAGACACTGGGTGTGTCTGTTAGCAGGAGGATAGACAGACCAGGGTACTCCCAACTCAATCCGTTTCTATTTCTGATCGACGTTACCACCTATGCGACTGGCTACCCCGCACTACTGCCGCAGATAACCTGGTCATACGAACTAAGTTATACCCTGAGATCAGTCAACGTGAGCCTCGCGTACAGCAAAACAAAAAACAATCAGAATATCGCGATCGCACGCTTCAAAGATGTTTTTCCGGATATACCGTCTGATGATAATGTCACCGTTCAGATTCCTATAAACCTGTCATCATCAGATTATGTTGGTTTAACTGTGTCTGCACCTGTGAATGTTACAAAATGGTGGCACATGCTGAACAATGGCAACCTGTTTTATATTCACTACAACGGCACACTTGGCATCACGGATTTAAATACCGGCAAGCCCGCTTTTGATCTGAGGTCAAACAATACTTTCACTATCGGTAAAGGCTGGACCGCTGAACTGATAGGATCCTATAATTCCAGCGGCCGGGATGGTTTTATGGTTTTCGATTCACGCTGGGGATTGTCGGCCGGTGTTCAGAAAACATTTTTAAAAAACAAAGCGACATTGAGATTTAATATGTCAGATATATTCTGGACCAACCTGCCGAGGGCGGTGATTACTTACGACAACTATATCGAGAAATGGCATGCCTATCGTGAAACAAGAGTTGCGAACCTGACCTTTACCTATAGATTTGGAAACAACAAGGTGCAGGCTGCAAGAAAAAGAACAACCGGCTCTGAGGAAGAAAGGCAAAGGGCAGGCAACTAGAATTATCGGCTATGCATGGTTCTTAAAAGTTCGAGGTGCGGCCTCAACGTGGTGATGGTATCTTTCTGCAGGAACTGTTTAAGGTATTTATAGAAATGGCTATGATCATAATAACCGAAATCTGTTGACTGAAATGTTTCCGGAGAGGAGACCAGCATTTCTGTTGCTTTACGGATCCGCATGATCTGCAGAACTTTCCGGGGGCTGGTTCCTGTAGCGATTTCAAAATATCGCTGAAGTGTGCGGGCAGAGATCTTATATTTTTCAGCAAAAATGGAAACCGGGGTGGTAAAGTCGTTTGTTTCATGACAATAATTGAGAATATCAAGCACTATTCTGACCGGGTTATCTTTGTCGCTTAGGTTGCAGGAATACTGGCTATTGATCATAGACTCGTAATAGCTGCTTAAGAGTAAGGTTCGCTGTTTGAAATCCCGTGCTGATTTAACCCTTTCTACCATTTTCGGATCTACCAGGTAACTCAATGGGAAGATATACCCCCGATATTCAGAGAAATTGATTTTTTTCTCAAAAAGGATAGGCGAAACACGGAATTTAATTCCAAACAAATCGTTTCCCTTCCGATGGTAACACTCTATCGATTGATGCCTTGGTAAAAAGCCATCACCCTTAATTTCAAATTTCTTTTCGCCAACCTGCATGGTATAGGGCGAGCCGAGATTGATGAGGTAGGTATACCCGGTATTGGGAAACAACACATCCGAAAAACCATTTGGAAGCTCTGCCAGTAAATCATGGAAGTCGGTCTGCCAGAAAAAATCGATAAAATGCGCGAGACCGGGTGGCGGTGCCGTCCGGAAATACCGGTTCTCGAAATGAAATTTGTCAAAAAATTCGATGTGTTGCAAGGTCAGTGTGTTCGATGGATCTGATACCCAATGGCATAGTTTTTTTGCGCTTGCCAGAAATTCATGATAATGAAAAAGATAAGACTGTTGGCTGTTTTAAATGCAATCGTCTTTCTCGTGCATGTTTTGATCTCCTATTCCACCCAGTTCAAATTAATAAATAATAAGGATGTAGGGGAGGTTTCAAGCAATTATTCTTCTCTCTTCACCCCAGCACCCGTAACATTTGCCATCTGGGGGGTAATATATCTTTCATTGTTTTGTTTCTGCATCTATCATCTTTTCGCTGCATGGAAAAGAACAGGTGCGGACCCTGCAAACCGCGATCTTGAAAAGATCGGACCATGGTTCATTATTAATAATCTTGCTACTGCCGCCTGGCTCATTGCCTGGGTCAACGAAAAACTGGGACTAAGCGTTTTATTAATTTTTTTACAGCTGATCAGCCTGATGATCATTAATACCCGCCTGCCAGTTTACGATAGATCGAGAGAAAGAGCGTCAAAACTCTTCACCCAGTTCCCACTCAGTATTTATTTTGCCTGGCTCACCATTGCCACTATAGCAAATGTGAGCAGCTACCTGGCGGCGCTGGACTGGAGTGCCGGCATCAGCGAGATAAACTGGACAGTGATAATGATCTCAATCGCTGTTCTCATCACTGTTGCCGTGATTATCCTCAGAAAAAATGTGTTTTACGGCATAGTCGTGATCTGGTCTTTATTTGGAATTATTCAGAAGCGACTGCTGGAGTCAGCAGGTAACAGTGCCGATCTGCCAGAAAAGATTATCATTCATGCTGCCTGGGCCGGCATCGTAATCGTCGGCCTTGCCTGTATAATACAACTGGTAAAAAATGCCCGCGCAACAAATATTGAAACTCACACATTTAAACAACATATGATATGAAACCTTTACCAGATCATTCATTTCAAATGGTGAAAACCAATCCGGATAGGTTCCAGCGCATCCTTTTAACATGGATTGCGTGTATTACCATTGTTGCCTGTGGAGAGGCAAATTCCAATAACCTGCCTGAGCGTCCGGACAGTGCAGCCATTACAGAGGCTCCCACTACTGATTCCGGTGCGAATAGCCGCCCGGGAAGTGCAGATGCCGCGCCACTTGCTCCTGCTGACACCGGGAAGCTGGGTGGAACCTGGTTTCTTGTCCCCGTTCTGCCTTCTGACACTGCAGCCGGTAAAATTCCAACTATAAAATTTGACGAAGTCAGCCATAAGTTCAGTGGCAACACCGGTTGTAACAATATGCAGGGCAGTTTTACCCTCACCGACAGTACGCTAAAAATTGATGATCGGATAATTACTACCAGGATGGCCTGCGCAGGTTACAATGAAGATGCGTTCCTTAAAAACCTGCCGAAAGTAACAGGATTTCGGTTTGAGAACGGCATGCTGGTATTATTAAATGACAAGTCGGAGTTATCGCGTTGGACCCGCGAACCGGTAAAGCCAGCCATCAAAACTACGTGACGCATGTCGGCCTCATCCCGGTCGACCTGAAACCACTCTATTTAATCATTAGAAACTTATAATATGAAAAAATTACTGGCAGCAATTGTATGCATCTCGTTATTCTACGCTTGTACAGAAGCCGGGGAAGGCAGCGAAGTAACCAAAGACAGTACTTCCACCGACAAAGACACGATGACACAGGTTGGAACAGGCACCGGGACGGCAACGTCCAGGGATACAGCCACTTACGAACGTTTACCCGCTACCCAGACAGGCGACAGTACGAAGCATTGACATGCTGAGCTCTTAATCGTTGCCCGTAAACAAACGGCGACATTCCGCCACCTGGTCGGTGTTTATTATATCGATACCGAACTCCTGGAATTTCCTCCAGGTTTCCGGGTTATCCGGTGCGCCCCATAACCTGACCAGTTTTTTCCGGCTATGTGCATGCGCTATCATTTCGTTCAGGGCATCCGTGTTCAGTTTATCGTTACTATAGTATTTTGAATAACTTTCGCTGATGGTAACCACTTTCGCAAGGGCTGACTCATCATACTGTTCAGTGGGCCGTCCATCAAAGCGAATAGACCCGGGATAATCTTTCCAACCGGCCACCGGACCCCTGTCGCCACTAACGAGTATATACAAGGCGTTTTTGTTCGTCTTCTTATCAAAAACCCGGGGAAATTTACCGGCGAGTTTTACTAATTCTGCAAGCACTTTTTCTCCTTCCGCTTTAATATCTACAACCAGTACGGGTTGATATTTTTTATCGTTGGTCACAAAACCCTGGTTTAGCCTGATCAGGGAATCGAGGGGTCTGAAATACAACGAAATCAAATTTCTTTTGGGGTCGATGTCTTTGCGGTCGTGCGCAACTGCCAGTTGCCCGTTAACCAGGTATACATCAGCCTCAATGGCAAAAGCTTTCTCCCTGAGCGCGGCGAAAAGAGGTTCGGGCTTTTCATAATCATTATGCGAATGGATAAGCACTTGCGCGACTAAATCACCAGTCATCAAAAGAAAAGCAGCAAATAGGAAATGTTTCATCTGTTTTTATTTATTCGTTCAACCCCAGTTAGAAAAGGGGACTCACCCGTCTTCCGGCAACCGGGACCTTTTACTCCACCAAAAGTGCATAAAAAACTGCTGGTTTCCGCTTAAGCCTCAATCATAAAAATTTATATAATCGGGGGTCTTCGTAAATTGCAGCCATGCGAGATTACTTAAGTGAATTGAATGAGCGGCAGAAGGAAGCAGTGTTACACCGGGATGGACCAATTATGATTATTGCAGGCGCTGGCAGTGGAAAAACCAAGGTACTTACTACGCGCATCGCGCACCTGATGGCGAATGGCGTTGATGCTTTCAATATCCTGGCCCTGACGTTCACCAACAAGGCTGCAAAGGAAATGAAGGAGCGGATTGAAAAAACACTGGGTAATAACGACGCACGTAATTTATATATCGGCACATTCCATAGTGTATTTGCCCGGATTCTCCGGTCCGAGGCGCATCGGCTAGGGTATCCCAACAGTTTTACCATTTATGATACAGATGATGCTAAATCGGTGGTAAAAGCGGTTGTGAACGAACTAAACCTGGACGACAAACACTACAAACCCAATACGGTCTATAACCGGATCTCAAGCGCAAAAAACGCGCTTGTTTCCCCGGCAGAATATGCTACTGATTATTATATTCAGCAGGAAGATACCCGGTCCAACAGACCTGCTATAGCACAGATTTATGATGCCTATACAAAAAGGTGCTTCAAAAATGGTGCGATGGATTTTGACGATCTGTTGCTGAAGATGTATGAGCTTCTGAAGAATTTTCCCGAAAGCCTGCACAAGTATCAACATAAGTTCAGGTATATCCTGATAGATGAGTACCAGGATACAAACCCTGCCCAGTACGAGATTATCAAGTTACTTGGGGCCATGCATGAAAACGTGTGCGTGGTTGGAGATGATGCACAGAGTATCTATTCATTCCGCGGCGCTACTATCCAGAATATCCTGCAGTTCCAGAAGGACTATGATGATGTGAAGCTGGTGAAACTTGAACAAAATTACCGTAGTACCCAGTCGATCATTCTTGCCGCTAATGAGATCATCAAACAGAATAAGGGCCAGATTCCAAAGGACCTGTGGACCGAGAACGCAGAGGGTGAAAAGATAAAGCTGGTGCGTACGATGACAGACAATGATGAAGGCAAGTTTGTGGCAGACAGCATACAGGAACAAAAGTTGCGGAATCATTATAACAACAGGGACTTTGCTATTCTTTATCGCACAAATGCCCAGAGCCGTGCTTTTGAAGAAAGCCTTCGCCGGATGAATATTCCATACATGATCTATGGTGGGGTGAGTTTCTATCAGCGAAAAGAGATCAAAGACTTTGTAGCATACCTGCGAATCATTGTGAACTCACGCGATGAAGAAGCCCTGAAACGAATAATTAATTTTCCTGCCCGGGGCATAGGTAAAACCTCCGTTGATAAGGCGATTCTATATGCAAACACTCATAATGTGTCCTTCTGGAACGTACTGGAACAGGCGAAAGAGGTAGGTTATAAAGGAGGGACCCTGGAATCCATTGAGAATTTCGTTTTAATGATCAGGAGTTTTGCCAGCATGCTTGAAACTAAAAACGCTTATGATGTAGCGGTGCATGTCGGAAAACAAACCAACATCGTGAAGGAGCTTTTTAACGATA
The DNA here is from genome assembly GCF_054461535.1 of Flavitalea antarctica. Lineage (NCBI taxonomy): Bacteria > Pseudomonadati > Bacteroidota > Chitinophagia > Chitinophagales > Chitinophagaceae > Flavitalea > Flavitalea antarctica. The sequence goes on from NZ_JBTLQG010000002.1 coordinate 85,903, forward strand.
AAAGTACCGAGGGTATGGCTCGTTACGAGAATATCCAGGAGCTGTTGAACAGCATAAAAGAGTGGACCGAAAGCCCATCCAATGATGATGGCGAAGTAGGCGATAAAAGCCTCGGCGCTTACCTGCAGCAGATTACCCTGCTCACTGATGCAGATGAAAAAGACCCGAATGCAGATACGGTGAAACTGATGACCATCCACGCTGCGAAAGGACTGGAATTCAGTTGCGTTTTTGCCGCTGGCCTGGAGGAAATGTTGTTCCCGAATTCTATGTCTATCAATACCCGCGAGGAACTTGAAGAAGAGCGTCGATTATTTTATGTGGTTGTCACCCGTGCCAAGGCGAAACTTTGGATAACCTACGCAAACAGCCGGTATCGGTTTGGCTCCCTGGTCCAGAACGAACCGAGCAGGTTTATCGCAGAGATACCGGACGAAATGCTTGACCGCAGTTTTGCCGGTGGTGGTGCGAGGAACCAGGGTAATGGATTCAGTAGCTGGAGCGGCGGATCTGCATTTGATCGCATGAGGGGCGGTGGCTTTGGTGGAGGTAGTGAAAGCGGTGGGGGCTCAGGTCGCCCTGGCTTTGGTAATGCGGGCGATGCTGAGAGACAGTACGGTCCCCCGCCTGCCAGGAAACCACAAACGCCAAGTTATGTAGTTCCTAAATCACCTGCCCGTGTTGTTGATCATAAGCCCAGTGCGGATTTTGTGGCCAGTGATACCACCAATTTGCAGGTTGGTCAGAAAGTAGAGCACCAGAAATTTGGTTTTGGAGAAGTCATGAAGATGGAAGGCTCGGCACATAATCCGATAGCCACCGTTAAGTTTGATCTGAATGGTGAAAAAAAGATCATGCTTAATTATGCAAAGCTGCGCATAATAGAATAGCTCCTGGCTAACTACAGATAGCTTCAAATATGGCTGATTTCGATTTATACCTTACGGAGATCGACTATCACTATCCCGTGATATTTGTGGAAGGGACTCACGACTCTGCCTACATGTTTGGAGAAACCGTTAAGGTCCCAATCAGCATCTCCGGTTTCTATATCGGAAAATACCCCGTAACTCAAAGGCTCTGGCAGTTTATTTTGGGAACTAATCCTTCATCATCCAAAGAAGAAAATCGTCCCGTAGAGAATGTTTCGTTTGTTGATATAACAGCACAGGGTGGTTTTCTGGACAGACTGAACTTGTACATAAAAAGAAACAATCCCGCCACTTCTATTTATCGTTTGCCCTCGGAAACCGAATGGGAATATGCAGCCCGTGGAGGGGTGCAGTGGAAGGACAATTATTTATTTAGTGGAAGCAATGATATTACCGCTGTTGCCTGGCAGGGCGATAAGAACAAAGGAACAGAAACACACCCCGTAGGTCAAAAACTACCGAATCAACTTGGGATACATGATATGAGTGGCAACGTCTGGGAGTGGTGCCAGGATTATTATCAAAGCGATGTAAATCTTATACCTAACGACGGCAGTCCTTATTTAACCAAATCCGATTCAAGGGTACTCCGGGGCGGATGTCACCATAACTGGGCGATACACTGTACAGTATCTAAGAGGTATGAAATCGGGGAGGAGTTTAAAGATGGATGTATTGGGTTTAGGATAGCCACGGGCGGAATCATTTCAAATATTTAACTTTAGTAACCCACTAAAACAATTAATATGGAAATGTTTAAACACGCCATCAACTGGGTGGAAATTCCTGTTTCCGATTTCGAAAGGGCAAAGGCCTTTTTCAGCAAAATCTTCGACTATGAAATGCCCGAGTACATGATGGGCCAGGATCGCATGGGTTTCCTGTTATACGACATGAGAAGCCAGGGGATCGGCGGAGCAATCGTGAAAGGAGAAGGATACCAACCTTCGAAAACAGGCTGCAAAGTTTATCTTAATGGCGGTACCGACCTGAATACGGTTCTTAATCGTGTAGAATCCGCCGGGGGCAGAATTGTGATGGCAAAAACACAGATAACACCCGAGCTGGGTTATTTCGCAGTTTTTGAAGATACCGAAGGCAATCATCTGTCCTTACATTCGATGTCTTAAAGCCTGGAGTACTGCCGGGTCGCGGATAACCGCCAAAAAAGTTTGCATCCAGTTTTAACCCTGTTTAATTAATGAAGTCTATCTCAAAAGTCATCGCTGGTGAAGGCAGGAAAAGTAAAGCGCCTAAAACCGCAAAACCTACAGGTACTGCTACGGAATTCATTGAAGCCTTAAAATTTCTTGTTTCTCAAGACATATCAATAAACGCTAAATTTTTCAGCGATGATGTCCCGGACAATAAATTCCTCGGTGTTCGTATGGCTGATATTTTTACACTGGCAAAGCATCATATGCATATGCCAGTGGACGAAATTGTGAAATTGCTCAATAACGACTATTACGAAGTAAGAGTAGGAGCAGTAAGCATCATGGACTTCCAGGCCAGGGATAAGAAAACTTCAACGGAACAGAAGAAAGCACTCTACAATCTTTACATGAACAATCACCACAGGATAAACAACTGGGACATGGTAGACCGGAGTGCTCCATATGTTGTTGGAGGTTACCTGTTTGACAAATCACGCGCGCCACTTTACAAAATGGCAAAATCCAAAAATGTCTGGGAGAGAAGAACAGCGATGGTAAGTACTTATTTTTTTATCCGGCAAAATGATCTCGATGACACTTTTAAGATTGCAGCGATTTTGGTTAATGACAAACATGACCTGATCAATAAGGCCGTTGGAAGCTGGATCCGCGAAGCAGGAAAAAGAGATGAGCCCCGGCTTCTTGCTTTTCTTGATAAACATGGAAAAACAATGCCCAGGGTAACGCTTCGATATGCCATCGAAAAACTGGAAAGCAGCAGGAAGAAAAAGTATATGTCTTAAACGTTTGAATAATTAAACTATCAAAATGAAATTTCTATCTCTTGCACCCTTTATCCCTTCGGGAAGCCAATTCGAAAAATCACGTGAACTTTTCCAGGAAATCGGTTTTAATATCAACTGGGATGAAGGTGACTATGTTGGTTTTGAAAAGGATGGATGTGTCTTCATCTTACAAAAATTTGATGACAAACACTTCGCGGAAAACCTGATGTTATCTGTAAGAATTAATAGTGCACAAGAGTTTTATGATTCGATGATATCAAAAAAGCTGACGGAAAAATTTCAAGTCCGCATCTCAAAACCTATGCAACAACCCTATGGAAAGGAAGTTAACCTTATAGACCTGGCAGGTGTATGCTGGCATTTTGTAGAATAGACTATGGAGATATTTTTGCCATATTTTTATTGGCATTTCAGTATGCTTTGAGGTAGACGTGAATGATCTTGACGCAATCCACCCTCCTGATTGTCTTCTTCACACACCTACAAAAATGGCGGACCAATTTATCTTTAGGTTGAAAAAATCTTCAGCATTTTTTAACCCTAAAAATACAAATCATGGCCAGTGTAAGCAGTTATCTTAACTTCTCCCGCAACACGGAAGAAGCATTCAATTTTTACAAGGTAGTATTCGGCGGCGAGTTTTGCGGCAACGGAATTATGAGATTTGGTGATATACCACCGGGGCCCGGGAATCCGCCCATTCCCGAGGATGATAAAAATCTCGTAATGCATGTGGAACTGAGAATACTTGACAGCCATAGCCTGATGGGAACTGATGCACCGGAATCAATGGGTTTTAAGCTGAATTTTGGAAACAATGTTTATATCAATCTTCAGCCTGATACCCGTGTTGAGACAAAACGCCTGTTTAATCAATTATCTGCCGGCGGAAAGGTTGATATGGAGCTGGCGGACATGTTCTGGGGCGACTATTTTGGCAGCTGTACAGACAAGTTTGGTGTACAGTGGATGTTTAATTGCAACGAACCTAAGTCTTAGAGTATTCTAAATCACATGGATCAGATATAATTGCGGGATTTGATTAGAACGGTGCAGATATATACTTATATATATTTGGGACTAATTGAAACATAAAGCCTAGATTGGGACAAACGTCTTCCAAGACAACACCCTCAATGAATAAAAGCGGGCCCATAATAGTGATCGAAGATGATATTGACGATAAGGATATTCTCATCGAAATATTCAATAAGCTGCAATTCAAGAACGAAGTTATCTTTTTTTCCGAAGGGGAAAAGGCCCTGGACTTTCTGATTCATACAGAGATTGAGCCATTTCTGATATTGTCGGACATTAACATGCCCAAACTGACAGGAATCGAATTAAGAGAAAAGATTCATACCAATGAGGATTTAAGAATCAAATGTATACCTTATCTGTTTTTTAGTACAAGTGCCGAACAGCAGCATGTTGTAGATGCTTATTCCAAATCTGTGCAGGGATTTTTTGTGAAGCCAGATAGTTTTGAAAAGCTCACACGTACAATTCGGATAATTGTCGAATATTGGCAGGAATGCGAGTCTCCAAATTATATCAAATAGAGGTGAGTGAAACTTTCGCTGTATCATTCATGCACTCCATGATTGGATGAAGAGTTGGTGGATATGATAAGGACCCCGGTGGTTCCCTATTATCACGATTCATATCCAAAGGAAGCGAGTTTACTCAATATAAAACAAGAGTCATGAATATACTCGAAAAAGCCTTTTTTGCACCCCAGCTTTACATTCGAAGCGGAGTAAAAAGTATAGACTTTTATATTGAAGCTTTTGGTGCGGTCGAACTCAGGCGTTTTTCCAATGATGATGGAACTATTCATGTTGCAGAACTCGAAATAAACGGCGCGATCTTCCAGCTGCATGAGGAAACAGCCCGGAACCGGATGTTGAGCCCCGAAAACCTCAATGCAACAACCGTAAAGATTGGCTTGTTCGTTACGGATGTTGACCGGGTTGTAAACCAGGCGATCAAGGCTGGTGCTCTGGAAATTACACCCGCACAGGATTATGACTATGGGTACCGCCAGGCCGAGTTACGGGATCCATTTGGCCACTGCTGGATGATAGAAATGAAAATATAAAACCCTGATCATGGATGCAACTGAACTCAAAAATCTACAGGCTCCTTTAAAAGAGAAATATAGATCAGCTCCCGAATCTGCTATCATCACGCTGACAGCAACGGGAAAAATTGGAGAAGGTATTTCCTGTAATATTCAAACAAGCCGCGCAATCATTGAAGCCGGGCTCCATCCCGCTACAGGAGGTACAGGTATGTTGGCCTGTTCGGGAGACCTGTTACTTGAAGCCCTTGTAGCCTGTGCCGGCGTTACAATGCGTGCAGTGTCGACTGCGATAGGTATTGATATTAAAGGGGGCACAATAAAAGCTGAAGGTGACCTGGACTTCCGGGGAACTTTGGGAGTATCAAAAGAAGCACCGGTAGGCTTCAGGGCAATAAGACTAATTTTTAACCTTGAGTCGGATGCTACTTCAGAACAAATTGAAAGCCTTAAGAAATTAACTGAACGATATTGTGTGGTGTACCAGACATTAATGAATGGAGTGAACGTGGAAACTCAATATAAACGTGGAAACTCAATATAGAGGACTAAGGTAGAAACGGTTCTGCCTATCTTAACTTGTTATTCCTTGCACTCTTAAATCCTTCTCATCATCAGAAATTCCACATGATCATGTGATTGCAGGTACACGTCCCCGGTAGTAGATTGCAATATCTTTTAACCAACATCATGACAGGTTGATGAAACTTTTATTATTTCTTTCTGCAACGAAAGACCTAGTAAAAAAGTCAACCCGATATCAGCGGTTTGTTAATAGGTATGAATGGTATTGCAATGAAACAATCAATAAACACGAAGATAAGTAATAGACAAGGCCGACTGGTTCAGATAAATTATGTGACTTTATTGTTGTTATTTATTGCGTTGTTTGCCACTACATTCAATACAGCATGCCGAAAGGATAACCGAATTGAAAGACAAGTTTCGGATACAGCACTCCAATTGATCAATTCAGGTTATTATTGGGATCAAACATCGCAGGTGTATCATGCGTGTTACTGGCTGGACGGAAAATTCCATGAACTACCGGAGCCTGGTGGTAAAGGTGCATATGCTTATGGAATAGATGCTAAAGACCGGAACATTTATATAGCCGGCTCTTATGAATCAGAAGACGGATCGAGGCTTTTTCCCGCCTATTGGAAAAACGGTAGGAAGGTAGACCTTCCTTATACTACATTCGGGCCTTTTGAAAAATGTGGAGCAAAGGACCTTGTTATCTGGGATGGAAAAATTTACATATCCGGGGCGGTTGATTTGCGTCCTGTACTTTGGATCGTAACAGAAGGTGGCCATATAACCCAACGTTTTATCGATAACACTGAAGGCGTCCGATCTGCATCGAACATTCTCCTGCACAATAACAAGTTGTTTATCGGAGGTGACAAAGCTAATCGTGACGGCAATGGTTATCACTTCGAGGTCGGTTATTGGACCATCGATGCAAATGGTGAATCTACATGGCACCGGACAGAAACCAACCTTAAATACGCGACCGCCTTTAGTATTGCCATTAGTTCGGATAAGATTTTTATAGCAGGTGAAAGAAATGTATTAAATGGCCGGGGGACTGATTCTTATATGAATTTATGGAACGGTTCAGGTAAACTCGATCTGCAGCCAATAGACGAAATGGCAGCCTATCGATTAAATGAAATTGTACCAATGGGGAATGGCAATATGTTATTGAATGCCTATGACTTTAAAACTCACCGCCCCCTGATATTTAAAATCAATGAAAACGGCCAGGTGCTTGAATTGTTGAGGCCGGAAATACCTCAAGGGGTAAGGGGCTATTGTACTGATGTTGCTTACAAAAACGGCAAGCTTGCTTACGGCGGGTTTTATTCATCAGGGAGTACTAATCATCTCTGGGTCAAAGCCGACAACCGAAACTTTGAGCTGGAAACACCTAATGGCGCGCAAGCTACAGCCAATCGGTCCAAATGGATCTTGAAATAATACAGTAAATAACATTTAAAACAACACGGACGGTTATATATGGACGGGGGCTTCTGAAAAGACGCCCCTTTTTTATTTCACATCGATCCTCTCAGTGCCAACTGACCTTCGCCTGAAGTATTCAGGCAAGTTATCAAGCAAACTATCAACGAGGTAATAAACCATTTGAGTTATGTATAGCCTGGTTATTATAACCTGAGTAGCCCTAGCTTACTCATTGTGCTAACAGGTTTATTGAACCAGAACAATTCAAAATCCCCAAGCTCCTTCGATTCAAAGCTTTCCCTTAATTCCAGCATAGTATAGATCCTGGCATTGTTGATGGAGAGCTGAGCTAAGATTTCGCTTAACCACTCACCCTGTTCCTTTGGCAGCTGAAGGCTATGGCTTTGTTTACGAGTATCAAAATACAGCGTCATCATCTCACGCTGATTACCTTTTTTTGATTGAATAAAAGATTCAGTACGGGTGAGTCTGCCCAGCCAGAGAACCTTTGCATTCGGCCGGAAAGTGGTGCTATCATCATCTGATAATGCGTTTACAATAAAGTCAGGTGCTACGCTGGTTTTGGGCGCTTTAAAATCAAACCATTTGTGAACGGGATCATCAAGGCGGATCCCATGCATGAAGTTGAATAACGATTTCTTCAGACCAAAACTGAATAGTTCATGATCCGCCCCCGACGGGTCAAGATGCATGATATCATTGTTGGCAAAGCTACCAATCTCCAAAGATTCTTTGCTGACCTTGTATTTCTCAGGCTCCATTCCAACAGGGCTGTGTGCAGTCATTGTAAATTGGTGCCAGAAAGCGGATTGCAGGATCCCCGCTTTGAACAGCTGCCTGACCATCTCGAGCGAATCAATGGTTTCCTGGGCGGACTGTGTTGGAAAACCATACATGAGATAGGCATGTACCATTATGCCAGCCTCAGTAAAATGTTTGGTAACACGTGCAACCTGCGCTACTGTGATGCCTTTCTGGATCAGTTCCAGCAAACGATCCGAAGCTACTTCCAGTCCGCCCGAAACCGCTATACATCCGGATGCCTTCAACAACAAACAAAGATCACGGGTGAAACTTTTTTCGAAACGTACATTGGTCCACCAGCTTACAATAAGCTTGCGCCGGATTATTTCAATGGCCAGGGCGCGCATCAATGCAGGCGGAGCAGCTTCATCAACAAAATGAAAGCCGTTTTCCCCGGTTTGTGCAATCATCGTTTCCATGCGATCACAAAGCATTTTTGCGGCGATGGGCTCGTATAACTTTATATAGTCAAGTGAAATATCGCAGAAAGTACATTTGCCCCAGTAGCAACCATGCGCCATCGTCAGCTTATTCCAGCGGCCATCGCTCCATAAACGATGCATGGGGTTTACCACCTCAATCGCTGAAATATATTTATCCAGGAAAAAATCACTGTAGTCGGGAGTGCCAACTTCAGATTGTTTGTAATCGGAGCAAGCTGGATTGTTTATATATTCAACCTTTCCATCAATTAAGAGAAATGTTCTTTTCAGTTCATTCACGGGCTTAAGGCCCTGTATATAAGCAATAAGGTTTTCGACCGGGGCTTCACCATCGTCAAGCGTGATGAAGTCGATGAATTCAAATACCCTGGCGTCACCCAATGATCGCAGCTCGGTATTAGGAAACCCTCCACCCATCGCGATCCGGATATTTGGGTGATTCTGTTTGATCCATTGCCCGCAACGTAATGCGGAATATAAATTACCCGGGAACGGTACCGAGATTGCAACGAGTTCGGGCATAACTTCGGCTATATGTTGCTGTAAGATGCCCGTCATGATCTCGTCGACAAATGTTGGGGCGCTGTGCAGAGACTTATAAAGCGCGTCAAAGCTATTCGCGGATCTTCCAAGCTTCTCGGCATAACGGCTGAAACCAAAATGATCATCCAGGCACTCTTTGATCAGATCTGACAGATCTTCCAGGTACATCGTGGCAAGATGTTTTGCCTTGTCCTGTATGCCCATCGAACCAAAGGCCCAGTCGAGATCATCAAGTTGCGAAAAACGTGAAGCCTCAGGTAGAAAATCTCTTTTTGAGATAAGGTGAGCCAGGGTTGGATTTTTTCCCTGGAGAAAAAGTATTACCGGATCGATGGTTTGAATATATTCCGCCTGCAGCCCGATGATGCGTTCAGCATTGTCAGAAAATTTCTGGTTCAGGGCCTTTATTTTTTTGAAAATATCCCCGAGTCCCATACGGCAAAAAATTGCCAGGGTCACCTCAATTCCCAGGTCTGACTGTCTTGATGAGATGTCTTTTGTATTCAGAAAACCCTTCAGGTAGGCAGTAGCCGGGTAAGGGGTATTCAATTGTGTGAAAGGGGGAGTAACCAGGTAGACAGTCGCACTCAAATCAGGCTGTTTAAGCCGCAAAATTATCTATAATCCTGCAAAGTATTTGATAAAGAAACGATTCGCAAGTCCACTAAAGCTTCTCAACTGCCGCTTTGAGCGCCGAAACCGATTTCTTCTCGTTCCCGATAAATATCTGCTTGCCAAGGATGGTCACGGGTCGCTTGAGAAAAGTATAGTGCTCCAGGATGAGATCGCGATAGTCGTTTTCAGTAAGTTTTTTGTCTTTTAGTCCCCGCTCTTTATACAGTATCGCCCGGCGGCTGAAAAGCGCCTCGTAGCTGCCGGCCATTTTTTTCATCTGGTCGAGCTGGGCCGGGCTAATGCCTTCAGGTTTAATGTCCTGCATAGTCACCTTTGTATCTCCAATCCCCGTTTCTTCGATGATTGCCTGGCAGGTAGTGCAATTGCCCAGGTGGTACATTTTATACATAATCTGCAAAATAACGGCGATTCTATGTAATATTTTATCTTGCAGTGATACTTATAGTTAGAACATCATTTTCAATCTTCTGCAGAAACAGGTAAACCAGGACGAATTTGTGGCTTTGGTAAATCAGCACAGGCCAATGCTATTTAAGGTTTGTAACCTGTATTGCAGGCAGGAGCACGAACGCCAGGACCTGTTCCAGGAAATCGTTATCCAGCTTTGGCGTGCTTATCCCGGCTTCCGGGGGGACTCTAAGTTCAGCACATGGATGTACCGGATTGCACTTAACACGGCCATTTCAGATCTGCGTAAGAAGAAACACCACATTATCACCACCGAACCTGAAGGGTTACCGGACGGCATTGATGATATACAAAACTACCAGGAGAAAGAAGAGAAATTGAAACAGCTCTATGCTGCAATCAGTCAGCTGACTGAGATTGAGAAGGCCATAGTAATGTTATACCTGGAAGACAGGAGTTACGATGAAATGGAAGACATTTTGGGTATCAATCAAAATAACCTCAGGGTTAAAATGAACCGTATCAAAGACAAATTAAGAAAACTCACAAAAGCCGTAGAATATGGATCTTGATCAACTAAAAGATATCTGGCAGGAACTGGATCAGCCGGTCGGTGAGCATCAGGGCAAACAGCAGATCCTCGCGCTTCTGAAGAAAAGGTCACAGGGCCCTATTGCCAAAATGAAAAGGAACCTGCAGTGGGAACTGATACTCGTGATAGTCAGTTACACGGCCGTAATCACACATTATTTCACTGCATTTGATAAGGACCTGCAATCAGTTGCCTGGTTCCTCCTGGTTATCGGAGTTATGTTCCTTGGTTATTACTATAAAAAAAACAAGCTCCTGAACGAAATGCAACACGTTTCAGGTAAGGTGAAAGTTCACCTGCAAAGGCAGGTTAATACGCTGGAGAAATTTGTCAGGTTCTACCTGTTTGCAGGTGCAGCACTTGTTCCCGCCTGTCTTGCTTTTTTTGGCTGGATATTCTATAACCAATTACCTGAATATTCGACTAACAGCATTTTTTTCACTTCACCCTCAAACCCTGCATGGAAGGCAATTACAGCCTGGCTTTTATTAACTTTGGGTTTAACTGTACTGGTATATTTTGCAAACAAATGGCTGTTGGACAAATTATATGGCAACCATATCCGCAAACTGCGCCAGATCGTAGCCGAGATGTCTGAAGAATAGGCGTTCGGTCAACATTTACTTTATGAGGGAAACTTCACCCAGGGATCTTGTTGTGGTAAAACTGCATTGGCTGAAACGCGGCCTCCAGCTTCTTGAAAATGATACACTGGTTGGCAAAATAGAATACACCAGCCGATTCAAGATGGATGCGGTAGCCACTGTCCTGGATCAACGGTGGAAGATAACCCAGTCCGGATTCTGGAAAACATCTCTCGAGTTCCGGGGCCAGGAATCACCATTCACTAAAATAAAAATTCAACCCACCTTTGGTGGCAAACTCGATTGGAAAGGTTCCGACGGCAAAACCTATACATTCCGTAAAATAAAATGGTGGAAGAATACCTGGGCCTGGTATGATCAAAGTGATAAAATGTTAATTGAGCTTCGTCCCGATTACTCATTTACCAAAAAGCAGGCTTTCATCAGTATCAAGGATAACAATCTGCCTGACTATCGCCTCATGATACTCATTGGTATATTCATTTTTCAGATACAAAAAAGCCGGGCAGCAGCTGCAGCAACATAAATAATGCTGCGAAGGCTCGCCTCACTCCCGCATTTTTAAACCAGCAAAAGAGTAAGCGTTAATAATTGAATGCCTTGATTGCAGCACTCGTATTTTTTGTACATTGGGTTTCTAAATACTGATTGCTATGTCTACAAGAAGAGATTTTCTAAAACAGTCATCATTACTGTCTGCAGCGTTTTTCCTCCCGAATGATGATTTTTTTCAATCGAAAAAGAATATTGGGTTACAGCTATATACTTTGAGGGGCACGATAATGAAGGATCCCAAAGGTGTTCTTGCAGCGGTAGCGAAACTTGGCTACAAGCAGGTAGAAACCTTTGGCTACAACAAAGGAAAATGGTTTGGATTAAGCCCTGCTGAATTGAAAGCAGTACTTAAAGAGAACGGGCTGACATCACCAAGCGGGCATACATTTGGTGGCGGTACATTCCTCAAGGATGGCTGGGAAGAAAACTGGAAACCGGCAGTAGCCGATTCTAAGGCACTAGGACAGGAATACATCGTAGTGCCCTATCTCGAAGATCCATACAGGAGCATAGACAATTATAAAAAAATCGCGGCAGCGTTAAACAAGGCCGGAGAAATAGCAAAAGCAGGTGGAAGTAAATTAGCTTATCACAACCACGATTTCGAGTTTGCAGAAAAAGACGGGCAAAAGGGTATTGATATACTCCTGAAAGAAACAGATCCTAAGCTGGTGCAATTTGAACTTGATATTTATTGGGCAGTTAAGGCAGGCTTTGATCCGATTACCCTTTTCAATGCAAGCCCCGGTCGCTATGCGATGTGGCACGTTAAGGATATCGACAAAACGGAAAGGAAGTTTTTCACAGAAGTAGGAAACGGAAGCATTAACTGGAAGCCAATCTTTGCAGCGGCCAAGAAAAGCGGAATGAAATATTTCTTCGTTGAACAGGATGTAACTCCCGGCGATCCTATGGAAAGCATTTCAAAAAGTATAAATTATTTGAAAACAAGTGTCCTCTAAGAGGGGCATTTTAAAGCTATATAACAATGCCAAACCGACGGAACTTCCTGCAAAATTCGGCTACTTTACTGGCCGGTGGATCGTTGATCTCAGCTTTTGATAACGAGGCTTTTGCCTACTTTAAAAATCGTGTAATGCCCGCCGACCAGGTTAACATTGGCGCCATCGGTATCAATGGTATGGGCTGGTCAAACGTAAAATCAGCTTTGAAAATTCCCGGTGTAAACATCGTTGCACTTTGTGATGTTGATAAGAACGTAGTGGATAAGCGATTTGCCGAGCTTGGCACAATGGGGAAGGATACTTCAAAAGTAAAACTTTACAAAGACTACCGCGAACTTCTGGACAATAAGGATGTTGATGCTGTTATTATCGGAACACCGGATCACTGGCATGCTCTCATGATGGTTCATGCCGTTGAAGCCGGAAAAGATGTTTATGTTGAGAAGCCGGTTGGGAATTCCATTGAAGAATGCAGGCTGATGGTAGCCGCCCAGGTCAAATACAATAAGATCGTTCAGGCCGGACAATGGCAAAGAAGCCAGAAACATTTCAGGGATGCGGTTGATTACATCAGGACAGGCAAACTTGGAAATATCCGTACTGTAAAAGTATGGTGTTACCAGGGTTGGATGAAGCCGGGACCAGTTGTTCCTGACTCAGCTCCTCCTACTGGAGTTGACTATGATATGTGGCTCGGACCAGCAAAAAAGCGTCCCTTCAATTCAAGCCGTTTTCACTTCAATTTCCGCTGGTTCTGGGATTATGCAGGTGGTCTTATGACCGACTGGGGCGTACACCTGATGGACTATGCCATCTTTGGAATGGATGCACCGGTGCCGAAAACAGTCTCAGCCCTCGGTGGACCATTCGCTTATCCTGAACTTTACCAGGAAACACCAGACACTATGGGAGCACTTTATGAGTTTCCAAAATTTAACCTGATCTGGGATCACGCGATGGGAATCGACAATGGCCTGTTCAGGAAAGATCACGGTATCGCATTTATCGGAAATAATGGAACACTTGAGCTTGACCGTGGTGGATGGGAAGTGATGGAAGAAAAGAATAGTAAGAACAAAGCTTTTGTTGAACGTGTTAAGCCTTCAGACAATGGCCTGGATGAGCACTGGAAAAATTTTATTGGTGCGGTCAAATCAAGAAAACAGGAAGATCTCAACTGCCCTATCGCAACTGGTTCACATATCGCTACAGTCTGTCAGCTCGGCAACATTGCATTCAGGAGCCAACAGAAATTAACCTGGGATAGTGCGAAAGGGAAATTTACTGATGAGAAAATCAATAAAGACTACCTATACGCCAAATACCAGAATGGCTATAAGCTGCCTAAAGTTTAATACTATCTGACAACAAGGTTATATTCGGATTTAAACATCAAAAAAGCCGGTATCAAGCCGGCTTTTTTGATTTAGTGTACTTCGTAGCGGTAACTGCCCCTGATGTCTACAGCGTTTTTATCTTAATATTTTTATACCATACTTTGTTGCCATGATCCTGCAGGCCAATACGACCTGTTTTAAAGGTTCCGAAGTCGCTCCATTTTTTGAATTTACTATTGGCGACCATTTTCTTCCAGTTCTCATCCCAAAGCGTTGTTGTCATTACTTTTGTTCCATTGAGAAAATATTCAAGTTTGCCATCTCTTGAAATGATCTCCACATGATTCCATTGAAGTGAAGGTTTGACGGTTTCCGGTGAACTGGTTACAAGGTCATACAAATCGCCGGCGCGGTGTTTGATGATTTTTGCGTCTGGATGCTTTTCATTATCCAGCACCTGCATCTCAAGACCCGTATGATATGATCTTACATATTTTTTGTCCTCTTTTACATATTGCAGTATACCGCTGTTACCAGCGGTATCGACTTTCCAATCGAGCTTAAGGTGAAAGTTGCCATATTCATCCGTCGTCACCATATCACCTCCACCTGTAGTCTGACCATCATTTGTTTCTTTTGGATCAAGATGAATAGTTCCATCTACTATTTTCCAGGCACTTCCATCTGCGGCATTATTATAGATATGAAAGCCGTTTTTTGTCTTACCATCAAATAATAGTTTGAAACCTTCGGAGGTCTCGGCTGCCGTAAGACTGTTATCCGTTGTGTCAGTGTCTGAAACAGGCATGGCTTCCGTTTTATCTGCAGAAGTACTTGTGCTATCAGCTGATGCTGCAGACTCTTTTTCTGATTCAGGAGAATTACAAGCCGTAAATATGAGGGCGATGGCAAAGGCAATAAATTTCATATGCATGATATTATGATTAGAAATTGAAACTTTGGGCAAGGGAGTCAAACAGTAATAAGTGAGTGTCTAAGTTAATAGAAAAAGCGCCATCAAAATCAAAAGCTCCCTTAGCAGGATACTATTGAACTGATGGCGCCTGTAGATAGTTAATTATTAATCAGAGTTGCCTGATCTTGATATTTCTGAACCAGACTTTGTTTCCATGATCCTGAAGATCAAAACGGCCTTTTCGGAAAGTCCCAAAATCATTTAAGGTTTTGAACTTGCTTCTGCTAATCATATCCCTCCAGTTTTCGTCCCACATTGTTGTTGAGACTACAGTGGCACCATTTACTTTCAACTCAAGTTTTGAATTGTTTGAAATGATCTCGATGGTGCTCCATTCAGTGGCAGGTAATGATGCTTCCGGCTTAGCAGAGATCATATCGTACAGGTCACCCGAACGGTGCTTGATATTCTTTGCATCAGGATGAGAGGTGTTGTCGATCATTTGCATCTCCGGACCCGTGTAGTAAGCATATTTATATTTTGGGTCTTCCTGGGCAAGGAACATGATACCACTGTTTCCACCCGCTTCCAGCTTCCAGTCAAGTTTCAAATGAAAATTTTCAAACTCACCATCACTTACTATATCGCCGGCCCCTGTTTTTACAGAGGGATCAAAATGAAGCGTTCCATCAACAACTTTCCAGGCAGAACCATCAGATTTTTTGTTATAAACGTGCCAGCCTGTTTTTGTTTTGCCATCAAATAACAACTTCCAGCCTGCAGATTTTTCGGCTTTTGTCAGCGTATTGGGAGCTGCACCTGAGCCAGCAGTTTCATTTCCAGATTTTTTTGATGAACTGCATGAGGCGAGTACCACGAGCGCCACGCCATAAAATAACTTATACATTATGTGATTTTATTTGTTTTTAAGGGATAGAATATATCTAACCATTTCTTTAGCGTCTTCAGGAGAGATGCCCGGGTGAGGAGTCATGCCTACGGGTCCCCATACACCACTGCCGCCTTCAATTATCTTTTTGGAAAGCAACTCGATATTTGCATCGGTTGGTTCATATTTAGCCGCCACTTCTTTGTAAGAAGGACCGGTTAATTTTTCATTTATCTTATGACAGGTCAGGCAATCTGAACCACCAATCAATTCAACTGCTTTGGCATATTTGGTTTCATCGTTAACTGCAGGAGTGGCCGCAGTTTCAGGTGCTTTTTCTTCTGTCTTTTTTTCCTCACCGGAGTTACAGGCAAAAATTACCAGGGCAATACCAAGCGTTACAAAAATCTTTTTCATGAAATGTTATTTAAAAATGATTGTTATCTGGTTCTGAACAACCGTTCAGTTTTCTTTTTATACTATCCAAAATTAAACCACTAAGTTACTTCAAACCCAATACAGCCCGGTTATATTTTTCGTCGCTACCGGTACCGGCAAAATCATCAAAAGCTTTTTCCGTAACGCGGATGATATGATCTTTGATAAACTGAGCACCCTCTTTCGCGCCATCCTCCGGATGTTTAATACAACATTC
This sequence comes from Flavitalea antarctica, assembly GCF_054461535.1. NCBI lineage: Bacteria > Pseudomonadati > Bacteroidota > Chitinophagia > Chitinophagales > Chitinophagaceae > Flavitalea > Flavitalea antarctica. Next base: position 102,218 of record NZ_JBTLQG010000002.1, read on the forward strand.
CCATTCCAAAACCGCCCAGCCGGCGAAATCATATGCAGCCAGCTTGCTGAATATCGATTTGAAATTTACCTGGCCGTCACCAAGTGACCGGAACCGGCCTGCACGATTGATCCAGCTTTGATATCCACCATAAACACCTTGCTTACCCGTTGGATTGAACTCGGCATCCTTCACATGAAACATGCGGATCTTTTCGTGATAATGATCGATGAATGACAAATAATCCAGGCACTGTAAAACATAGTGGCTGGGATCATAAAGTATACAGGCCCTTTTATGATTATTGGTGTGTTCAAGGAACATCTCGAAAGTAATACCGTCATGTATATCTTCCCCCGGATGGATTTCGTAACAAAGGTCAACCCCGTTGGCATCAAATTCATTTAAAATGGGGATCCACCGTTTGCCGAGTTCGCCAAAGCCTGTCTCTACGAGGCCCGCCGGACGCTGTGGCCAGGGATAAACTGTAGGCCATAACAGTGCTCCGCTAAAAGTAGCGTGTGCATTCAAACCCAGGTTCTGTGAAGCCTTTGCAGCATACATCAATTGCTGCACTGCCCATTCCTGCCTTGCTTTCGGATTATTACGGACCGACTCCGGCGCAAATCCATCAAACTGGGCATCAAATGCAGGATGTACAGCGACGAGCTGCCCCTGCAAATGGGTTGACAATTCGGTAATCTCCAGACCGGCAGCATTAACTGTTCCTTTCAGTTCATCAGCATAGGTTTTGCTTTCAGCCGCTTTTTTCAGATCTATCATTCTCGGATCCCAGGTCGGGATCTGAACACCTTTAAATCCGAGGCTTCCCGCCCATTTACAAATTGACTCGAGGGAATTAAATGGCGCCGCGTCTCCTGCAAACTGTGCTAAGAAGAGCCCAGGTCCTTTTAATGTCTTCATATAAAATGTATTCTTTATTAAGCTTAATTAATACTTCTGACGCATCAGCGATGATAAGTTACGCCTTTAAGGCTGCACCTTTCGGGTGAGCATCACAGTTATTCCTCGAATTTCGTCCACTTTTGTGTGCTCTCAGTACTGGCGACCACCGTATTGATGAAGCCCATACCGCGGATTCCATCCTCTACACGTGGGAAATCCAGCATCTCCGGCGTTGGTTCAGTTCCATCCATCTTTGCTCCAAGGGTTAAAGCAAAATTGCGGTAGATATTTCCAAATGCTTCAAGGTATCCCTCGGGATGTCCTCCTGGTGTCCGGCTGTTCCAGGTTGCAGCCTTAGATAAACGATCTGTATAACCGGATCCTGCTCTCAGTATCTGTGCAGGGGCATCCAGCCATTTTACGAGGAGGGTATTGGGTTCATGCTGCGCCCATTCAATGCCACCCTTTTCCCCATAAACCCTGATTTTCAGGGCATTTTCTTCGCCGGCAGCAACCTGTGAGGCCATTAATACACCTGCGGCGCCATTGTCGAATTTCAACAATACATTGCCATCGTCATCAAGGGCCCGGCCCTCTACCATAATATTAAGGTCAGCACAAAGATGAGTAATCTTCAAACCTGTAACATACTCTGCAAGCTGCCATGAATGCGTACCGATATCACCCATAGCGCCGCTCTTGCCTGATTTTTTCGGGTCAGTTCTCCAGGCGGCCTGGGCGTTCCCTTCCCTTTCAGATAATTTGCTGAGCCAACCCTGGGGATACTCCACCCACACCTTCCGTATCTTACCTAATGCCCCATCCTTTATCATTGCCCTTGCCTGTTTCACCATTGGATACCCGGAATAAGTATGGGTGAGACAAAGTATCAGACCAGTTTCATCAACTTTCTGTTTTAACTGCTTTGCTTCTTCTATTGTTAGTGTGATCGGCTTTTCTATTACTACATTGAAACCGTTTTCGAGTGCCATCATCGCGGGGGCGAAGTGCGCAAAGTTTGGCGTAACGATCGTTACGAAATCCATTCTTTTGTCGGCCGGTAATGCTTTTTCCTTATTGATCATCTCATCGAACGTGAGGTAGGTTCTGTCTTCCGGCAGAAACAATTCCTTACCCGACTGTCTTGCAATTTCCGGGTTGATGCTTAAGGCACCACATGCAAGTTCAATGAGACCATCCATATTAGCAGCAATTCTGTGAATAGATCCAATGAAGGCATCTTTGCCTCCACCGACCATTCCCATTCGTAGTTTTCTGTTCATGAAAAAAGTATTAGAAAAGTTTAAAAGAAATGAGTTTTAAAAATAAAAAAATTACATTTACGACAATGATTTCATTTTAAGGTTTCTGTTGTATGTTACAAGGCATATTTAAAAATCTTCATCATAACCGGGTAAAGTTAAGGTGCTTGGATTGAAACTTTCAAATAATCAGATCAGACGATTACAGTATTAAACCAAAAACTCTTGCCATGTCAACAACCATACAACGCGACAAACTTTTTGTCGCCTCTTGTTTAGCGCTACTGGTCACTTCACTTTCTTTCGGCATCCGCGCTGGTATTCTCGGAACACTCGGAGAACAATTCGGACTTACAAAACTTGAACTTGGAACCATCACTGCAACAGCTTTCTGGGGATTTCCACTTGCAGTTATCATCGGGGGGTTTGTAGTTGATATCATTGGAATGAAGAAACTCCTTGTCTTCGCATTTGTCTTTCACCTTGCCGGAATTATTCTTACCATATTTGCTAAAGGTTACTGGCCCTTGTTCTTATCGACACTATTGATCGGTATAGCAAACGGTACCGTAGAAGCTGCGTGTAATCCGCTTGTGGCTTCATTGTATACCGACAATAAAACTACCAAACTGAACCATTTCCACCTTTGGTTCCCCGGTGGAATATTTATAGGTACGCTGATCGTTTTTGGATACACCAAAGCGGGAATTGGTCCGATTGCGGGCTTCGAACCATGGCAGGTGCAGGTTGCGATCATGCTTATTCCAACGCTTATTTATGGATACCTGTTCTCAAAACTGAAGTTTCCTGTTACCGAAAGGGTTGCAGCCGGGGTATCTACCGGGGAGATGTACAAGTCACTCCTGAACCCGCTGTTCATCTTCATGATCATCTGTATGTTCATGACAGCAATTACAGAACTTTTTACCGGTCAGTGGATAGACGTTCTCCTGAAAGGAGTAACAGATAACCCTATTCTTATTCTCACGCTTACGACAGGAGTGATGGTTGTAGGAAGGGGATTTGCAGGCCCGGTTGTCCACCGTTTCTCTCCCCAGGGCCTATTGCTGATCTCTGCAATTTTTGCGGCTGTCGGTCTTTATATGCTGGGCCACACAACTGGCAATACGCTCTATTTTGCTGCATTGATCTTTGGAATCGGGGTTTGTTATTTCTGGCCGACAATGATTGGCTTTGTTGCAGAAAACCTGCCCAAAACAGGGGCAGTCGGACTCAACCTGATGGGTGGGGCCGGGATGTTTGCCGTTTCTGTTTATACCGTTTTCATGGGAGGATATTATGATCGCCTTATAGCGAATAAGCTACCCACCGGGGCAGATCTTGGTGTTTATGCTTCAGCCGCTCCCGGCTCCGAACAGGCCGTCGCATTTAACAATGCAAAAATAGCGGCAGGTCCGGAAGTTCTTAACGCAACTCTTATACTGCCCATAATTCTGATCCTTGCTTTTTCCGGGTTGATTATTTACATGCGCGGCCGCAAGAAGACAGAAAAGCTGACTCCGGCAACCGCCTTACACTAGGATCCAGGTTGTTAATAAATCGACCCGGCGAGCAGATTTTTCGTGTCAAAACGACCATGTTTTAGTAACTTAATATCTTCATTTTTGTAATATTCGTGTACAATGACTGCTCAATCGCCAAATAACCAGTCGCGCAGAAATGCGCTCAAGAACCTGATGGCTGGGACTGCCGCCCTAGGCACCGCTGGTATGTTAAGTTCTTTTTCAGAAACTCAGACTCAAAATTCCTCCGCATTGAAAGGCAACATAAATCACTCGGTTTGTCGATGGTGTTATAATACCGTTCCGTTAGAAGAGTTTTGTGCAGCGGTTAAAAAAATGGGCATCAACGCGGTTGACCTGGTTGGTCCCAAGGACTGGCCAACGCTGCAGAAATATGATCTTTATTCGTCAATGTGCAATGGTGCCGAAATAAGTATTGATGATGGATGGAACGATCCGCAGTTTCATGAAAAGCTGATCCAGAAATATACAGAGATGATTCCCCTTGTTGCAAAAGCAGGGTATAAAAACCTGATCTGTTTCAGCGGTGCAAGAAGAGGAAAAGATGACGAGACCGGCCTTAAAAATTCCACCGAGGGGTTAAAGAAGATCATGTCTGTTGCTGAAAAAAATAAGGTAACCGTAATCATGGAGCTTCTCAACAGCAAGGTTAATCATAAGGATTATCAGTGTGATAAATCGCCATGGGGAATTGAACTTGTGAAAAGGATTGGATCGCCAAATTTCAGTTTGTTATATGATATCTATCACATGCAGATAGATGAAGGTGATGTGATAAGCACCATAAAAACAGGAAATCAGTATTTCGCACACTATCATACCGGCGGAGTTCCAGGCCGGCATGAAATCGATGAAACCCAGGAGTTGTACTATCCTGCAATCATGAAAGCCATAGTTGATACAGGATTCAAAGGTTTTGTTGCCCAGGAGTTTATCCCCGATAGAAAAACAAACGAAGAACGATTGGCGTCATTGCAAAAGGCAGTGAATATCTGCGATGTCTGATAACTCCCACTTAATTGCATAAGCGCTTTTCGGATTATATATAAATAAACAAACAACTGCTTTATTAAATTGTAAACAAGAGTTATGGCAGACAATACATATGACGCGATTGTTGTAGGTTCAGGAATCAGCGGCGGCTGGGCAGCAAAAGAACTTGCAGAGAAAGGGTTGAAGGTTTTAATGCTGGAACGTGGCGAAGATATCAAGCATATCAAAGACTATAAGTCAGCAAACCTCAATCCGTGGGACTTCCCGCACCGTGGTGGCAGAACCCAACAAATGATAAAAGATTACCCGGTCCTCAAAAGGGATTATCCTCTGAATGAAATGAACCTGAATTTTTGGACCAACGATAAGGACTGCCCTTATACCGAAACAAAAAGATTTGACTGGTATCGGGGTTATCATGTTGGGGGCCGGTCGCTGATGTGGGGAAGACAAAGTTACCGCCTCAGTGAAATGGATTTTGAAGCCAATGCCAAAGATGGCATAGCGACCGACTGGCCAATCCGATACAAGGACCTTGAAAAGTGGTATGGTTATGTTGAGAAGTTTGCGGGTATCAGTGGTAACCGTGACGGGCTGTCGCAGTTGCCGGATGGCGAGTTTCAAAAACCAATGGATCTTAACGTCGTTGAAAAAGATGCCGCTGCAAGGTTGAAAAAAGCGTTCAATGGTGAACGTTTGCTTACCATAGGACGGGTTGCAAATATAACACAGCCTTTACCAGGCAGAACAAACTGCCAGTACCGGAATAAATGCTGGCTGGGTTGCCCATTCGGCGCTTATTTCAGCACTCAGTCTTCTACCTTACCTGCAGCTGTAGCAACCGGCAATCTCACCTTGCGCCCATGGTCGATTGTTACCAGGGTATTGTATGATAAAGACGCTAAAAAGGCAACCGGCGTTGAAGTGCTTGATGCTGAGACTAACAAAACCATAGAGTATAAATCGAAAATAGTATTCCTCTGTGCATCTGCCGTGAATTCTACCTGGGTACTGTTTAACTCAGCAACAGATATATGGCCCGGCGGTCTTGGAAGCAGTAGTGGCGAACTCGGACATAACCTGATGGACCACCACTTCCGCGTTCATTCATCCGGTACTATGCCTGGCTTTGATGACAAATATTATTATGGAAGGAGACCAACCGGTTTTTATATTCCCCGCTTTAGAAATCTTGGCTCTGAGAAAAGAGATTACATCCGTGGTTTTGGTTACCAGGGAGCTGCAAGCCGTACCGGCTGGAGCCGCAACGTGGCTGAACTGGGTATTGGTGCCAACCTCAAAGAAACACTTTCAGAACCGGGACCATGGGTACTTGGTATGACGGCCTTCGGCGAAACGCTTCCATACCATGAAAACAAGATCAGCCTTGATAAAACCAAGAAGGATAAATGGGGACTACCGGTAATTGCGTTTGATGCCGAAATCAAAGACAATGAAAAGAAAATGCGTATTGATATGCTCCAGGATGGCAAAGATATGCTTGCCGCAATGGGCGCAACCGACATAAACGGAGTTGATGGAGAATATGCATTGGGAATGGGTATTCATGAAATGGGTACCGCACGTATGGGAACCTCCCCTAAAAATTCAGTTCTTAACAAACACAACCAGGTTTGGGATTGCACGAACGTATTTGTAACTGATGGTGCCTGCATGACATCTGCTGCCTGCCAGAATCCATCATTGACATACATGGCGCTCACGGCACGTGCAGCTGACTATGCAGTCCAGGAATTGAAAAAAGGAAATATCTGATCACCAAAGAAAAAAACACTGTATGAACAGACGTGATGCGCTTTCAAGAGTTGCCCTGTTGTTGGGCGGCACAATAATAGGTGGAACCGTTTTTCTCGAGGGTTGCAAACCAGGCGATAAGAAATATGGTACTTCCGAAAGTTTTACACCGGAAGATATCGCCTATCTCGATGAAATTTCTGAAACCATCATTCCCACAACCAATACCCCGGGTGCAAAGGCAGCGAAGGTTGGTACTTTCATGACCGTTATGGTTAATGATTGCTATGATGAGAATGATCAGAAAATATTCAAGGAAGGAATGGGCAAGTTAAATGCTGCAAGCGATAAAAAGTTTAATAGCGGATTCATGGACATCACTCCCGCTCAACGCACGGAGCTGCTGACCGAGATAGATAAGGAACAAACGAAGTATACGAAAGAAAAAAAGAAGGAAGACCCTAATCACTATTTCAGAATGCTGAAGGAGTTAACCCTTATCGGTTACTTCACTTCCGAAGTCGGCGCAACACAGGCGTTAAGATATCTGCCGGTACCCGGCCGTTACGATGGAGACATGCCTTATAAAAAAGGCGATAAGGCATGGGCAACTTCCTGATATAAATCTGAATCATTTTTATTGATGGTCTGCATGGAGTAATCCGGCGGGCCATCTTTTTTAAATACCTTTAATCTAAACCGCTGTTATGAAATTCCTGTCATTAATCATTGCCGTATTTATTTCAGTGAGTGTTTCCGCCCAGTCCGGTGATGAAGCGGCCATCCGGAAAATTCTTACCGAACAAACAGAATCATGGAATGAAGGCAATATTGAAGCATTCATGAAGGGATACTGGAATAGCGATTCACTCATGTTTATCGGATCCAATGGCATTACCTATGGATTTCAAAACACGCTTAACAATTACAGGAAGAACTATGATACGCCGGACAAGATGGGAAAGCTGAGGTTTCAATTACTTAAAGTACAGCGGCTTTCACCAGAGTATTATTTCGTTGTAGGCAAATGGGATCTGACGAGAAAAGCGGGAAATGTAGGCGGGCATTATGATCTTATCTTCCGGAAAATTAATGGGACCTGGTTTATCATCTCAGATCATAGCAGCTGATACCCTCTCTAATCCTCTTTTATTAAAGTTCTGTCTTTTGGCCACCAGACCTTCATTAGGTAACGAATCAACAGGCCGATGCTCAGGATGAACCATATATAGAAGATGATGTTGGCTGTTGATGGAGCATGGTCGAACAAAAGCAGGCCGATGTAGATGCCGAGGGTCATATTGATAAACAACCATAACAATGCTGCAGTCAATGAACGTACCACCCGCAACAGGAACTGTTTTGCGTCTTCTTCCATAACCAAATTTACTGATATCTCACTTCACCAGCAACTCCTGGAACGCGGCAGAATCACCACTGAAAACATTGAAATCTACCTTGTGAAATATGCCGTTAACCCTGCCCTGTTCACTATGTTGCCAGAATATCCAGGGCCGGTGGATCCGTGGCCGCTCCTTCTGCAGATAATGGGCCACCCATAATGGATATTCATCAAATTCATCTTTGAGGTACTGATTGTAAAAGTCAACATTGGTATAAATAATGGGTCGTATCCCATAATAGGCCTCAATTACCTCGAGCCATTCCTTCACCCTTTCCCTGATTTTTATCCCGGGCACACCGAAAGTCTTTTCAACATCGAGCACGGGGGGCAGATCGCCTGTACTAAGATCGACCGTTGAGATAAAATTTTCTGCCTGGAGTTTGCCGCTCTTTGAACAAATAAAAAAATGGTATGCGCCGCGGGTTACTCCTGCATCTTTCGTGCGTCTCCAGTTCTGCCTGAACCTCGGATCGCGGTTGCTTACGCCCTCGGTGGCCTTGATAAATCCGAAGCCAATCCTGATATTGTTCACCTCCATGTTCCGGACGCTCTCCCAATCGATCACCTGCTGGTATTTTGAAACATCAATACCGTGGATGGTATAATTGACGGGCATATCGATCCCAAAAGCATCATACATCACAAAATGGGCTTTGCGTCCTAACCACCATTCCCTGATGGTAATAATGATCATGATGGCAATGCCCGCAACTATAATTCCAGTAAAGATTTTCCAGCCGCGGTTCCCGCCCGTGTTTTTTGCCATACTAATTCGCAAATATAAGTTGCGGCACATTTAAGTAGCTGCAGCTTTTGTATGTAACGGTGGCCGGTAAAGAGAAATCACGCCCGTTAAGATGCTACAGATCAAACTCATGTGTCTTGAACAACCCCTTCACTTAAGCGTTAAATCATAGATTATATTGTCCTTTCCATCCGGGTGGACTATTTTTATACCTGTATGCCGCAATTCAACTGGAACGATAGTGCGAACCTGATATCTAAGCTCACTTTTCGTCGTGCGGTTAACGCAGGAAAAGTGCTGGCCAGTTATTATCTCAGTAAGATCTCGCGCCGGCCGGTTCAATGGGGGTACCCCATCTCAATATCATTTGAACCAACAACTTCCTGCAACCTGCGCTGCCCGGAATGCCCAAGTGGACTGAGGGCATTTACGAGACCAACCGGGATGCTTCAAAATGATTTTTTCAGGGAGACAATAGATCAGCTATCAAAGGAACTGATGTACCTGGTATTTTATTTCCAGGGAGAACCATATCTGAACCGTTCCTTCTTAGACATGGTGAATTACGCCCGGAAGAAAGGAATTTATACCGCCACTTCAACCAATGCGCATTACCTCGATGATGCAAATGCCCGGAAAACTGTAGAAAGTGGCCTGGACCGGTTGATTATTTCTATTGATGGCACAACACAGGACGTATATCAGCAATACCGGATCGGTGGAAAGCTGGAAAAAGTGCTGGAGGGAGCCAGGAACATTGTGAAATGGAAAAAGGAGCTAAAGAGCAAAACCCCGTTCGTGTTCTTCCAGTTCCTGGTTGTGAAACCAAATGAGCACCAGGTAGATGATATTAAGAGGCTCGCAATGGAAATCGGGGTAGACGAGGTAAGATTTAAGACTGCACAGGTTTACGATTTCGAAAACGATCCAAACAAACTGATACCCACCACCGAGAAATTCAGTCGCTATAAAAAAAACGCGAAAGGGGAATACCAGGTGAAAAATGCCCTGCAGAATCATTGCTGGCGATTATGGCACGCAACGGTGATCAGTTGGGACGGGCTTGTGGTTCCTTGTTGCTTTGATAAAGATGCACAACACCGCCTTGGTGATCTTAAAGGGAAGCCGTTCAAAGAGATCTGGCACAATGATGCCTACATCGATTTTAGAAAAAAAATGCTGAAAAGCCGTAAGGATATTGATATCTGCTCTAACTGCAGCGAGGGAACGAAGGTGTGGGGGTAATAATTTCAATGATTCCGCGCTCTTAATTCCCGTTTGCTTATCATATTTCATTAAATTTGTCATTACTATTTATTAATATCTGTAATGAGTCTAGAGTCAGACATACAACAAACCAGGTTTAGAAATGAGTACCAGAAAACGGTCATAAATCTCATTTATACGTACAACTGGGTAAGCGAACAAAATAAGAAGTTCTTCGAAAGAGAGGATATCACTCCTCAGCAATTTAACATTCTCCGTATACTTCGCGGAGCAGGCAAGCCGCTGTCCACCCTCCAGATCAGGCAGCGAATGCTCGACAAAATGAGTGATACCAGCCGTATAGTCGATCGCCTGGTCAAGAAAGGGCTCGTAAAAAAAGTTGTTTGCAAAAGCGACCGCCGCCTTGTTGATGTCTCTATTTCTGAAACCGGCCTTGAACTCCTCGAAAAACTCGATCAGACAAGTGATGAAATGGATTCCGTCATCAACAAACTCTCGAAAGAAGAAGCAGAAAAGCTGAATGAATTACTTGACAAGATCAGAAGCTCTGATTAAATCTTTCCCATTTTCAACGTCACGAAATTAAATGAGTGTTTGAGGAAGGGTGTTTAACAATCTCTTTCTCTTACAAGCGTTAATTTTAGCGCATGATTCGTTTACTTATGAAACAAGTTTGTCTGACCCTGTCCGCTATTTTATTGTTACAGGTTTGTACTTATGCCCAGCCGAAATATGAACTAAGAGCAGCCTGGATAGCTACTGTCGACAATATAGACTGGCCCACCCGTGGTAATTATAATACCGAAAGTCAGAAGCAGGAATATATCAAGTTGCTTGATATGCATCAGCGTAATGGTATGAATGCTGTGGTTGTGCAGGTAAGACCCTGTACCGATGCATTTTATCCCTCCCCTTATGAGCCTTGGAGCGAATGGTTGACCGGAAAACAGGGAAAACCTCCTTATCCGTATTATGATCCAATGCAGTTCATGATCGAAGAGGCACACAAGAGAGGAATGGAGTTTCATGCATGGTGTAATCCCTATCGTGCAGAATTCAATATAGGCAAATCTTCCATAGCGCCCGATCATGTAACTAAAACACATCCCGAATGGTTCCTCAGCTACGGAGGTAAAAGATATTTTGATCCGGGTAATAAAGAAGCACAGCAATTCACGGTGGCGGTTATTCGTGATATTGTGAGCCGTTATGATGTGGACGCCATCCATTTTGACGATTATTTCTATCCCTATAAGGTGCCGGGAAAGCTATTTCCAGATGATGAGTCCTTTAAAAAATATGGTAATGGAATGGATCGTGACCAATGGAGAAGAAGTAACGTTGATTCGATCATTGTCCACCTGAATGCTGCCATAAAAGAAGAAAATCCCAATTGCCGCTTCGGCATCAGCCCCTTTGGTGTGTGGCGGAACAGTGACAAGGATGAAGAAGGAAGCGAAACAACCGCAGGTGTCACGAACTATGATGACCTGTATGCCGATATACTGTTATGGCTGAGAGAAGGTTGGATTGATTATGTGGCACCTCAGTTATACTGGGAGTTCGGACACAGTGCGGCTCCGTATGAAGTACTAATTGACTGGTGGAGCAAGCACACTTATGGAAAACATTGTTATATAGGAATTGGTATTTACCGTGCCGGCAGCAACACGGCCTGGAAGGATAAAAATCAACTACCGAAAATGATCAATGCGCTGAGAAGTTACCCGGAAATACAGGGGGCCATTTACTTCAGCAGCAAGACATTTGAGAGAAATCCCAACGGATGGAATGACTCACTTCAAAATAATTATTACAAATACCCGGCAGTAGTTCCCGCAATGTCATGGCTTGATACAATAAAGCCAATGAAACCAATTGTGGTAAAAGTGAAAGAACAATCGCTCTCTACTGTCTTTGTACTTGATATAAAAAAACATACTAAAAGCAAACCAATTAAAGGATACATCATCTACAGCTTTAATGACGATGACCAGGTTCGTGATACTGAGGATCCACGTAACATCCTGCAGATTTCATATACCAGTGCAAGCACATCAGTTATGTTATCTTCCGCATCCAATAAAAACAAGATACTGGCGGTAAGCACCCTGGATATTAATAACAATGAAAGTGAGCTCGAATTGGTTCCATAAGCCCGTCCGAATTAACAATTCCATCACTTCAACAAGTTCTTTTTAATAAACATTATCGTCCCCGGCTTTGTATTAATCATCCAAAACTGGGACGTGCAGATGGCTTTTGGAAGCTGGCCCCATCGCTCTTTGAGGCGACAAGATTGCGTGCTGAAGACGCAATTAAAAGTATAATGCCGGATCGCTATGGGCCAAATGTTGTGACAACATTAATGGCATAGATTTTTATAATTGTGTTTTTTAATTATTATGTTTTAATACATTTAGTCGATAATTTATAAGATCAATCATGTTAGGAATAGCAAAATCAGCCGACAGCGCTGTGGATTTTTTGAAAGAGATAGGATTAGCAGAAGAACATCTTAATGACAATGTCCGCCTATTGTCCCAGACGAATAGCCGGTATCTGAGAGATTTGAAAATCAATGTTAACAACGCGTTGCAGGCCGTGACGCTAGTAAAAAAGGAAGCATATCTTCTTGCCCTTGCAGTAGCGATAAATGAAAAAAACGTTGCCTTGGAGAAATTGTTTTCCGCCAGTGCCCGAAGTGAAGGCGCAACAGACGAGGAGCTGGCTGAAATCTTAAGTTGCACCAGCCTGTTGAGTGCTAACAATGTTTACTACCGGTTCAAACATTTTATGAACGACGATTATTATAACAATGCGCAGGCAGGGATCAGGATGAATATTATGTCTAACCCGGTACTTGGGAAGGAGTTTTTTGAGTTAACAAGCCTGGTTGTGAGCGCCGTTAACGGATGTGAACTCTGTGTTACTTCGCATGAAAAAACATTGCTTGCTCATGGCACGAATAAACAAAGAATACATGATGCCGTCAGGTTGGGTGGAATTATCCGCAGTTTAAGCATAGTAGTATAATGAATTAGTAAAATCTTACACAATCAAACAAAGCCGGTTCAACAGAGCCGGCTTTGTTGTTTGTTTTAAATGAACATTAACATAGCTAGTATTTCTGTTCCAGTATATTACATTGTTCCAGCGTTCCTAACCTGAACCTTAGCGGGAGTTTAACATACTTCTCGATCTGCATTTCCTTTTTACAAAAAAATCCGAACCCTTTGATATATAAATCCCTTTGGAGTTTTGCCACAACAGGCCTGGAATGGTCCGGCGCCGGAACGACCCGCGGTATTAAATCGAACGAAGTGCGATCTGTTTTTTGTCTGTACACGGACAACGGGTATTTCGTCATCGGCTTTTGCCCCGTCAGTGACGAATAATTGGTAGTAGAATGGAAGCTATGTTGCTGCCCGTACATAACACCATAACATAGCGTTAATAATAAAACAATAATATTTTTACGAGGTCGGGTATACACTTAGGGTAAATGTACGTAAATTTACGGCTTGATTTTTGTGGCAGGGGCGGATTTTCATTTTTTCACTAAAGAGACAAGAGGCTAATTGCCTGGAAATTATGGCATTAGGACAAAGCTTACAGCAGAAATTATTACAGAAGCTATCACCACAGCAGATTCAACTGATGAAACTGTTGCAGGTTCCTACTGCAAATCTGGAAGAAAGGATCAAAGAGGAGCTGGAAGAAAACCCGGCGCTCGAGGTAACAGATAGTGATCATGATGATCAGTTCGATGATCCTAAAGACGAATTCGACAGCTCTGATGATGAGGATTTTGAGCACGAAGGCAGTGAGGAAGAATATGGGAACCTGGATCTGAGTGAATATGTTGGCGATGAGGATGGTGAGATAGCCGATTACAAAATGAAGGATGACAACTATCCTGAACTTGACGAAAACAAAGTTGTTCCTTATAAGGTTGAAACGAGTTTTATTGAACATATGCTCGAGCAGCTTGGTATGCTGAAGCTTGGCGAAAAAGAAACCAAAATTGCTGAGCAGATAGTCGGGAGCATTGATGACGACGGTTACCTGCGTCGCGATACTGCCGCTATTGTCGATGATCTTGCCTTCAGGCAAAATATTGAAAGTAACGAAGCCGAAGTGGAGGCGATAATCCATCTGATCCAACAGTTTGATCCCCCGGGAGTAGCGGCCCGCAATCTCCAGGAATGCCTGTTGCTTCAGCTCAACCGGCAGAAAAGACAGAACAAAGAAGTCGAAAAAGCAATAGAGGTACTGACACTTTATTTCGATGAGTTTACCAAAAAACACTATGATAAGATTCAGCGTGGCCTTGGGCTCACCGACGAAGACCTCAAGGATGTGATAAACCAGATCATCAGGTTAACGCCCAAACCAGGCGGTAATCATGATAGCATCAACAAGGCAGAGTCTTATGTTGTTCCGGATTTCTTCATCTATAACAACGGAGGAAAACTTGAACTGACACTTAACTCCAAAAATGCACCCGATCTCAGGATCAGTGAGGGTTATCGTGATATGTTGCGTGAGTACGACCGCGGCAGCAAAAAAGACAAGAGACAGAAAGAGGCTGTCATCTTCATCAAACAAAAAATTGATGCGGCGAAATGGTTCATTGATGCCATCAAGCAAAGACAGCACACATTGAGCAGCGTGATGGAAACAATCATGGATTACCAGCATGAATTTTTTCTTACCGGGGATGAAACTTCCTTACGACCGATGATCCTCAAAGACATTGCAGAACGAACCATGCTCGATATTTCGACCGTGAGCCGCGTTGCAAACAGTAAGTTTGTTCAGACTGAATTCGGTACCTACCGGCTTAAATTTTTCTTTAGTGAATCCCTCAGCACCGATAGTGGAGAAGAAGTTTCAACAAGGGAGGTTAAAAAGATCCTTAGTGACATGATTGAAGGCGAGAGCAAAAAGAAGCCTTTAAGTGACGAAAAGCTTACTGAACTATTGCAGGAAAAAGGATATAATATTGCAAGGAGAACGGTTGCCAAATACCGCGAACAACTTAACATCCCGGTGGCGCGCCTCAGAAAGGAGCTATAAGGATTCTGGTTCCAGAAACTGACTATGATAGAAAATTCACCAACGACAAATGGTTCGCTCGCACAGGAACTACCCCGTGTAGGGCCGATAGGAGGTCACCAACCACTGCCGCTCCGCCTTTTTGGGCACGTGGTTTCCTATTTGTTTCATCCATTATTTATCCCGTTGTATGTAACCGCATTTCTACTCTATATCGAGCCTTATGCTTTTGCGGGGCTCGATCCGAGGCAAAAGTTATTCAAGCTCATCTTTGTATTCTTCAATACTACTTTCCTTCCGGGGTTTGCCGTATTTCTCATGTACCGTTTGAAGCTTATTAAATCCATGTACCTGCAAACCCAAAGAGAAAGGATCATTCCTTACGCGGTTGCCATGGTGTTTTATTTCTGGGCATGGTACGTTTCAAAAAATCAAAACGAAAATCCGGAGATATTCAAAGTCTTTCTTTTCGGAACCTTTCTTGCTGTTTGCGCTACATGGATGCTGAACATCAACTCAAAGGTAAGCATGCATAGTACCGCTATGGGTGGCCTCATGTGTTTTGCATTGTTGTTGAGTTTCACTACCCAGGACCCAAGCGGACTATACCTTGCTGTTGCAATATTTATTTCAGGCCTGGTCTGTACCGCAAGGTTCCTTGTCTCTGATCACTCACGATCAGAAATTTACCTGGGCCTTCTCAGTGGGATAGTATGTCAACTGGTCGCGTATTGGCTTTAACCAAGAGAACCTGGCTTTGAGAATGCAAACGCGGATCATACCTCATGTCTTATGCATAAACGAAAAGAGCCCAGGCATAGGGTACGAACCTAAACCGGGCTACTTGCCTTCAAAACCATCTGAAATTAAGGATCCATTCTTTAGCCGTTCAAAATCCTGGACTTAGACAGATAGTATTTTGTGGGGTGATATATAAACAAACACGACCCATCTTTTATGCTGTTAATAACTTTCGGAGTATAGGTTGATGGGATTGCCGGGCATCCGAAACTTCTTCCATTAAAAGGATTGTTCCTGATGAAATTTTCTCCAACATATTTTGACCCATGTATAACGATATTCCGGTCGCTTGCATTGTCGTTGATACCTCTTTCCATCCCATCAATTTTTAAAGCCAGCCCATGCACACCAAAATAGGTGTTGCCTGTTACGTAAAAACCGAGACTGCTCTGATGAGATTCCGGGCTGTTTGAAAAGTGACTTGCATACTCTCCGCCTGAATTCCTGCCATGAGCCACATATGTGTTGACAAGTAATTTGTTTGATTGAAGATCGATCACATACAAGCGTTTGCGACGCGATGATAAGCTAAAATCGCAGATAGATAAAACTTCCCTGTTGTTTACCCGCCCCTTTGAAAGAAGGTGCTTATAACCCTTCCAGGCATATTCAAAAACTTTTCGGCTTAGCCCTGACCGCCTTAGCTTGAGTTTATCATACATGAGCTTTGCCTCATCTGAAACAGACGATATTTTTGGCCTGGGTACTACCAGATCGGCGGGAACATACAAGATATGCTTTTCAATCTTAGGTGGGTTCCTCTCCAGGGGAACCCCGGAGATAAGTAACGGAGTACTTAAACAACAACAAAAGATGCCACTCAGGGTAAATGACCTGGATTTTAGGTATAAGTTCATAGGGTATTCTCAGTTATCAGTCCGGGTTATGAAACGATAAGGGCCGCAAAATATTATTGCATTGTGGTCGCTGCAAGCTAATCGGGAATTTTATTTTATTGTGTATCTGTTAAAGCTCTTCTGAGATAAGGGATACTCCTTATTTGCGGCGAAAGCCCATGTCTGGGAGATCCAGTGTTGGTCAGTTTCAGTGATACGGGATCTGAACTATCCGGACATTTTTGTTGCTGGTATCGGTCGAGGTCATTTAATTGTAGAATCGTAATTTTTCTGAGAAGCAAATTCATTTGAGTAGATCCTGATCATCAGCAGGAACAACGAGATCAAAATGGGACCGAAAATAAGACCGATGAAGCCGAACAAACTCACCCCTGCCAATACACCAAAGATGGTAATGGTGGGATGAACATCACCCCATTTTTTTTGGAGCATCAGCCTGAACAGGTTATCTACCATTCCGATTACCAGGAATCCGTAAACAAGCATGATTATACCTTTTCCACTATCACCCTGTTGAAAAAACAATAAGGCGAGCGGAACATAACCCAATGCTGCACCGATAACCGGCAGCATGCCACCGATACAGGTGATAACAAACCAGAATAATGGTTCCTTAACACCGATGAACACATAGCCTATCAGCGCAACGATCCCCTGAAGTAAAGCAATCAGTGGTATGCCAAGCGCATTGGAATACACCAGGAGGTTAAGATCTTTCCTTAACATAATGAGGTTCTCATCCTTTAAAGGGACTGATTCAAAAAAAGAAGCTTCCATCTTTTTTCCATCAACAAGCATGAAGTAAAGGATGAAGTACATTATTATGATTGAAATCACGCTGTTGAAGGTGGCGCCAAGGATGCCCGGTAACATTTCGCCGACCGAGGCACCCATCTTTTCAATATTTCCATCTGAAAGAATAACAATGCCAAATCTTTTTTCATAGGAGTTTATCAGTGCCTTAACGCTGTTGAGCACTTCGCCCGAATGTTCAATGGCAAAACTGATTTTGGAACTCATCATATTGATCAGCAACAAGACCGGGAAAAGGATCAGGGTAAATGAAATCAACATCAGCGTGGCAGCGGCGAGATTCTTGTTCCACTTGTGGGTGCCAACAAGCCTGAACATTGACTTCCGCATAAGCACGAACAAGGTATAGGCTCCTAAAAATGCCGGCAGAAAGAATCTGAGATGATGGAACAACAATCCTCCAAGAAGGATGATGATGATCAGTATCAGGAGCTGACGAATTACATTGCCGGGAATATGAGCGCTCATAGTTTTAGAAATAGTTTAGCGGGCTATAACAAAATACAATATACTATTTAAGACAAACAACATTCATGATAACTTTTGGGGCCGCTAAAGGCATTAAACTAAAACATTTCGCACCTGACTGTCCAAAAGGTTATCGTATTGTCCAACTCAAAGTCTTCGCTTAAGGTGGCCGTTATGCCTGCCCATCAGATACTTTACATCACCGTGGTCATATCTTAATCTTCTTCCATCGTCCTTTTCGGAATATCACAACACCAGTAAGGGTAACAGCGGTTTCCGCGACTACAATGGCAATGAAAACTCCGGTTGGCCCCATCTTAAGCGTGGTAGCGAGCAGGTAGGCCAACGGAACCTGGAAAAGCCAGAAACCAAAAATATTAATGATGGTCGGTGTCTTTGTATCACCCGCACCATTAAACGAATTTGTTACCACCATACCAATGCCATATATCACGAAACCCAAACTCATAATCCTCAGTGCTACCTTCGCCAGCTCAACCACTTCCTGGTTGCTGTTAAAAAATCCTACTATCGGTCCCGCCAACACCAGGAAAATAACGGTAACCGCTGACATAAAAATGGTGTTATAACGCGCTGTCTTCCAAACGGATTCTTCCGCGCGGTCGGGCAAGCCCGCGCCAAGGTTCTGACCCACAAGCGTTGCCGCTGCGTTACTCATTCCATAAGCGGGAAGGATGAAAAACATCATAAGCCTGATGGTCACCCCATAAGCTGCGACTGCCGCATCACCTGATTCCGAAATTATCCTTGCCAGTATTATCCAGCTGGCTGAGGCAATCAGGAATTGTGCCGTGCCTGACCAAGCTATGTTTAACAGGCCCCGGATGATCGAAAAATCAGGCATAAGGTGTTCGCGCCGGATCCTGATAATACCTTTTCCCTTTACCAGGTGATAGACCTGGTAAACAACACCTACTCCACGTCCAATATTTGTCGCAATCGCAGCACCCATCAGTCCCATTGCCGGAATAGGACCCAGTCCATAGATGATAAGCATTGGGCAAAGAATGATGTTACAGATATTTGCTATCCAGAGAGAACGCATCGCTATCGAAGCGTTTCCGGCACCACGAAAGATACCATTGATCAGGAACAGGAACATGATCACCAGGTTTCCCCCAAACATCAATTGTGCATAGGGTGTGCCCACCTGTACGGTCTGGGCCGATGCTCCCATCAACCGGAGTATGTCTCCCGCGAAGACAACCCCTGAAACAGTGATCATAAGCGTAAGGACAAGTGCAATCAAAATGGATTGCATGGCAGCCTTCGAAGCTCCCTCAGTATTTTTTTCTCCTGTACGCCTTGCCACCATGGCTGTTGCAGCCATGCTCACCCCCATGGCCAGTGAATAAACGATGGTCAACACTGATTCGGTAAGAATAACGGCGGCAACCGCTTCGTTTTTGCCAATCTTGCCGACAAAATAAATGTCGACAACAGCAAAAACTGATTCCATACACATTTCCAGGATCATGGGAATGGCAAGCAGGAACACGGCTTTTCGGACGCTACCACTTGTATAGTCCTGTTCTTCCCCGTTGAGCGCTTCTTTAAGATAAGATAATATTGAAGGCTTTGCCTTTGAAATGCTTTGTTGAGATGACATGAAGTTCGGTTAAGATGGTCAGTAATGTTGACTGCAGGCTGTGCCTGGTCAACGGAAGGAACATGTGATTGCCGGAATTTACCCGAGCGCGATGACGAACTTCATATTGCTAAGATTGAAGGCTACAAACCTAAAAATTTTTAGCGATTAAATTAAAGAAATTTTGCATGAACGGGGTAAAAGCATACAATCTCCGCTGAACGAGTATGGATGAGTGCATTTTGACCAGGCAAAATAATTTTTGGATCCCACAAGTTAACCTTCGAAGCGGCGTCTAAATCCAATAAACACCCCATAATCCCGTAAACGTATAAAGGCAGGATAAAATCTTTTGAATGAAAAAATCATTACTACTTATTGCATTCTTATTTTTCTCCCTCGCAGGTCTGATGGCGCAATCGGGCAACGGCGTTGTAAAAGGCAAACTCACAGATACCATCTATAAAGAGGTGCTTTCTGAAGCTACCATTACCGTACTCAGTCGCAAGGATTCATCAGTGGTTTCGTTTGTTCTTACAAACGCTAAAGGTGAGTTCGTGGTCAGCGACCTTGATTCAGGTTCCTATCGTTTAACTGCGACTTATTCCGGATATGCAACTTTCTCCCGTTTGTTCAAAATCACAAAGGATTCAACAACAGTAGACCTCGGAACGGTCCAGTTATTTAAGAAAGATGATCTGCTGGACGAAGTGATAGTTGAAGCACCCCCTATTTCCGTGAAAAAAGACACCGTTGAATTCAGGGCAGATGCCTTCAGAACGAAACCAAATTCAACTGCAGAGGATCTGCTGAAAAAGATACCGGGAATGCAGATAGATAAAGAGGGAAATGTAAAGGCCCAGGGTGAAGACATCACCAAGGTTTATGTGGATGGAAAAGAGTTTTTTGGAACAGATCCCAAACTGGCAACAAAAAACCTCACGGCAGACATGATCGAATCTGTCCAGGTCTTCGATGATATGAGTGACCAGGCTAAATTCACCAGGATTGATGACGGAAGTCGGGCAAAGACCATAAACATCAAATTAAAGAAAGACAAAAAGAAAGGCTACTTCGGAAGGGTGATGGGCGCGAGGGGTACCGAAGACAGGTACGATGGAACGCTTAGCTTTAATAAATTCAAAGGTGATCAGCGCATATCGGTTATCGGGGGATTGAATAATATCAATAAGTCAACCTTTTCCTTCAGCGATATCGTAAGCAGTATGGGTGGTTTTGGCGCCAGGGGCAACGGTGGCGGTGGCGGCGGCTTCACCGGCGGTGGTGGTGGAGGTGGTTTCAATGGAGGTGGTTTCGGCGGCGGTGGAAACCGCGGCGGTGGCTTCGGTGGATTTGGTGGCTCCAGTGGTGCAACCGGGATAACGAAATCCAAATCAATTGGCCTTAATTATACTGATAAATGGGGAGCCAAGGTAGACGTGACCGGCAGCTACTTTTTCTCCGAGACAGACAGGAGGACCCAAACTGACAGGGAAAGGCAATCCTTTTTCAATAATGATTCATCAACTGTTCAGAATAGCAACGCAGTTTCTAACAATTATAATCAAAATCACCGCTTCAATATGCGGCTTGAATGGTATATCGATTCCAACAATTCACTTTTGTACACTCCCAGCGTAACATTTCAGAGATCCGAGAGCGCCAGCTACGATTCCAGCAATACAGACGCACTGGTTGCGGGCAAAGAAAGATACCTCCGGCTTACCGGGGTATCTCTGAACGCCAACGAACGGGATGGAACAAACTTTAATAACAACCTCCTTTACCGTCACAAATTCGGTAAAACCGGAAGAACGCTGACGATCGGACTCAACAATACAATAGGAACCAGTGATGCTGACACCAGGGTATATTCGCCGCAAAGGTTTTTTAACCCGGATGGCACACTTCAGCGCGACACTTTACAACATCGGACCACCAACCAAAAAACCAAGAATAATAATAACACCATCAGTGCTTCCTATACGGAGCCGATATCAAACAACTCGCTGATCGAATTGAATTATGCTTATACTGATAATCACAGTACTTCGGATGGCAAAGGCTTTGACTACAATACCGGCACGGGCAAGTATGACAAGGTCAATCTACTTACCACAAACTATTTCGAGAACGACAACATCATTAACCGTGCGGGACTTAATTACCGTTATCAAAAAACCAAGTATAACTTTCAACTTGGTGGTTCGGTACAGATGACCGAAAGAGAGAACCGGAGTATCAGGGCGCAGACAGGCAAAGATTCAAGCTATTCTCAGAGTTTCACAAACTTCAATCCGCTCGCGAATTTTACCTATAATTTCAGCAGGTCAAAAACACTACGTTTCAATTATAACGGCAGAACCAATCAGCCGTCTATTGACCAGTTACAGGATGTGATCATCCCCGACGAAACCAATCCGCTATTGTATTATACCGGTAATCCAAATCTTAAACAGGAGTTTCAACATGGCTTCCGTATAAACTATAATACGTTTAACATTGCGAAAATGAGATTCTTCTCGGTCAACATGAATTTCAATACAACCCAGAATAAGATTGTAAACAATATCATTGTAAACAAAGCCAACGGATCTCAGACTTACCGTCCTATGAACGCAAACGGGGTTTACGGTGGATCATCTTTCGTTACCCTTGGATTGCCATTACGCGGGAAGCTTAAAGGAAGCAGCCTGAACTTTGATAACAGGGTCAGCTACAATCACGACGCCAACTACCTGAATTTCCAGAAAAATTTCACAAACCAGTTGGTCATACAACAAAAGGCAGGAGTAAATTTCGATCTGAAACAGAAACTCAATCTTGGTTTTAGTGGAACGATTGCTTATAACCATACTGATTATACCCAGGCAAACAGTCTTAACCCCAACCAGGTATACTGGACACAAACTTATACAACGGATATCAGCTACATCGCACTGAAAAGCCTTGTGATAGCAACTGATTTCGATTATATACTTAATACCGGCCTTGGAGAAGGATATGACCAGGCAATACCATTGTGGAATGCAAGTATCGCCAAGCAGATCTTCAAGAAGAAGAATGGCGAGATCAAATTGTCAGTGAACGATATCCTGAATCAAAACCAGAGTATTACAAGAAGTGTCAATGATAACAACATCACCGATACAAGGACAGTGGTGCTACAGCGTTATTTTATGCTGAGCTTCACTTATAACCTGAACAGGGCCGGGGCCGCCGGCAATCAACAGGGACGCGGTATGCCAGGAATGCCAAGGCAAATGCAGCGTTCAATGGACAGAAGAGGCAGCCTTTAATCGGAGACCGGACCTTAGCCCACAAATAGCAGTTTTAGTTTTAGTCAAATAGCAATTCAAAAAAAGACCCCCGAATCTTCGGGGGTTTTCTTTTAGCCTGGTAATGTGGTAACCGGCAGATTAATAAATCGGGCTAGCTTTTGCAGGCAGGCGAATCCTTGCCCCGGAAATAATTGTCCGCCTGATTAGTGTCTCCGCCTATAACTTGATTGTGAAATTGGTGATTGACCGACTATGATCACAGAAATGATGCTCTTCAGGAAGCGCGAAATGTTGGATGATGGTCTATACATGTCCCGGCATATCTTAACCCGGGTGGTCGAGTAATAAACAGAACTGTTTTTCATTTCAGGAATTTAGGTAGGTTTAAAAGAAAACATAACGCATAGCTTAACATCATATTGCGCAGATTAAATTTATTTTTCAACATTTTTATCTACTAAAACTATTTATTAGTTTTAGCGCAAATCCGTCTTATGAAAGTTGTATCGATGATACTGCTCGTGTGCCTGGTCTCAGTAACCTCTTTATGCCAGGGCGTTTTCAACAATCATACAAACAGTGCGCTTCAAAAAGTTATAGAAGACTATCCCAACAAGTTCAGCAATATAAAGGGCGAATTGCTGGCAGAGAATATTCAAACAACAGACTACCAATCCAAAGTGCAGATCCCGGGAATACCGTGTGTGCTTACACAATATAGCTCGGCCAAAAAAGCAGTCTACAGCTGGAAGGCGGAACTGGTAGAAGAGGAGGATTTTGAAGAAGCCAAAAAACGTTTCAAGGAACTCTATGGTCAGATCCGCAATACGATTATCAAAGTCGAAGGTGAAAAACCATTCATTGTTAATGGTTCGTACCTCGCGCCTACAGAAGAAAGAAAGTTTAATGTTATCAACTTTCAACTGCTGCCATCAGGCAGTGATATGGAAAAGCTTCAGATCGATCTTTCTATGAACTTCATGGTAACAGCCTGGAAAATCACGCTCACGGTTTATGAACGTGAGTATAAGGATGATGAGCGGATTACTGCAACTGACCAATAGTGCTGATAATATCCGGTAATATTAACCTTCATTAACATTAAACCAAGGGTGATTAACCTTTGAAGCGCCGGGCAGGAGATACTTTCGTTGTTTAAAACCCACGGAAAATTTTCTGTTATGCGAAGGCCCCCAACGATCAACCTGGCATTCTTACTGGTTATTTCCTTTTTAAGTTTCGGTCCCTTGTCTGCACAGGCTCAGAGAAACGGCAGCCTGAAGGGTATCGCGTATGACTCTGTCGCTAAGCAGCCAATCGGTGGGGCGACTGTTACGTTGCTCAGGAAAAAAGATTCCTCCCTTGTGAGTTTCACCATGACAGACAATAAGGGCTCGTTCGCTCTGGACCGCCTCGCGGATGGTGACTACAGGCTATTGCTTACACATATTAATTATCACAACCGAAGCCTGTATTTTTCAATCAGTGATAAACAGAAAGAGGTGGACCTGGGGAACGCCATCATGTATGACCTCGCGCAGGTGCTCGCAGAAGTTACCGTAACAGCCGAGGCGCCACCCGTCACACTGATCGGTGATACCATTCAATATAATGCCGGCTCGTTTAAAACGCCTCCCAATGCCAATGTGGAACAGCTTTTGAAAAATATGCCAGGGTTAAAGGTAGAGAAGGACGGGTCCATTACCGCCCAGGGTCAGAAAGTAAACCGGGTGCTCGTGGATGGAAAGGAATTTTTTGGATCTGACCCGAAGATCGCCACAAAAAACTTTCCCGCAGATGCAGTGGACAAAGTGCAGGCGTATGACAGACTGAGCGATGCCGCTCAAATGACGGGAATAGATGATGGCAACAGCGAAAAGACCCTCAACCTTAAACTAAAAAAAGACAAGAAAAAAGGCCTTTTTGGAAAAGTTAATGCAGGCGGCGGCACGGATGGAAGATATGAGGGAAAGTTCAACGTTAATTCATTCAAAGGTGCAAGGCAGCTCTCGGCGATAGGCGTAGCTAATAATACGAATGCGGAAGGCTTTTCTTTCTTCGATATGCTCAATTTTTCGGGTGAACTCAGTCGCATGCAAAGAGGAAACGGTGGTTCATTCGTGATCAGCGGCGATAACCAGCTACCCGGGATGGGTGGCCCGAACGGGGGCAATGGCACTGGCATTAATACCATCAAGGGTGGCGGCGTTAATTATAACAACCTTATTGGATCTAAAACTGATTTCACGAGCAACTTTTTTTACAATCGTTACAGTCCATTAAGACAAACAGAACTGGAAAGGGAATATTTTTTGCCAGACTCTTCCTACTTCTACAACCAGCGCTCCAGGACCTTAAGTACTACGGATAGCTACCGTTTAAATCTTGGTGCCGACATAAGACTGGACTCATTCCATTCGATCAAGATCTCACCCTCATTTGGATTTCAGCAGGCCGATAACGCATCGACCAGCGTATATAAAACCATGTCATCCGAAAACCAGGTAAGCAATGAGGGTATTACAAAAAACCTGTCGTCGAATGATGGTTTCAATTTCCGGAATGAAATCCTGTTCCGGAAAAAATTCAGGCAAAAGGGTAGAACACTTTCATTTAACCTGCAGACCACGTTGAACGAAAGTGAAGGAGATGCCTCATTGATGTCTGTCAATAACTTCTTCAGCAAATCTGGTATTGAGATCCGTAGTGACTCCATCAACCAGGTGAATACCAATGAAAGCGATCTGTGGAGCTATAATCTAAGGGCAGTATACACCGAACCTATAATGAAAAATACCTTACTTGAATTTACCCTGGGGAAAAGCAACAGTATAAGCTCTGCGCAGAAAATAACCTTTGATTATAACCCGGCAAATGGCAAATACGACATGCTTAACAAAGCGCTTACAAACGATTACTCTAACACCTACGGATATACGAACGGAGGAATCAGGCTGCGCACTGTAAGGAACAATTTTAATATCGCTATAGGCGTCAATGCCCAACAAGCTGACCTGCAAGGGAAGGTGGTACTTGGCCTTAAAGACTCAACGATTGAGCAACGGTTCAGGAACCTGCTGCCCAATGCAAGGATTCAATATAATTTTACAAAGTTTAAGCACCTGACGCTTAATTACAGCACCAATACCAACCAGCCGACCATGGCTCAACTGCAGCCTGTCCCGGATATCAGTGACCCCCTGAATATCAAAGCAGGAAATCCCAACCTGAAACAGGAATACACCCACGGCCTGCAACTCGACCTGGCATCGGTAAATCCCTTCACTAATAAAAATCTGTTTGTGTTCTTTACGGTGAATCAAACGAGTAATAAAATTGTGAACTATGATCTGATTGACCGGTTTGGTGTGAAAACAACTATTCCGGTGAACGTTAATGGAGTTACGGGTTTAAGCGGCAGGGCGAGTGTGGGTTTGCCGGTAAGATCAATAAAAGGAAACCTGAACATCAGCAGTGATATCACGTATAATAAAGGCAAGCAGTTTATCAATAATGCGGCAAATGAGATCAGGAATTTCAATCTCGGCCCCGAAGTAAGGCTTGACCTTAATTTTGATACTAAATTCTATATGAGCGTCGGGGCTGAAGTAAGATACTCCAATACTTCTTACACACTGCCGGGCGCTCAGGATGCCTCATTCGTTGTACAGGAGTATTTTACTGAACTAAACTGGGAACTCCCGGCGAAGTTTTTCTTCAATACCAGGTATACTTATACAATCAATACACAGCAAGCCGATGGATTCAATACCCGTTTTCCATTATGGAATGCTTACTTAAGCAAGCAATTCCTGAAATACAACCGTGGCGAATTCAAGATCACCGCGTTTGACATTTTGAATGAAAATGTGGGGATAAGCAGAACAGCAAATCAAAACTTCATTGAAGACAAACGTGTCAACAATCTTCAGCAATATTTCCTGCTGAGTTTTACCTATAGCCTCAGTAAAAATTCAGCTGGATTCCGGCCTGTGAACGATATAAAAATAGTCAGGTAATGTATCTATAAATGAAAAGACCCCCGGAAAGTAATCTCGCCGGGGGTCTTTTCATTACCGGATCGTTCTGAATGAATGTCCTGGGATAAATCGAGTATTCAATATGACTCGTAGATTCTGAACGACCGGGATGTTCAATGTCTAATTTATTCTGATCGTCTGGTTTCTTCCTCCGTTATTCCGCTGCATTTCCTGAATCATCTTTTGCTGTTCATTTGCAAATTCCTTTGGCGTCACTTTTTTACCTGATTTCGGCTCTTTGATCAGGGCAAGATCAGTCTTGGGTGAGATTTCCAATGCTTTGTAAACTGTCCTTCCGTCGTTGACGTTAATTTCGAGGATGGCGCCGGGTAGTTGCCCCTGGTATTCGGGTCCCGTAGGTACCGCTATTGCGGGGGTAAACCAGGCTACAATGTTTGCTGTATCAGCCATCTCTGTCCTGGTTGTTTCTCCATTGTTCACCATGGTTCGCATACTTGTGGATATCCGCTGTGCCTTAGCTTGCTGGCATGGCAGGCCCAGGATGGATTTTGATTCCCCGGTTAACTTCCATTGCAATGGACGAATGCTATCACTGATGATGTATTTCTTACCTGCAAACTCCCGCTGGTCAACCATTCTCTTCTCTTCATAATTGTAGTAGGAAACATCCTCTGCACCACCGCCAAAGGTCCGTATCACAATCTGGCCCCCTCCAAAGTCAGTAGGTTCAGGGGTCTCGTCTATCACAGGTCGTCTTAACGACTGATTTTTTCCAAACAGCACTTCCATCTTATCGGTCCTTGACTGGGGTACATTTCTTTCCATTCCATCTCCTATATCTGCTATTCTTAACTGCAGCTGGGTGGTCCTTTCATATAATATTCTACCTTCCTGCTGCTGTGCCTGCAACTGGAAAAACGCCGTCAGGGCGAGGCCGGTAATCCAATATCGTTTCATAAAAAATAATTTGTTCAAATCTATTCCAGCCTGGCAAGCAGGGAGGTTAATGCACCTTGGTTTATTGTTAATTAAGGTTAATGATTTACCAGGCCTGAAATCGAATCCTATATTTTTGTCAATCATGACCAGCAGAAGGAAATATATACCCATCGGCTTAATGTTGCTCGCAATATTGGCCATTGCTTTCTTCCAGGGCTACTGGTTATACAAAACGTTTGGAGATGAAAAACAAACACTGAACATAAGAACCAATGTGCTTTTCAGGGAATCGATCTTTGAATCACAGGCAGCAAGGTTTAACCTGGACACTGCAGGGACTATCAAAATTGGAGATAAAGTCGAAGCCATTCGAGTCCTCAGTAATGTACAAAACAGGATGCAGATAGTGGACTCAACCGTTCCCGGTGAAAAACGGGTGATGCTTAAACTAAGAAGTCGTAGTGACAACCATGATACCGTGTTCACAACAACGCCAGACTCGCTTCCGGAATTACATCTCAAGGAGCTTCCTCAAAAACGCAATATCAACATTACCCGTAAAGGAGACTTTTTTTATGAAGTATTGGAAGGGGTTGATATGGTGCAGGACTCGTTGACAATTCCGGACATCAACAGGAGACTAAGCGTGGCATTGCAGAAAGAAGGGATCAACATTCCCTTTGTAATTAACCGGATTCCGATTCAACCCGGTCACCGCGTCAGGTCGGATAACCTCGAGTCTTCCAACGAGGTAGTAATCGGGTTTTCCCGTCCGCTTATCTTTAGACTTGAGCTACAGCAAACCGGAATATATCTTTTTAAAAAAATGTTGCCCCAGATCCTTGTTTCAGTGCTCCTGGTGGCGCTTACGACAATTTCATTTATTGTGATGTACCGTAACCTCGTAAGACAGCGAAGGCTCACACAGCTAAAAAATGATTTTATAAGCAACATAACACATGAACTAAAAACGCCTATTGCCACCGTCAGTGTGGCTGTGGAAGCTTTGAAAAACTTCAACGCGCTTGACGACCCAAAACGGACACAGGAATATCTTTCCATATCAGCAAATGAACTGCAACGTTTGTCACTGCTTGTTGATAAGGTGCTTAAACTATCTATGTTCGAAAAGCAGGAGATTGAATTGAAAAACGAAACTTTTGATCTCAGGCAGCTGATTGAAGAAGTTGTTGCATCCATGAGGTTGCAGTTTGAAAAATTTCGTGCAACTATCAAACTCGAACTCCCGGACAAACCTCTGCCGCTTACAGCAGACCGGCTGCATATTACAAGTGTAATTTATAATTTGCTTGATAATGCGCTCAAATACAGTAAGGGGAATCCTGTAATCCGCATAGGTGTGAAAGAAAATGCTGATGAACTGGAATTTGTTGTAGCAGACAATGGGGTCGGGATCCCCGGTGAATATAAGGAGAAAGTTTTCGACAAATTCTTTCGCGTTCCTACCGGCGATCATCATAACGTTAAAGGCTACGGGCTTGGATTAAGTTATGTTGCCTATGTTATTCAAAGGCATCATGGCAAAATTGCGGTCGAGACCGAAACCGGTGCCGGAAGCACGTTTATCGTTACGTTACCAAAAATCATTTAATAGCAAAATAATCCAGGAATGAATAAGATCAGGGTGCTTTATGTTGAAGATGAATTGTTTCTTGGCAAGATCGTACGTGAAAGCCTGGAGACAAGAAACTTTGATGTGATCATGGAAACAGATGGCGCTAATGTTTTTGATTCATTCAGGCAGGCAAAACCCGATGTCTGTGTTCTGGACGTAATGTTGCCCAACAAGGATGGTTTCGCTATTGCAGAAGAGATCCGGTCAATCGATCAGGCGGTACCTATTATCTTTCTCACTGCAAAAACACAAACTACTGACCTGGTGAAGGGCTTTTCACTAGGTGCCAACGACTATATAAGGAAGCCATTTAGTATGGAGGAGCTGATCGTAAGGATCGATAATGCATTAAAGCACCGCAATAATACACATAAGGAAGAACCGCCACAGGAACAGCTGCGGCTTGGGAAATACCTGTTTCACTTAAACAGGCAGGTCCTGGTGACGGGTAACGATGAAAAGAAGCTGTCCTTCCGGGAAAGCGAGTTGTTGAAATTGCTTTATCAGAACCGGGAACGGATCATCGACAGGAAAGATATTCTCAACCTGCTTTGGGGGAACGACTCGTTTTTTAATTCAAGAAACCTGGACGTCTATATTACTAAACTGAGAAGTTATCTGCGCATGGACGAATCGATTGAAATTCTGACAATTAAAGGAGTTGGCTACCGCTTCATTATTTCGTAGACGAACGCTTCTTCATTATTTGATAGGGGAATACGGTTTATCTTTCGTAGAGGAACACCGGTTAATCACGCATGACAAACACAGGTGTTTCATGGATTGACGAACACCGATCTCTCATGCATTGACGAACACCGGTCTACCGTGCATTGACGAACACCGATCTATCATTCGAAGACAAACAGTGATCAAACGACCTGGACCCCAGGCTTATCCCTGGTTAACCTTTCGCCGTCTTCAGATCGGGCATAAAGGAGAACCTCGAACGAAGCAGCCACATTATCGTAAAGCTTGGGACAAAATCCGTAAATGGCAACAACTCTTCCAGGAAGTTGAAAACACCTCCGAAAGCGCCTTTCCAGCCACCAAATGTTTTATAAAATATTACTGCAGATATTGGTGCCCAGAGAAGATCGCCGAACTCACCAAGGAAGGGAATGCTGTAAGTAGCATATCCGATAACATCCATCAATATGCAGAATAAAAGAGAGATGGTTTTTTGACCACCCTGTGTTTTTCCCGAAACCGTTCCTGCTGACAATAACCTGCCACCATTGAATGTTGAAGGACTGTCGCTGATGTATGCTACAGGTTTCCTGCGGCTAAACAATGACTTCATCTTTTCCGTATTATTGAACAGTGAAAAATCGAGTACCTGTTATCGGATAATGATGATCAAAATAACCCGGGGGTTGTATGCTGAGATTTTTTTTTTAGACAACGAGCATCCGGGCCTTCAGCACAGATTCGATTTCCTCCAGGCGGAAAGGCTTGGAGATGTAGTCGGTCATGCCTGCCTCGATACATTTTTCTTTATCACCAAGCATGGCATCAGCGGTCAACGCGATGATTGGCAGGGTGGCGTAAACTCCCTCCATTTTCCTGATCATCCGGGTAGTTGCAAACCCATCCATCTCAGGCATATTTACATCCATGAAAATCAGTACGGGCTCCTGTTCCTGCAGGATACTAAGTGCCTGTTTTCCATTGTTTGCCTTGATTACTTCAAAACCCATTTTGCCTAGTACCTCCGAAATAAGCATCATATTGATGGCATCGTCCTCAACTACCATGATGGAGGCAGAATCAGCAATTCGCTCAATCACCGGGATTTTCGCCTGGATACGCGGAGCCGGCTGTGCGCTACTGAAAAATGAACAGAGTAAGGCGTAAAGCTCATGAAGCTTTACCGGTTTGGTGAGCATCTTATGAACGCCGGCTTTGTCGGCCTCGTGCTGATAAAGGTTTTTTTCCAGAGATGACAACATCAGGACCACAGGGTTCGGATACTTGTGCTGGTACCGTATTTCCTTAGTGAGTTGTATGCCATTCATTTCGGGCATATTATTATCGGTGATGATCAGATCCGGATTATTATTTTCTCTTTTCATCCGCTCAAGCGCACTGATCGCCTGTGCAGGCCCGGCAGTGATCTCGCAGTTGATATTGAAATACCTGAACATATCAGCCATCATAAGGCGGTTGGTCAGATTATCATCAACTATGAGCACATTTTTTAGTGGCGGTGTATGTTCATTTGACAACTGCGGTTTTTCATTTACAATTTTCAACGAAAGGTGCAGTTTGAAAATACTACCGTCACCAATGTCACTTTGTACGGTCAGGTCACCTTTCATCAGATCAGCAAGGCTTTTTGAGATGGTGAGACCCAGTCCTGTTCCACCATATCTTCTTGTGGTAGAGGAGTCTGCCTGCGTAAAGCTTTCAAAGATTTTCTTGATTTTTTCACGTGAGATTCCGATTCCCGTATCCTTCACCGCTATTTCGATGTCAAGGTATGCGTGCGTATCCTTGGTATAAACTGAGCCGGCTTTGGTTACCGACACGAGGATTTCCCCTTCCTGAGTGAATTTGATGGCATTACCCAGCAGGTTTACCAATATCTGCCTGATACGCACCGGATCACCCAGGAACTGGGAAGGCAGCTCAGGATCAATATGGCAGATCATCTCGAGATTCTTTTCAAACGCCTTCACAATCAGGATGTCGATGGTTTCTTCTACCAGTTCATCAAGCCTGAAAACAGTATTATCGATCAATAATTTGCCTGCCTCGATTTTTGAGAAATCAAGAATATCGTTGATGACATTCAACAGGCCGTAGGCAGACTTCTTGACATTATCAAGGTAATCCCGTTGTGATTTTTGCAGTTCTGATGTCAGCACCAGGTCGGTAAACCCAATGATGCCATTCATCGGTGTGCGAAGTTCATGGCTCATGGTCGCCATAAATTCACTTTTTGCACGGCTCGCCGTTTCTGCCATATCCTTTGCACCTACCAGCTCCTGTTCCATTTGCTTACGTTCGATGGCGGCCGCGAGTGTTGATCCAAATGACTGCAGTATCGAAAACTCTGTGATCGTCCAGTCTCTTTCGTCTTTTGCATCCCCAAAGCCCACAAATCCCCAGAAGCGGTGCAGGGTGAAGATCGGTAGGATGGCAGTGGACATTAATCCCCTGCGTTCAAAATCGGCCCTCGTCGCTTCATGCTGTATGTCCCTGACCTTGCTGAAATAGATTTCATCCCTGGCAAGGGTTGAAAAAATCGGGTTAGTCATGTCAACAATCACATTCTGGTATTCGGGAGCGTGTTGGACCAGTTCTTCCCTGCCGCTTTCCCAATGCAGTATCTGGTTGCAAACAAGGTTATTATGTTGCTGGTCAAATTCATTCTTGTAAACATTCACTGCATCAACCTGCATCTTGATGGCAAGCAATTGAATTGCTTCGCCGATGGCGTCTTCCAGGTTGTTGTTACTTATGAGCTGATGGGTTGCCTCGGCAATAGCCTGCAGAAGCTGGTCCTTTCTCCGCAGGCTCTCTTCTACCTGCTTTTGTTCAGTGATGTTATGAGAAAACCCGAGTACGCCCCATACATATCCTTCGGTATCACGCAATGGCACCTTAACAGTACTCATTATTTGCGGTTTGCCGTCTATAAAATTCGGTTCTTCCAGAATAAACTTTGTTTTCCCCGTTTTGATAACTTCCTGGTCATCCGTCCAGAAACCACGAATGCCCTTCCTTTCATTGCCTTTAACAAACTCTTCCTGCTGGCCAATTTCAAGATCATTTTTCCCTACAAACTCCTGGGTGGACATATGCATTGAATCCGCGTAGGCCTGGTTCACCAGCAGGTAACGATGGCCGAGGTCCTTTATATAAATCCAGTCCGGTGTTGAATTGATAACGGTTCGTAAAAGTTCTTCCGACTGACGCACCTCTGCCAGCAATTGTTCCCTTTCCGCTTCTGATTTTTTTCGTTCCGAGATGTTTCTGGAGGTACAGATAAATTTTACAATCACTCCGCCTTCTTTCACCGGTTTCATAATTGTTTCCAGCCAGATATAATCCTCGTCCTTTTTCTGCATCCTGTATCTTAGGGTACGGAATTCAATTCCCGCTTGTAGTTCGCCCCTATCCCACTGTTCAAACTTCGCCTTGTCCTCCCGGTGTACATAGGCCAGGATATCGTTTCCTTCCACCTCCGAAGGTAAATATCCAAGTACTTTTTTAACTGAAGGGGAAGCATAGATTATGGTTCCGTCGGGCAGGTTTTCCGTTATAATATCTTCCGAATGCTGAGCGAGCAACCTGAATTTCTGTTCGCTGTTGAGCAATGCTTGTTCAGCTTCCTTCTGGGCGGTAATATCCTGCGCAATTCCAAATCCATTTGTTTCGTCTATCACTTTCCCTTTGATGAACAGATACCGCAGTTTCTGTGATTTGGTGTAAACCCTGATGGAAAACTGCGCTTCATAGTCTTTCAACTGCTTGTTTTGCAGCGCCTTTGAAATTTCGCTGATGAACAGATTCTGGTCCTCGAAAAAAATAAAGTCCCGGATGAGTACCTCCAGCGAAAAACTTTTTGATTCATGCCCGGATACTTCAAGCAGGCTAAGAAACTCTTTACTGAGCTCTATCTGCTGGGAAATGAAGTCAAGTTTCCATGATCCCATGCGTGCATAAGTCATGGCATAAGAAGAGGTCCGGATCGCATCTTTTTTCATCTCTTCCGCTCTTACTTTGTCTGTAACATTTACCCCGATTCCCTGGATCTCGAAAACGACTCCATTTTCATTTTGGAGGGAGATGAACTCCCACTCCGTCCACAAATATTCTTTTGTGCCGTTTACAGGTTTCCTGATCAGGAGCCGATGGATCTTCCCGGGATTTTTCCAGCATTCATCTGCCAACTGCTGACATCTCAGTAAGTCCTTTGGAAAGATGGAACTGAAATAAGTCATTTTCAGTACCTCTTTCTCATTGTACCTGAAGGTTGTGAGGAATTCGGGGTTTGCAAAGGTAAAGTTGCCTGTTTTGTCTATCCGTATTACATAGTTCGTTTGTGAATTGAGGATGGAGGTGAGGTATTTTTTTTCCTGGAGTAATTCATTCCGGGCTAACTGTAATTCAGCGTAATTTTTTTGATTACTTCTGAACAATGGTTCCAGTCCAAGCAACACAAGGCATGCAAGCGCAATTACCAGGGAGATAAGCTTCCCCGTATTGGTATTCGAAGATTCTTCTATTTTTCCATCAACAATGGCTGAATACTTTTCGGTGATGCCGGCTGTTATTGGCTGGACGGTTTTTTCGATCTGAAGAATTTCAGCAGTATAGCGGGCGGCGTTTCGTTTTAAAGTCTGTGAGTCTGCTGCAAGCACTTCCCGCGTTGTACTGACCATTTTATTAAATGCGAGGTCACTTTTTCTGAGTAGTTCGAAAATTTCATCTGACTGTTTCCGGGGCACTTCGGGCATTTGGAAACTGCTCCTGAGGCGATGCCTCGTGATCAGAAAGCTATCGATATTTGCCCGCAGCTGACGCTTCAGCTCCTGGCGTTTTGTATCGTCGAAATTCCCATTTAGAAGGATGAGGGCATCGGTGGTGATAGAGCGGCTGAGGGCACGCTGACTGGCAGCCTGGTTCACAAACCCAACCATTTTTTGGCTACTTCCTGATCGGATCCGCATAGCGTAATAGCTGAAAAAGTTAAACAGCAGGACCCCTGCCAGTAAAACTACAGCTATGCGAATGGAATTGCGGAAAGGACTGTTCATGGTTTTTCAACAGGGTAGTTGCCCGATTAAATAACTCTGAAACAATGCTTTCTATTGAACAGCAGACTATATATATTTTTTTTGGTAAGAGTTAACCCTGAAAAAATTACCCGCTTTTCGGTCTAAAACAATAGAGATCACGCATGTTGACGAGGTCATTTCGCAGTATTCCAGGCATCCTTGATCAAGCCTTGCTTAAAAAGCAGCGAAGTAATCAGTAGTGCCACGGCAAAGGTTGATATAGCTGCTGTAAGCATATCATCCAGTTTTTCTGATTCCATTGCTTCGAGCCTTAACAAAACAAGAACACCCGCAATCAGCGCCAACACAAGCCAGTACTTCATGATCACGATTCTTATCCGGACATTGTGGCAACGCGGAACCTGCAGCATCGCGATAAGTACTATCAGCAAGCCTATCCCTGTGTTAAGATATTGGATAACGAACGGTATCTCAACTGATCGGCCCCGGATCGTTGTATTGCCCTGCAAGGCGGTATTTCCCTTGATAAAAAACCCTTCAAAATGAGAAAAACTGTCCCAGAAAAGATGTGAAGCCGCACCGATGGCAATCGAAATAATAATAACCAGCCAGTTTTTTTTAAATGTGGAGACCCAATCAAGATCCTTATAGCGGATATATTTCAGTTGAAGGAATCGCGGAAGATGCGTGATCAGCATCTCTCTGACCGACAGATGGTATAAAAAACTAAGCACGATGCTCACCGGGATACAGAACCAAAGTATTCCCCACCAGGTATGCGTTGCTGTTTTACCTGTTTCAGTTGAGAAAAATGCCTGGAGGTCAGGCGCCAGGCTACCAATCACCAATCCTGTTATTGAAAACCACTTTTTAGGCAGCAGATTTAACGGCAGCACAAGTGCCGGGTGGGCCAGGGTAAAGGGCATGTCGGAATTTTAGTGAATACCAAGTTAAAGAAAATCTTAATAATCAATAACCTGTTCTTCCATCTCGGGTAATACCCGCCATTCGTATTGCTGATTCCGAAGCTGAGGTACAAACCCTGCTTCAACAATAGCTTCCTGTATACTTTTCGAGGTAAAACGATGCGGGGCTCCTGCAGCGCTGACCACATTTTCTTCCAGCATTATACTTCCAAAATCGTTTGCCCCTGCCTGGAGACAGAGTTGGGCAGTCTGTTTCCCCACAGTGAGCCAGGACGCCTGGATGTTTTTCACGTTAGGCAGCATGATCCGGCTCATAGCAATCATCCTGATGTATTCTTCCTGGGTAGTAAGGTTATGTACCCCTCGTATCCTTGCCAACAATGTGTCTACATCCTGGAAGGTCCAGGGAATGAAAGCCAGGAAGCCATGGGCATCTTCCGGCTTACGGGATTGAACCTCGCGGATCTTAGCCAGGTGTTCGAATCGTTCCGTAATCGTTTCAACATGTCCGAACATCATGGTCGCAGAGCTGGTTATCCTTAGTTTATGGGCCTCATGCATGATATCCAGCCACTCCTGGGCTCCACATTTTCCTTTGGAGATCAGCCGGCGAACCCGGTCCGTCAGTATCTCGGCACCGGCCCCTGGCAGGCTATCCATTCCGGCTTTTTTCAGTGCTATCAGAACCTCCCGGTGTGTGGACTTTTCGAGTTTGGTGATGTGTGCAATCTCAGGGGGTCCGAGTGTGTGTAGTTTTATATTCGGGTAAAGGGATTTCAGCGTGCTGAACAAATCAACATAAAAAGAAAGTCCGAGATCCGGATGGTGTCCTCCCTGGAGTAACAGCTGGTCTCCACCCCAGCGGATGGTTTCTTCAATTTTCTTCTTATACGTTTCAATATCAGTAATATATGCATCCGCATGACCCGGAACCCGGTAGAAGTTGCAGAATTTACAATTTGCGAGGCAAACATTTGTTGTATTGACGTTTCGGTCGATCTGCCAGGTGACCTTACCATGGGGTACCTGTTTTTTCCGGAGCTCGTCGGCAACATACATCAGTTCAGTAAGCGGAGCGTTCTCAAATAAATAGACACCCTCTTCAACAGATAGAAAGTCAAAATCAAGGGCACGGTCATACAGTAGGTCTGCAGTCATATAAAAAGAATTGAGCAAAAATACTAAACGATTGACTGACCTTAAAGTTTAACCGGCTTTCATTGCCATAACCTCAAAATTTTACAGGAGCGGCGGGTGCGGGCGTCGAAATAAATCATAACTTATTAGCTCTTAGACTGGATAAATGTAAGAGCTTATCATGCGACTGCTTTGCCGATTGTTATTTTGCCTCCTGTTAGTTTCAGTGTCCGTTAAGGCGCAGGAAGAATTTGTGCCACCACCGGCCAAACTCATCACCAGCTTTCCTTTCCACCTGTTGACAGGTGGAATTATTACTATTAAGGTTCAGCTAGAGAAACATCCGGACACGCTCAACTTCATACTTGATACAGGTAGCGGAGGCATTTCGCTGGATTCCGCAACTGTTGATGCTTTGAAAGTTAAAACTGAACTCAGCGATCGTACAATCAGGGGAATTGCGGGCATCCGGCGGGTGCGTTTTGCCTATAACCGATCACTGAAACTACCGGGGTTAACTGTTGATAGTCTCAACTTCCACATAAACGACTATGAAATACTCTCCAGTGCTTACGGCGAAAAAATCGACGGAATCATTGGCTACAGTTTTCTTTCGCGTTATATCGTGATGGTAAATTATGACAGCCTGCGGATCTTTGTATACAGCAAAGGCCGCATGAAGTACCCTAGGGGCGGCTTTTTGATCAAACCATCCCTGATAAACATTCCCGTTTTTAATGTAAATATCAAAGATGAAAAAGAACTGAATCCGAGATTTTACTTCGACACCGGGGCAGGGATGTGCCTGCTTTTATCTTCAGATTTTGTCAGCGACAGCATTTTTATAAGCCCCAAACGGAAGTTCTATGTTACGCAGGCTGAAGGCCTGGGAGGAAAGGCGCCTATGCGACAAGGGGTGATAAAACAGGTGAAGATCGGACCTTATAAGTTCAAGAAGGTGCCAACATATATCTTTGACGATGAATACAATGTTACTTCTTACCCGTACCTCGGTGGCCTGATCGGGAATGACCTACTCAGGCGGTTCAATCTCATTATGAACTACGAACGGCGCGATCTGTACCTTATTCCAAATTCACACTTCAAGGACCCGTTTGATTATTCGTATACGGGTCTCGGCATTTACATGATTGAGGGGGAGATAGTAGTGGTGGATGTTATGCCCAATTCTCCTTCCGAAGCTGCCGGTCTCAAACCGGGCGATATCATCATGGCGGTGAGCAATAATTTCACCCGCAATATCCAGATTTATAAGAGCCTGCTCCAGACACCCGGTCAGAAAGTCAAGATCCTCGTTATGCGGGAAGGCACCCCGATGATTGTTACATTGAAGGTAAAGAGTATCGTCTGAGCCGGAAATCTTGATTTACCCCTCAACTTATCCATCAAAGTATTGTTATTTTGCTGTCCGAGAAATTAGAAGAATGTATGATAAATTTTGAAAGATTTACCCTGGGTAATGGGTTGAGAGTACTGGTGCATGAGGACCATTCCACCCCGATGGCAATTTTAAATGTTATGTATGATGTAGGGTCAAAAGATGAGGATCCTTTAAAAACAGGCTTTGCCCACCTCTTTGAACACCTGATGTTTGGCGGAAGCGTCAACATTGACGACTTCGAAACTCCCCTGCAGATGGCCGGGGGTGAAAACAATGCTTATACCAGCAATGATGTAACGAATTACTACATCCAGATACCTTCAGAAAACCTGGAAACTGCCTTCTGGCTCGAAAGCGACCGGATGTTATCACTGGCTTTCAATGAGAAAAGTCTCGATGTTCAGCGTAAAGTGGTTTCTGAAGAGTTCAAAGAACATTATATCAATAAGCCCTACGGTGATGTTTGGTTCAAGATGAGAGAAATGGCCTATGAAAAACATCCCTATAAATGGATGACCATTGGCAAAGAACTGAGTCATATCGAAGAAGCCAGCCTTCCCGATGTAAAAAACTTTTTTGCGAAACACTATAATCCCATAAACGCCATCATGGTCGTTGCAGGAAATGTTAAAACCGAAGAGGTAAAGGTTTTGGCTGAAAAGTGGTTTGGCACCATACCTCCTGGTGAAAAATATGTTCGCAACATTCCTGAAGAACCCGTTCAGAAAATGCCGAGAAGAACCGAGGTGAAGGCCGATGTACCGCTGGATGCACTCTATAAGTGCTGGCATATGGATGGCAGACTGGCCCATGGGTATTATGTGGCTGACCTTATTTCTGAAATACTTGGCGGCGGTGGATCATCACGGTTATATCAGTCTCTTGTAAAAGAGAAAAAGCTGTTTTCAAATATCGAATGTTATCACCAGGGGACTGTTGATCGTGGGTTATTAACCATAGAGGGCAAGCTGGTCAAAGGCGTTACGCTGGAAGATGCCGAGAAAGCAGTTGATGAAATACTCGATCTTTTAAAACGCGATGGCATTACCGAGAAAGAACTGACCAAGGTGAAAAACAAAACAGAATCTGCCATCACTTTTGAAGACATGAGTGTTATGGCCCGTGCAAACAGCCTGGCATTTTACGAACTCCTCGGCGATGCGTCTCTTTTTAACTCTGACAGGGAAAAATATGCTGCTGTCACCATGGATGATATTCTTGAATACAGCCGTCAGATCTTCGATGAAAAAAATTCAAATACTTTGTACTACCGTCGCGCCGGGTAAAATATTACATCAATAAATTTTTAAAAACAGCAGCCGGTTATACCGGCTCAGGATTTCTTATAATAGTAAAATATGCTGAACAGAACGGAAGCGCCATTGATTAAAGATGCCGTGGATTTCGATATCCGCCTGCCGATGAGCGATAAACATGTATTGTCGAACGGTGTGGAGGTGTATGCGATCAACATGGGAACAGAAGACGCGATGATGATAAACTGGGTGTTTTTTGCCGGGAACTGGTACGAGCCAAAGAAGCTGGTCGCTTCTGCTGCCAATCATCTCCTGAAAAATGGCACCACCAATAAGTCTGCTTTCCAGATCAACGAACATTTCGAATATTTTGGTTCATACCTTAACAGGTCCTGTTACAGCGAAACTGCAGAGTTGGTTTTGCATTGTCTCACGAAACATGTACACGAGCTGCTGCCCGTTGTTGGCGAACTGATAACCGACTCTGTTTTCTCTGAAGAAGAGCTGGCTACATTCAAGCGGAATTCAATTCAGAAGTTAACCGTTGGGTTGAAAAAATCTGAATTCGTAGCAGGGCGCCTCATAGATGCCTATATGTTTGGTGAAAATCACCCTTATGGCAAATACAGCATGCCGGCAGATTATGAAGCCTTAAATCGTGAACAGATTGTTGAATTTTATGAGCAATACTATAAAAACGGGCGTTGCGTGATATTTGTTTCAGGGAAACTTCCTGCAGATATCATTGAACAACTGGAGTCCTCTTTTGGAAAGCTGCCATTGAGATCACATCGTGCTGAACATTCCATTATTGAACATAAGCTGGAGCCGGCTACAGAAAAAAAATACCGGATCACTAATGATCCGGACGGGGTACAGGCAGCAATCAGGATCATGCGTCCCTTTCCAACCCGCCATCACCCTGATTTCCAGAAAATGAATGTTTTGAATAATCTTTTTGGTGGCTTCTTTGGTTCGAGGCTGATGACCAATATCCGGGAGGATAAGGGATATACATATGGCATTCATAGCTATTTGCTCAACTTCATTCATAACAGCGGTCTGATGATCAGTACCGAAGCCGGACGCGACGTAGCTGAAGCAACTATTGACGAAGTGTATAAAGAAATGTTTATCCTTCGGGAAGAAGAGATTGACGAGGAAGAACTGCTGATGACAAGAAACAGTATGATCGGAAGCATCCTGGGCGACCTTGATGGTCCCTTTCACGTTGCGGCCCGATGGAAAAGCATGATACTTAACAATCTTTCACCTGAATATTTTTATAATAGCATTAATGTTATCAAAACTGTTTCCGCAGAAGAATTAAAAGCCCTTGCCAATAAATATCTTCAGCCAACCGACTTTTACGAATTGGTAGTGATCTGATACTTGGTTTATATGTAACTTGTAAGGCATAAAATCATTCTCATGAAGTTCATCATGCGCATCATCGTGACTTCTATTGTTGCGTTCGGGCTATCGTATATACTTGAGGGCATTTCGATAGATACATTCTGGACCGCGATCCTGGTAGCATTTGTGCTCGCCATTCTGAATGCTTTCGTAAAACCTTTACTCATACTGTTAACTTTTCCCATAACCCTGGCTACACTTGGTCTCTTTCTGTTTGTGATAAATGCACTCATAATCCTGTTTGCTGAGTACATCATCACCGGGTTCAAGGTTGACGGCTTCTGGTGGGCACTACTCTTCAGTTTGCTTTTATCACTCGTCACATCGCTGATGTACCGGGAAGAAAAAATAAAGAAATCTCATAATTCATAGCTATGCACTTCGACCGGAAGAACCTCTCTGACGATGAACTGAAAAGTTTTTACAAGGCTCTATTGCTTCCGCGGATGATTGAAGAAAAAATGCTCTTGCTCTTAAGGCAGGGACGGATCAGTAAATGGTTCAGTGGTATTGGCCAGGAAGCAATATCTGTAGGCGCAGCACTTGCGCTGGAAAACGATGAATGGGTGATGCCGCTGCATCGCAACCTTGGCATATTCACCACGAGAGGAATGCCGTTGAATAAACTTATCAGGCAATGGCAGGGAAGCCAGGACGGTTACAGCAAGGGTCGTGAACGTAGTTTTCATTTCGGATCCGCCGCGCATCATATCTGTGGTATGATCTCACACCTCGGCCCACAACTGGCTATAGCAGATGGTGTAGCCCTTGCACACAAACTTCGCCAGGAACATAAAGTTGCCGTCGCATTTTCAGGAGAAGGTGGCACCAGTGAAGGCGATTTTCACGAAGCCCTGAACACTGCAGCGGTTTGGGAGCTGCCCGTGATCTTCATTATTGAAAACAATGGTTATGCGCTGAGTACGCCAACACGTGAGCAGTACCGTTGTGGTAGTCTTACGGAAAAGGCAAAGGGTTATGGCATGGATGCTGTGAAAATAGACGGAAATAACCTGCTTACCGTTTATGATACCATAAAAGGAGTAAGGAATTATTGTATAAAAAATCAGAAACCTTTCCTGATAGAATGCGCCACCTTCCGTATGCGTGGACATGAAGAGGCCAGTGGAGTGAAATACGTACCGGAACATCTTTTCGAGATCTGGCAGATGAAGGACCCGGTAGCAAGGTTTGAAGAATATCTTTCAGCAGAGGGCGTATTATCCCCGGAAGAAAGTGAAGCCATCCGGTCAGGTATCAAAGAACATATCGAAGAAGAAGTCAGATCAGGATTCGAGTCCCCAAAACCTCAACCTGATTCATCACTGGAACTTGGTGATGTGTATGCGCCTTCCTCAAAAAGTTTCGTCCCCGACGAAAGTAATAATTCGGTTAAGGAACACCGTGACCTTCGGTTTGTCGACGCAATAAGCGAAGGACTCAGCCAGAGCCTGGACAAACATGAAGAGATGGTGATTATGGGCCAGGACATAGCTGAATACGGGGGTGTATTTAAAATTACTGAAGGATTTGTCGAGATGTATGGTAAGAGCAGAATACGCAACACGCCGCTATGTGAAAGTGCCATTATTGGTGCTGCGCTTGGTTTAAGTTTGTCTGGCATTAAGAGTGTTGTTGAGATGCAGTTTGCCGACTTTGTAAGCGTTGGTTTCAACCAGATAGTTAATAACCTCGCTAAGATTTACTATCGCTGGGGACAAAACGCAGATGTTGTTATAAGGATGCCATGTGGCGGGGGAGTGGGAGCCGGTCCCTTTCACAGCCAGAGTAATGAAGCCTGGTTTGTACAT
The DNA here is from genome assembly GCF_054461535.1 of Flavitalea antarctica. Taxonomy (NCBI): domain Bacteria; kingdom Pseudomonadati; phylum Bacteroidota; class Chitinophagia; order Chitinophagales; family Chitinophagaceae; genus Flavitalea; species Flavitalea antarctica. Next base: position 145,198 of record NZ_JBTLQG010000002.1, read on the forward strand.
ACACCCGGATTGAAGGTTGTATATCCTTCCACTCCTTATGATGCAAAAGGACTTCTGATTGCGGCCATAAACGACCCGAACCCCGTAATGTTTTTTGAACACAAAGCATTATATCGAAGTGCGCATGGACAGGTGCCTTCTGAATACTATGAAGTTGAGATCGGAAAAGCAAGGCTTGTTGAAGAAGGCGATGACATATCGATCATTACTTACGGCGCCGGAGTTCAATGGGCAACAGAATACGCACTGGAGAATCAACATATTTCATTCGACATATTGGACCTTCGTACCTTACTTCCACTTGATTATAACGCAATCAGTTCATCAGTTGCCCGTACAGGTAAAGTAATAGTGTTGCATGAAGATACGCTCACCGGGGGGCTCGGAGGGGAGATAGCTGCCTGGATAGGTGAACATTGTTTTAACCTGCTCGATGCACCGGTGTTGAGATGCGCTTCCCTTGATACGCCCGTTCCTTTCAGTATTGAACTTGAAAACAATTTTATGGCAAAAAGCCGTCTTGCTGATTACGTGGACAGATTACTTGAATATTGAGTTTAAGAGACTAACAAACAACGGTTAAACTTCAAATATGAAGGAATCCGGGTAGCAAACAAACGGTGCTTTCATGGTAAATGTTCTCGGAATTGTACGTTAAGACGGCATCAAAAAAAATATTTCTACCCATTGTCAAAATACATCCGGGGGATGCAATCAAATACCAACATAAGTTGTGTATTTTTACAAAAAATAAAGATATATGAACCTTTTTGTAGCGGGGCTGCCTTATGATCTTGATGATGCAGAACTGATGGAAATCTTTGAGAAATTCGGCGCTGTCACCTCAGCTAAAGTTGCAATGGACAAAGAAACCGGCAAAAGCAGGGGATTTGCCTTTGTGGAAATGCCAAATGAAGCAGAAGCAAAAGATGCAATTGAAAACCTCAACGATATTTCTCTCGGAAAGAAGCCATTAGTGGTAAAGCAGGCAGAAGAAAGAAGTTCTGGCGGCGGCGGTAACCGGGGCGGTGCTCCGGGTGGAAACCGTGGCGGAGCACCTGGTGGCAATCGTGGTGGCGCTCCGGGTGGAGGATTCAACAATCGCCCCGGCAACAGGGACAACAACAGGGATCGCAATCGTTATTGATAATATAACAGGTGCCTGGATATTTGGATTGACAAAAGTTATCGACGTCTGTCGCCGGCATCTGTCAAAACAAGTATCCAGGTTTTTTATTTCTAATAACCCCTATAAAACGAACAGCATTTGTGCCTGACCGTGAGTAAACAGTTGCTTCACTACTTAAATACCATCTCTCTTGAATAGTTACCTGATTGATAGCGTGACCAGGGAAGACTATAATGAACTGATTGATGTTTGGGAAGCATCGATTAGAGCCACGCATGATTTCATCACTGAAAAGGACATCATGTTCTTCCGCGGGTTGATCCTGAACCAATATTTTGACCTGGTAAGTCTCAAGTGTGTGCGTGATAGTTCCGGAGCCATATCAGGATTCATCGGCACCACACCTGAAAAAATTGAAATGCTATTTATTCATCCCGCAGCAAGGGGAACCGGGATAGGCAGGTTCCTGCTGAATTATGCAGTGGATGAACTCGGTATACGAAAAGTAGATGTGAATGAACAAAACTCCCAGGCGGTTGGTTTCTATTACGCGATGGGCTTTTCACTTGTCAAACGTTCGCCCCTCGATGGGATGGGGAAGCCTTATCCCATACTTCATTTGCAGAAATGATACATAACTCACATCTCTTAAATAATATCTATGTCCATCTCATCACAGGTCGAACTGGCAGGCATGAAAGCTATAAGTGAAGCAGTCGCAGTCACTTTAAAAGAAATGCGCGATTATGCGAAGGTTGGTATGACCACCAAAGACCTGGATGAATTCGGCAGGACTATTCTTGAAAAGTTTGGCGCCAGGTCGGCTCCGAAACTTACATATGGATTTCCGGGATGGACCTGTATAAGCATCAACAATGAAATAGCTCATGGCATACCATCTGCAGCAACTGTCCTGAAAGAGGGCGACCTGGTTAATGTGGATGTCTCCGCTGAACTTGGTGGTTTTTGGTCAGACAACGGCGGTTCGTTTGTTCTCGGAGAAGATCTTAATAAACATGGTCTCCTGGTGGAAACATCAAAGCAAATACTTCACAAAGCGATTGCAGCGATAAAACCGGGAATGCGGATTGCGGAGCTGGGAAAACTGATACAGGGAGAAGCTGCCAGGAACGGATATAAAGTAATAAAGAACCTTGTTGGCCACGGTATAGGGCGAAGTCTTCATGAAGCTCCAAAAGAGATTCCATGTTATTATGACCGGTTAAATACAAACAGGTTTCAGAAAAATTCTGTTGTTGCTATTGAAACATTTATCTCAACGGGTTCATCCCATGCCTATGAAAAGGGTGATGGATGGACCTTTGTGACAAGGGATGGCAGTTTTGTTGCCCAACATGAACATACGCTTGTTATCAGGGACGATGGCGCGCTCGTGCTTACCAGGAGCAACGGGATTTAGAAGGATTTTTTAGCATAGGAAGGCCCGTAAAGCACCATACCGCTCCGCACACCAGTATGCCTTTCGTTGTTTACGACGAGTTGCCCATTTACAATCACGAAGCGGAACCCCGTTGAATATTGATGAGGATTCTCGTAGGTAGAACGATCAGCAACTTTCTTTTCGTCGAAAACAACAATATCAGCCATCATACCTTCCCTGATCAGGCCCCGGTCCTTTAACCCAAATTTCTGGGCAGGTAATGAGCTCATTCTCCTGATTGCTTCTTCAAGAGAAATGATTTTTTTGTCCCTTACATACATTGACAGCACCCGCGAGTTGGTGCCATAACCCCGGGGATGTGGTTTGCCCTGTCCAAACTCACGTATACTGGCATCAGAAGCAAACATATTGAAGGGGTATCTCATGATCGCTTCCACGTCCTGGTCGCTCATGCCGTGAAACACCATGCCGGCACCCCCCTGCAACATCATTTCGATGACTGTTTCCGCCTCATACTTCGCCTTATGCTTTTTGCCTTTTATGAGGTTAATGGCTTCAACAGATTTGCCATTAAGGGTTGTATCTGCCTTATGATAAGCAACCACCGCATAACTGAAGTGTTTAAGTTTTCTTTTCTCCAGGTTTTTCAGCATTTGTTTCACCACATATTTTCTTACTTCCGGTCTTTGGAGTCTTGCCTTAACTGAATCCGGGCCGTCTGCAAGTATATCATCCGGTATCATGGTACTCATGGAAGTACTACTAGCTGTATATGGGTACTGGTCTATGGTTACATCGAGACCTTCTGATCTTGCAGCGATAATCATGGGAAGGGACTGACTGGAGCGCCCCCAGTTACGTTGGCCACTTAGTTTGAAGTGAGATATTTCCACCGGTATCTGTGCTTCTCTTCCTATCGTGATAGCTTCATTGATCGCTATCAATACACTGTCGCCTTCGTCCCGCATGTGAGAAGCATATAATCCGTTATACTGTGAAGCGATTTTAGCGAGCCTTATTATTTCGTCTGTTTTTGAATAAGTACCGGGAATATAGATAAGACCTGTACTGAGACCAACGGCACCCTGCAGCATTCCATCCTGTACAAGGGCCTCCATCTTCTGCATTTCAGCTTCGCTTGGTGCCCGGTTTGCATTTCCGATCACAGCCCGTCTAACATCGTTGTGGCCCAAAAGGGTCGCAACGTTAACGGACAGGCGAAGGCTATCAATAAACCTGAGATAGTTTCCAATATCAACTTTAGAAGCTCCGCAATTGCCGGTAACAACTGAGGTAACACCATCCATAATGAAGTTATCAGCCGTTGGTGTTTTTATTTCATCACCCTCAATGTGCGTGTGTACATCAATAAAGCCGGGAGCAACGATCAAACCGGTTGCGTCAACAACTGTAGCATTACCGGGGTTGATGTTTTTTGCGATCCGCACTATCTTCCCGGCCTTGACGGCAACATCGCTGTAATACCAGGAATTTCCTGAACCGTCAATAATTTTTCCATGTTTTAAAACCAGGTCAAACGCTGTGTCCTGACCCATAGCCAGTACAGGCACTAACAAAATAAAGAGGAGGGATTTCATTGATTTCGAAATTATCCAAATTGAAGCAATTAACAATAGCAGGGCGACCGTCACACCACGATAGGTTTCCCACTACAGGTTCTGGCAGGTCAATAGCTTCCGCGCAAAAAGGTTTCGGCAGGTATAATAATTGCAGCCGCCTCTATAATAGCAATTATTATTATGGTCAAATTTTCTGATTTAAAGATGCGGAGTAAGAACATGCCGATCCTGGTAATATTGATATCTACCCTGTTCCTTTTCTCCTGTAGTGCGGAACAAAACTTAAAAAGGCGGATCACGGGCGAGTGGAATGTGGCATCATATACCGAACAAAATGTTAATGGTGACGATGGAACAGTCGATAACGTAGGTACAATGTCCTTTCGTAAGAACGGCAAAGGATTTAAAAATATCTCAGGCATCCCCTGGAGACTAACATTGAATGAGGGATCAGAGTTTCGCTGGCAGAACAGCGCCAACACTGTAACATTGTTCGACAAAAATTCAATTTTTGCCAAGTCATGGATCATTACGGTCAACAAAAAGAACAGGCAGGAATGGAAGTCCACCGACAGGGGTAATGTGCAGACCCTGCAATTGCGGAGATAGGTTCCTGCACATCAATCCTCTTTTGAACCCTTCTCGCCTACAAACCAATGTTCCTTGTTCCTGAACAGCACGTTGAAGGTTGTGAGGGACCCATATATCCGGGTGATATATTGCTGAAGATTTACCTTGTCTTCGTCCGTCAGTTTTTTGTTGGAATTGATCTGTTGTTCCAACACACGGATCCGGTCACGAACCATCACGATTTTGTGAAAAAATGCATCCACCGGGATTTCTTTCGGTTTCTGGGATTGATCCTTCGGTTGTAACAGCATGGTTCCACCGATCCAACGGTCGCCCAGCGGCACTACCTCGCTGAAGTCACCCCATAAGCGCAGGATTTTCAATAAAGATCTTTCCGTTTCAACAGCAGTTTCAATTTCAGCAGTTACATTCTCCGGGATGATTTCATCCAGGCGGTTATCGTTTTTATCGATTTCCTTTATTCCGTGATTAATGAAGGAAATGATATACACTGCGTATTTAATTCCAACAATGACGCCGGGGCCAAAATTTGTGTGCTGTAAGCGGGTACCAATTCCTAAGGTAAGTTGATCCATATTGATTGTTATCTTGATATAGTAAGTGTTATGTCAGGCCCCCCGAACGGTTGATGCGTCTACATCACGTGTCCTTTCTGAAATCGCCCATCATCCGCTTTAACCGCATAAACCTTTCATGACAGGTTTTGATATAAGCCTGAAATTCGTAATCAGTACTGAATTGAACAAATTCAACTGACGGCTTATATTTGACCATAAAGGTATCAAGGTCCTGACCCCTGAGATTTGTCAGTTTTATGACCAGCGACCGGCTGAACCGGTGATATATATAACGTTCTTCTTCTTCTCTTAACAACCGGTCCTGGAATGCAAGCATCCGCCTGTTCTTCTTGAAGTTAAACATATTGATCAGTTCGTTGATATCCAATCCAACACCTCCGGTGGAGGGATTGATCGAGGTGCCAAACGATGGTTTACGGAAATTAAATGCTTTTGCGTAATCCTCCCTGTTTTGCATAGAATCCCTTTTGTAACTCGGGGGCATCACCTGGACGGGCCGCAGGTCTGAAACATTCACGTGTAAGAGGATCTCAAAATTCGTCCGGTTTCCGATACTTTGCACCGGGTATTTCGGAGTGGGCTTGTTCAGGTATGAAAACCAGATTGAGTCGTCATCGTTCATGACGATGCTGTATTTACCTGTTGAATCGGTTATGGTCCCCCTGCCGGAAGTACTGAGAACGGTGACTGCCTCCAGCGGATTGCGACCCGTGATGTCATATACCCGTCCGGACACCCTTACCTGTTGGGCAGTAACCTGCAGGCTGAAAACAACAGATAATAAAAGCCCGAAAATAACCCGAATGGTAGACTTGCCGCAATACAAAAGCCTGGTTTGAGATGTGATATTAATATAACGCCGCCGATAAATGACGGTTCGTCCTTATTTTAACTCTTTTTTCGATCTGAAGCGCCAGGCCGATGAAGTTTTCGTTTTCAGTGAGTAGCTATTCAGTGAGTAGCTTTCGATTTTGGAGTTGCGACTCAGTTGTCCAGGAGAGGTATCCCAGTTTCAGTGACTAGTTCTCAGTGTTAAAAGAGAAGCGTCTCCGTTTCAGTGAGCAGGATCCCGGTCGTTAAAAGAGAAGCATCTCAGTTTCAATGGGTAGTTTCTCCGTTTCCGGAAAGTAGCTTTTCAACAACCCTTGGAAAATGGTAATGTTCCAGGGCATGAATCCTGTCCGCCAGCGTTTCAGCGGTATCATCCTTTCCAACAGGGCATGTTGCCTGGAAGATTATCCGGCCCTCATCATATACTTCATTTACAAAATGTATACTTATGCCACTTTCCTGATCCCCAGCAGCGATGACGGCTTCATGAACTTTGCTTCCATACATGCCTTTTCCTCCATATTTAGGTAAAAGGGCGGGGTGAATATTTACTATCTTATCCGGAAAAGCAGCAATCAGCGCAGAGGGGATTTTCCACAAAAATCCTGCGAGCACGATGAAATCAATATTTTTCGAAATGAGCTCGGGAACATAAGCGTCCCCATGGAAAAACCGCTCCCGATCAATAATAATGGCTGGAACTTCATGTTGCCGGGCTATTTCCAGGACGCCTGCTCCCGGCTTGTTACAAACGATCAGGGTGACACGGGCCAGGGAGCTGTTCAGAAAATGTTCTATTAATCTTTTTGCATTGCTCCCCGTGCCGGAAGCAAAAACAGCAATATTTTTCATCGCGCAAATCTAAATGCAAATTCCCAACTCATTTCCTCTTCTTTCCTAAGATCAGCCGCCCGAGTTTTTTCTCGTACTCCCAGAAAAAATTGAACTGTCCGAAAGGAATGCTCACCAATAAAACGATGAAAGGCCATATAGCGGTTACCAGCAAAATGTAAATCAGGACGTAAAGAACCGGGTGGCCCGGGTCAAGAAAAGGCATCAGCTTTTTTCCCAGGTATCCGGTCAGGCTTCCCCCGATTGCGAATACACAAAAGATCATCACAAAACGGATCCCGGAAACTCCCCATTTTTTCTGAAGCCTGTTGAACATTTCGCAAACCTATTTTAAAACATCGAAACAAGATAATGCCTCTCAGATACCCGAAATCTTGTCGATCCGAGGTTCATTTCACAGAGAAAATCAACTTATCAGGAAAGACGGATTGACAAAAACATGACAAATTAGCTTATACATATTAGAATTGTGCTTCACATTTTTCCCAAACCCGCGTCACGCCTGCGTCAAAAAAATATTTAACATGTTGATATAATGTTGAAATCCTGACTTATTTTTGCAGCCAATCCAGGAAATTTTTCCACATAATTTCATCATATTCAATTGATATGATTGGCCAGAGACGAAAAGCTAACAAATTATTTTTATCCTTTCTAATTATCACGGCATTCTCATTCGGTAATAAATTATCGGCACAGGACGGCAAGACTTTATTCACTACCAATTGCGCTTCCTGCCACGGAGTGTTGAAAAAAGGTTCGGGCCCTGCACTCACCGGTTTGGAAACACGCGGTCCCTGGAGCGACAGGGCCAAACTATACGAGTGGGTTCATAATCCTGCGAAGTTCATGGCGGGTGATCCTTACACGACAGGTTTAAAGGGACAGTACAACAATATTGTAATGACTGCTTTTCCAAACCTTGCTGAAAAGGATATCGATGCCATTGTTGACTATATTAATAGTGTGAAGCCGGTTGTTGATCAAGGCAAAGGTGGTGATCAAAGCACTCCAGGAAACGAGGCAACCTATGACGAAAGCGACAACGCCATTCTTTACGGCGTTCTTACCCTGATCCTCGCAGTTGTTGCGCTGATCATGTTACAGGTAAACAGCAATCTTCGGAAGCTGGCTGATGAGAAGGATGGCGTGAGAAGTCATGAACCTATTCCTTTTTACCGTAACAAGACTTATATCACACTGCTTACACTTCTTTTATTTGTAGTGGGTGGATTTTTCGTGGTGAAGGGTGCTATCAATCTCGGCCGGAATCAAAAATATCAACCGGAGCAACCTATATATTTCTCTCACAAAGTACACCCCGGTCAAAACCAGATAAGCTGTCTTTATTGTCACGGGCCGGCCTTTGAAGGCAAACAGGCTACTATTCCTTCAGTAAACGTTTGTATGAATTGTCATATGAACATTGCTGAATATGCAGGTCCGGCGCTTTACAAGGAAGATGGCAGTGAGGTGAATGGTACCGCTGAGATCCGTAAACTGTACGACTATGCTGGCTGGGATCCGGCGCAAAGCAAATATGTAAAAGAAGGCAAACCAATTCCCTGGGTTAAGATTCACTCACTTCCTGATCACGTCTATTTCAATCACTCACAACACACTAAGGTGGGCCAGGTTCAGTGTCAGACCTGCCATGGTGAAATTACTGCAATGAACGAGGTGTACCAGGCATCGGACCTGAGTATGGGTTGGTGCGTAAACTGTCACCGCGAATCAAATGTCAATTTTATTGATTCAACAGGCGATAAAGGCAATAAGTTCTACAGCATCTACGAGAAGTATCACAATGAAATCAAGTCCAAGCAAAGAGACAGTGTGACTGTAAATGAAATTGGCGGACTTGAATGTCAAAAATGTCATTATTAATAACTCTTGAAGCGTATGTCTCAGCCTGGTTAATTCAAAATATTAAGCAGGTCGGCAACACATTTCTTATTGATCACAAATTTTTCAAACTGATAATAAATGGCTAATAAAAAGTACTGGCAGAGTTTTGGGGAGCTTAACAGGTCCAAAGCGCACAAAAAACTGTCGGAGAATGAGTTTCAGGAAGATTTGCCCTTTGTTGCTGAAGATGGAACTGATCTTGGCGCTGATGGTACTTCCCGCAGGGACTTCCTGAAATACATGGGATTCACAACCGCTGCGGCCATGGCAGCAAGCTGCGAGACTCCTGTGAACAAAATGATCCCTTACCTGAACAAGCCCCAGGACCTGGTGCCGGGTATGGCCGATTTCTACGCAACTACCTATGTAAACGGTGGTGAAGCTGTTCCTATCGTTGCCAAAGTAAGAGATGGCAGACCAATCAAGATTGAAGGAAATACATTATCAACAATAACTAAGGGCAATACAACTGCCCGGGTGCAGGCATCTGTTCTGGATTTGTATGACAGCGCCAGGATCCGCTTCCCGATGCAAAAAGGAAATGCGATCAGTTACGATGACCTGGACAAAAAACTGGCCGTCGAAATGACCGGCCCGGTTGTATTACTCACCTCAACCATTACATCGCCCACTACCAAAGAAGTTATCGCCGGTTTTCTCGCAAAAGATCCTGCAAACCGTCATATACAATTTGACGCGATTTCATACAGCGGAATGCTATTGGCAAACCAGGAATCTTATGGCAGAAGAGCCATACCATCATATCATTTCGAAACAGCTAAGGTGATCGTGAGCCTTGGTGCGGATTTCCTGGGAACATGGCTCAATGCTGTAGAATATCAGAAAGCCTACACTTCCGGCAGAAAGATCAACCAGGCTAATCCCGAAATGAGCAAGCACTTCCAGTTTGAAAGTATGCTAAGCATGACGGGTGCTAATGCCGACGATAGAATAACTCACCGTCCTTCAGAATCGGGGCTGGTAGCAGCGGCTTTGTTAAGCGCTGTAAACGGCCAGGGTGCAACAGGGGTTGACGGAAAAGTGAAGGCTGGTATCGAAAAAGCAGCAAAAGAACTCGTGGCTAACCGGGGCAGGGCACTGGTAGTGAGCGGCAGTAATAATAAAGACATCCAGGTAATTGTTAATGCGATCAACGAAGCAGTTGGCGCAAACGGTACCACCATTGACTGGTCCGCTCCATTGCTTGCTTTCCAGGGCCTGGATAGTGACATGACTGCACTTGTTGCAGACATGGAAGCCGGCCGCGTTGGTAGCCTGCTTATTTATGGGGTTAACCCGGCTTATGAATACTTTGATGCCGAAAGGTTCAAGAAGGCTTTGGCCCGGGTAAAAACGACTGTATCATTCAATGACAGGAACGACGAAACAACTGAATTATGTAAATATGTGCTTCCGGCGCCTCATTTTCTGGAGAGCTGGGGTGATGTGGAGATCAAAACCGGCTATTTCAGCATGTTACAGCCTACGATCTATCCACTTTTCCAAACACGTCCGTTCCAGGATTCACTGTTGAAATGGAGCGGCGCAACCGGTAATTATGAAGCTTTCTTCAGAAATTTCTGGTTAACCCGTCTCGGCACACCGGATCTTTTCAACAAGGCTTTACAGGAAGGCGTAGTTGAACCAGCAGCGCCGGCGGTCTCAACGGCAACATTCAATGGTGGCAACACAGCAGCAGCCATATCCGCGGTAGCTGGTTTAAAGAAGACTGGTAAGTACGAAGTAGTCGTTTACCAGAAGGTCTCTCTTGGAGATGGCAGGCAGGGAAACAACCCATGGCTACAGGAACTTCCTGATCCAATCACAAAAGCGACCTGGGATAACTATGCAATCGTATCCCCGCAGTTTGGTAAAGAAGTGCTCGGCATAGACCTGAATAACCAGGGTGAGGCAGATGATTATGAGGTATTCATGAGGAAGCCCGTAATTAAGTTAAAGGTCGGAGCAAAAGAAATGAATATACCGGTGTTGATTATTCCAGGTACCCAGGCTAATACCATTGCGGTTGCGGTTGGTTATGGAAGACACAGTGCTAATAAAGATAATTCCAAGATAAACCTGGGACGTGCGATCGCGGGCATCGGCCAGAATGCATATCCTTTACTTGCGTTCAACGGAACAACAGTAAGCTGGACACCAGGCGAGGCTACTGCTGAATACCTCAAATCGGAAGAGCACGAAGTAGCCCAAACCCAGACCCACAGTACATACGAAGGTCGCCATGAGGTGATCAAGGAGTTCACGCTTGCTGATCTCAGGAAAAATCCTGATATGGTTCGCGAAGAACGTAATGTGGAACTGAAAGCCTACGGCGGCATTGAAAAATTTGAGGAGCAGGGAACACTTTATCCAGTCTATGACAGGCCGGGAATAAAGTGGGGAATGGCAATCGATCTTAACAGCTGTTTTGGTTGCGGCGCTTGTGTAGTTGCATGTAACGCGGAAAACAACGTTCCGGTTGTCGGCAAAAGCGAAGTGTTACGCTTTCATGAAATGCATTGGTTAAGGATTGATAGATATTATTCTGCTGCTAATAATAATGTTGAAGATGCAGATGGTATCCAGGTGATATTCCAGCCAATGCTTTGTCAGCATTGCGATAACGCACCCTGCGAAAACGTTTGCCCGGTTGCTGCTACCAGTCACAGCAGTGAAGGAATCAATATGATGATCTATAACCGTTGCATCGGTACCAGGTATTGCGGTAATAACTGTCCTTATAAGGTTCGCCGGTTTAACTGGGCGGATTATACCGGGGCTGACAGTTTCCCTGACAACCAGCTAAAAGAGGGAGTCGGTAAACTTGACGACGCCGTATTTGCAATGAATGATGACCTCACCCGTATGGTACTCAATCCTGATGTAACCGTTCGCAGCCGTGGTGTTATCGAAAAATGTTCTTTCTGTGTGCAAAGAACCCAGGAAGGAAAACTCAGGGCAAAAAGAGAAAACCGCACGCTTAATGATTCTGATGTAAAAACCGCTTGTCAGCAAGCTTGTGCCGGTGACTCTATCGTATTCGGTGATGCAAATAATCCTGAATCTGAAGTCAGTCGCGTAAGAAGGGAAAACAGCAACAGGCAGTTCTATTCTCTGGAGCAGATTCACACTTTACCAAACGTGAGTTACCTGGCGAAAATCAGGAACACTGAACATATCAGTGCACATGCTGAAGCTGGTGAACATTTACCGGGCCCAGCTGCAACCGGTGCAGGGCATGAGGCAGGAGAGGGTCAACATTGAGAAAATATAAATTGTATATCAACGAATAATACCGGGCCTTGCCAGTGTTAAGCGGGCAAGGCGAAAATCGCAAATTATATGTCATTATTAAGGTACGAATCGCAAATCAGGCCTGCTCTTGTAGATGGAGATAAGACTTACCATCAGGTTACTGAAGACATTGTGCGCCCGATTGAAGCAAGCCCGAGCAGGTTATGGTGGATTGGATTCATCATCTCAGTAATTTTCCTGCTGATCGGTGTTTACTCGATTTACAGGGAGGTGACTTATGGTGTGGGACAGTGGAACCTGAACAAAACGATAGGATGGGGTTGGGACATCACCAACTTCGTTTGGTGGGTTGGTATTGGTCACGCCGGAACACTGATTTCCGCTATCCTCTTGTTGTTTCGCCAGGGTTGGAGAACAGGTGTAAACCGGGCGGCAGAAGCAATGACGATATTTGCGGTTATGTGTGCGGGTCAGTTCCCGATCTGGCACATGGGCCGGGTTTGGATGGCCTTTTTCGTACTTCCTTATCCGAACACAAGAGGACCATTATGGGTGAACTTTAACTCACCACTGTTATGGGACGTATTCGCGATCTCAACTTATTTTACCGTTTCTCTTTTGTTCTGGTATTGCGGACTTCTCCCGGATTTTGCGACGGTTCGTGACCGTGCAAGGTTGAAATGGAGAAAGTATATGTACGGCCTTCTTGCTTTCGGATGGACCGGCTCCACCAAACACTGGCAGAGACATGAAAGTCTTTCTCTTGTACTTGCTGGTTTGAGTACCCCGCTGGTACTTTCGGTTCACACGATAGTATCCTTCGACTTCGCAACTTCGGTAGTACCGGGCTGGCACACTACCATCTTTCCGCCATACTTCGTTGCCGGTGCGATATTCTCCGGTTTTGCAATGGTTCAGACCTTGTTGCTTATCACACGGAAGGTACTTGCGCTGGAAGACTATATAACTATAGAGCATATCGAGGTTATGAACAAGGTAATAGTGCTTACCGGTTCAATCGTTGGTATTGCCTACCTCACTGAGCTCTTCATTTCATGGTACGGTCAGAACAAATACGAAGCATGGGCCTTCTTTGAAAACAGGGCAAACATATTCAGTCCTTACGGATGGAGTTATTTCCTGATGATGGGTTGTAACGTTTTATCGCCACAGATTTTCTGGTTCAGAAAAATGCGGAGAAACATCCTGGTCACTTTCTTCATGTCAATCATAGTAAATATCGGGATGTGGTTTGAGCGCTTTGTGATCATCGTTACCTCTGTGTATCGGGATTATCTGCCTAGCAGCTGGAGTACTTATTATTCACCGACCATTTATGAGGTTGGATTTTATATGGGAACATTTGGATTATTCTTTACCTGCTTCTTCCTCTTTGCAAAATTCTTCCCGGTGATTGCAATCGCGGAAATCAAGCATATCCTGAAGAGATCCGGTGACAATTATAAGACGGGTATGGATGTGGTAGAACGCAAAACCACCGACCAGTTTTACCATGAACAACACAGTGAACATCATTGATTTTAACTCACAAACACAATTCGCTATATGGCTCGTAAAAAATTTGTTGTAGGATGTTTCGATGAGGAAGGCCTTTTATTCGATGCGGTAAAGAAGGTTCGTAAAGCAGGCTATAAAATGCATGATGTTTATACGCCTTTCCCGATCCATGGTCTTGACCGTGTAATGGGTTTACGTGACACCAGTATACACACAGCCGGATTTCTTTATGCCATCTTTGGTACAAGCACAGCGCTCAGTTTCATCACCTGGGTTTTTACAAAAGACTGGCCATTAAATATCGGCGGTAAACCACATTTCGCGCTTCCTGCCTGGATACCGATCACATTCGAGTTTACCGTGCTTTGTGCCTGCGTTGGAATGGTATTGACGTTTTGTTATTTATGCCAGCTTGCACCCTTCGTTAAGAAACATCACTTTCATGAGCGCGCAACTGATGACCTTTTTGTGATGGTTATCGAATGTTCTGCAAGAACAAATGAAGCGGAAGTTTCTGCTTTCCTTTCAGCAAACGGTGCAGTTGAGGTGAACACCCAGGTAGCTGAAACAGGCTGGTGGCTTGGAACTTACGACAAGGAGAAAAAATTATATCAGGAGACCCCAGAACCTGTATCAGTATAATTGAAGAATAATTAAAGAGGAAACGCCATTGTAAGCCTTTTGACCGGGTGAAATGTTAACAGGGCATTCACCAACAAGGCGGGAACAGGCTATCCGGCGAATAAAATAAAAATGAACGGATGAAAAAATTATCGATCATAACTGTTTTTGCCCTGGCCATTGGAATATGGAGCTGCGGAGACAGTATTCAACGTGAGCCTTCCAGAACCTATATGCCGGATATGGCGAAGAGCAGGGCTTATGAAACTTATGCTAACCTGGATACACTAAAAGCACAGGGAATCAGGTATACTGCTACCCCCGTTGCCGGTACTGTCAAGAGAGGGGAATTATTTCCTTTTGCGATCCCTGTTGATAAACCAGGCGATTCCGTAAACTACGTGGCTTCAAGAGCTGTGGCCAATCCACTTGCATCGTTAAATCCGCAGCAAACCAAAGAGGCCGAAAGACTTTACCTGGTAAACTGTGGTATCTGTCATGGAACAACGCTCAATGGTAATGGTCCTTTATATAATGATGGGGCAGGTCCTTATGGAGTGGCACCCAAAAACCTGGTTGACGATCCCGTTGTGTCTGTTATGCCGGAAGGCCAGATGTTTTATTCCGTTACTTACGGAAAAGGACAAATGGGACCTTACGCTTCACAGCTCAGCACAACCCAGCGTTGGATGGTTGTTAAATATGTAAAAGACAAACAGATCGCAAAAAAAGGTGGTGGCAGCACTAAACCTTCAGGCGATACAACGGCTGCAAAAGCAGGTCCCGGGGCACAGGCAGGAGCGCCGGGTACAATGGCTCCGGCAACAGGCGACACTTCAAAAACAAAAAAATAAGGTCACGATTACAGAATACAAAAATTGTTGATAATGGCTACTAAAGATTTATTTACAGTCCCTAACCGCTACAGAACCTGGTCACTGGCGCTGATCGGTGTGGGAGTGTTGTCAGTGATAGTTGGTTTCTTTTTGTACGGGACCGGAGATGTGCATCATAAAACCAGGTTCTGGGCAACATTGATGCACAATAGTGTTTACTTTCTGCTTATTTGTAATGCCTGCATGTTTTTCTTTTGCGCTACCACGTTAGCCTGGGGCGGATGGCAGATAGCATTCGGACGGGTGATGGAAGCCATTGGAGCTGCAGTTCCTGTAATAGGCGTAATTGCATTGGTTATACTTCTGTCTATCGTATTCGGTGGCCACCACATGACTCACATTTATCACTGGACCGATGCTGAAGCCGTAGCAAATGACAGTATTCTGTTGGGCAAAAGCGGATTTCTTAATCCGGCATTTTACGCAGTCTGGACGGTCCTGACCGTTGCTTTCTGGAGTATCCTTGGTTACAAGATGCGCAAGCTTTCAAGAGAGCTGGACGAAAACCCGATTGGAAGCAGGGAAGATGGTCGCAGATATATCTGGAAAAACACGGTCTGGGCTGCAATATTCATAGTATGGTTTTCACTGACCGCTTTGTCTGTTACCCCATGGTTCTGGCTGATGAGCATAGACGCACATTGGTATTCCACAATGTATAGCTGGTACTCATTTGCAAGTAGCTTTGTGGCAGGTTTGTCATTGATCGCTTTATATATTATTTATCTGAAAAACCAGGGACATCTTGAATATGTCACCGACGAGCACCTTCATGATGTCGGTAAATTTATGTTTGCTTTCTCCGTGTTCTGGACCTACCTGTGGTTCTCACAATACATGTTGATCTGGTACGCGAATATTCCGGAAGAAACGGTTTATTTCAAATCACGTATTAAGGACGGCGCTTACAGTGGAGTTTTTTGGCTCACATTAATTATCAACTTCCTTGCTCCACTTTTGTTATTAATGAGAAGGAATGCCAAACGGAGTTATACGATGATGGCTTTTATGGCCGTGCTGATCATCTTTGGTCACTGGCTTGACTTCTATCAAATGATTTTTGCCAGTGTTTTGAAGGAACATGTAGAACTTGGTTTATATGATTTCGGAGTGGCTGCAGGGTTTATTGGTACAATCATGCTCGTTACCGGAAATGTGTTGAGTAAAAATGCACTGGTTGCCAAGAACCACCCATTTGTGAAGGAAAGTATCATACATCATACTTAAATCTTTTTGTATATCATGTCTACAACAGCTGTTTTTCTTTTATCGATCCTAGGTCTGGGCTTTCTGATTACATTTCAGATCGCCAAGGCGAGTGAGTATGTGTCGGTCCTGAAAGGTGAAAAGAAAGCCTTCGAGCAAAGTAACAGGGTGAATGCCTTTCTGATGGTGGCCTTCCTGGTGCTGGGACTGATAGGTGTCTGGTGGTGTAATAAGTTGTTTTACCACAAAACACTACTGGTTCATCCTTCGGCCTCTGACCATGGTGAGAACGTAGATACGATGATGTTTATCACTATTGCTGTAACCGGGGTGGTGTTTGTGATCACCCAGATCCTGCTTTTCTGGTTTGCGTACAAGTACCAGTACAATGAGAAAAGGCAAGCATACTTTTTTCCGCATAACAACAAACTTGAGATACTCTGGACGACTGTTCCTGCAATTACGCTGGTAATCATGGTCGGATTTGGATTGTTGTACTGGTTTAAAATAACCGGTGACCCTCCGCAGAATTCCATGGTTGTTGAAATAACCGGTAAGCAGTTTAACTGGATCTATCGTTATCCTGGCAAAGACAACATCTTTGGCAAGAGGTATTTCAAAAACATCAGCGAAGTTGAGGGCAATGAACTTGGACTTTTATGGGATGATCCGGCAGGGCATGACGATGTGATCATCGCCGGCCAGCCAATGTATCTCGTGAAAGGCAAACCGGTTCAGCTCGTCATCGGCTCGAGGGACGTTATTCATGACGTGGGTCTTCCACATTTCAGGTTAAAAATGGATGCGGTGCCCGGAACTCCGACTACCCTTTGGTTCACGCCGCAGTATACCACTGAAGAGATGCGCAAGATCACAAACAATGAAGCGTTTGAATACGAAATTGCCTGCGACCAGATGTGTGGGAACGCTCATTATTCAATGCGTGGTGTAATCAAGGTGGTCACACAGGAAGAATTTGTATTGTGGAGAGCCAGCCAGAAAGCAAAGTATGCAGAATTGTTTCCACCGCAGGGAGCACCAGCTCCATCGCCTGCAACACCTGCACCTGACAGCACAAAAAGAGCTGCCAACACACCACCTGCAAAAGCAATTGTAAAGAATTAAAAAGTATCCGAAAACCTTTTTAAAGTCAAAAAAACAGAATTCTCATGAGCAACGAAGCGGCAATGCAAGGACACCCCGAAGTGATTACAACTCATGAAGTGCATCATGATGAACATCATGAGCATCATCATAAACAGACTTTCATTTCAAAGTATATATTCAGTCTCGATCACAAAACGATCGGCAAACAGTTCCTTATTACGGGAATGGTGTGGGCAATCATCGGCGGTCTGATGTCGGTTTTGTTCCGGCTTCAGCTCGGATATCCCGACGAATCCTTCCCATGGTTGGAAAGCATTCTTGGTCGTTGGGCCGAAGGCGGAAAAATCAGCGCTGAAAATTATTATGCGTTGGTAACCATGCACGGTACCGTGTTGGTATTTTTTGTATTGACAGGTGGACTCAGCGGAACTTTCGCAAACATTCTTATCCCGCTCCAGGTAGGTGCCAGAGACATGGCCTCCCCTTTGATGAACTGCCTGTCTTACTGGTTCTTTTTTACAGCCAGTATCGTCATGTTGTCTTCTTTGTTCGTTCAGACCGGTCCATTTAGTGGTGGTTGGACAGCTTATCCGCCTTTGAGTGCACTCGGCGCTGCGTCACCGGGATCTAAAATAGGTATGGACCTCTGGATCACGGCCATGGCGTTGTTCGTAGTTTCACAGCTACTGGCTGGTCTTAACTATATAAGTACAGTGCTTAACATGCGCACAAAAGGTATGAGCATGACCAGGTTGCCACTTACTATCTGGGCATTGTTCTTCACTGCAGTTCTTGGAGTGTTATCATTCCCTGTACTGTTATCAGGTTTCATCCTGCTTCTTTTTGATCGCCATGCCGGCACAAGTTTTTATCTCTCAGATATCTTTATCTCCGGCGGGTCAGCCTTACCTAACGAGGGTGGCAGTGCGATCCTGTTTCAACACTTATTCTGGTTCCTTGGTCACCCCGAGGTTTATATCATATTGCTCCCGGCCATGGGTATGGCTTCGGAAATTTTATCTGTCAACTCAAGAAAGCCAATCTTTGGATACATGGCGATGGTTGGGTCATTGTTCGCCATTACCATCCTGGCATTCCTTGTTTGGGCGCATCATATGTTTGTATCCGGATTGAATCCTTTCCTGGGTTCGGTATTCGTATTGCTTACATTGCTGATTGCCGTACCATCGGCCATCAAGGTCTTTAACTGGCTCACAACACTCTGGCGTGCAAACATCCGGTTCACACCGGGAATGATGTTCGCTCTTGGTTTCGTGAGTCTTTTCATATCAGGTGGTCTTACAGGTATCTTTCTTGGAAACTCCACCCTGGATATTCACCTCCACGATACTTACTTTGTGGTGGCCCACTTCCACATTGTGATGGGTGTTGCTTCCTTCTTTGGAATGTTCGCCGGCATCTACCATTGGTTTCCGAAAATGTTCGGCAGGTACCTGAACAATACCATGGCATATATCCATTTCTGGGTTACCATAATTGGTGCTTACCTCATCTTCTGGCCAATGCACTACCAGGGACTGGCGGGTATGCCGCGCCGTTATATGGATTACAGCGGATGGGAATCTTTCAAACAATTTACAGAGTTAAATAAATTCATATCAACAGTTGCAATGGTCGTTTTTGCTGTGCAGCTGATGTTTGTATTCAACTTTTTCTACTCAATTTTCAAGGGAAGAAAAGTAACTACAACAAATCCATGGGGCGCAACAACGCTTGAGTGGACAACACCAATTAACCCGGGACACGGTAACTGGCCAGGCGAAATTCCTGAGGTTCACCGCTGGGCATATGATTATTCAAAAGACGGAAGAGAATTTATTCCACAGACAGAACCAGTGGGTTCACATGAGAGCAAACATTGATTGTTTACTCTTCGTAAATAACCGGGTATGACATGATGCAGCAGGAAACGGTGAAGTCGTCAAGTTCTTTTACAATCGCCAGCAAGGTGAGAGATTACATGCTGTTGATCAAGTTCAGTCTTAGTTTCATGGTGGTATTTTCGGCGGTAGTGAGTTACCTCCTTGCACCAAACATCGTGAGCTATGACTGGGGTATGATCCTGCTCCTATTCATTGGTGGTTTACTGGTGACCGGGAGTGCAAATGCAGTAAACCAGGTTGTTGAGAAAGATACCGATGCGCTGATGAAGCGCACGGCGAAAAGACCTATTGCCTCAGGAAGAATGACACAGTCTGAGGGTTGGGTTTTTGCCGCGGTCAGCCTTGTGGCCGGCTTATTTATTCTGTATTATTTTTTTAACGGCCTTTCGGCACTGATGGCTTTTATCAGTTGGTTCATATATGCATTTTTGTATACGCCACTGAAAAAAGTCAATTCGATATCAGTATTGGTAGGGGCTATTCCCGGTGCTTTTCCGTGCCTGATAGGATGGACTGCGGGCCAGGATGATCTGAGTGCAGGTGGATGGGTTTTGTTCGCGATCCAGTTTTTCTGGCAATTTCCACATTTCTGGGCGATTGCCTGGATAGCGCACAAAGACTATTCTAACGCTGGTTTCAAGTTGATGCCTTCAGTTGAGGGCCCGACAAAATACTCAGCCATACAGTCGATCATCTATTCAATGGTACTGATCCCGGTGGGTGTGTTGCCTTACCTGGTCGGAATGAGCGGGATGACAGCGCTGGTTATTGTTTTTATTGCGAATGTCCTGATGGTCTGGCAGTCAGTGAAACTCTACCGCGAGATGGAAGTGAAAGCAGCCAGGAGAGTAATGTTTAGCAGTTACATTTACCTGCCAGTAGTTTTGCTGGCGATGCTGGCTGACAAAGGGTGACAGAAAAAATGTTTATCAATCAGGCGAAGAAATCAGTTGATTCGGCACATGCAGGAATGGTAAATGGATATTAAGAACCGAGATTTGATAAAGGAGATAGAATGAATCAAGCAGTGAGTACACAATCGAGAAATAAGATCCATCCCCATAAATTTACTTTGTGGGTAGCCATCGGCAGTATTGTAATGATGTTTGCCGGATTGACAAGTGCATATATAGTAAAAGGCAGCTTACCTGGATGGACGAAAGTCACCATGCCGGTTGTTTTCTACTACTCAACAGCAATAATGGTGGTTAGTAGCATTACCATTCAGAGTGGGCTTAAGGCATTTAAGGAAAGAAATATGAGGCAGTATCGCCGCCTCAGCACCGCGACTATCATACTTGGATTTGTTTTTATATTATTGCAAATCCTGGGATTTTCGCAGCTCTATAACAGCGGCGTATTGATGGAAGGCAGTGGTGCGGGTGTGTTTCTGTATATCATTTTTGGCTTGCATGCCATTCATGTGCTGGGCGGAATTATTGCACTGCTTATTATGTACCTGAGGGCGTACAGCAAACGGATCCGGAACTATAGTTCAGTGCCGGTTGAAGTTGCTGCAACATACTGGCATTTTGTGGACCTGTTGTGGATATACCTGTTCGTGTTCTTTTTGTTGAACATCTGAGAGGTTCATAAAATCCGGAAGTAAAAAACTAAAAAACTAAATTTCAATCTTAAATAACAAACATGGCACAAGCGATACCGGCGAATACAAAATGGTGGAGTGGAGGCAGAAGTCCTTTCAACGTGGAGTATGGGAAACTTATGATGTGGTATTTCCTGATGAGTGACGCCTTTACATTCGGAGCATTCCTCATTTCTTATGGCACGGCAAGATTTTCTACCAATAGCTGGCCGGATCCCAATAGTGTGTTCTCTTCATTTCCCTTTGCAGGGCATGCACATCTTCCGCTGGTTTTTGTGAGTTTGATGACATTTATCCTGATCATGAGTTCGGTAACCATGGTACTTGCGGTTGGAGCAGGACATTCCAACGATCGTAAAGGCGTTGTCAAATGGATGATATGGACAATTATCGGAGGCATCGCTTTCCTCAGTTGCCAGGCATGGGAATGGAACCACCTTTATCACCAGGGCGCATGGTGGGGCCAGATACCAACAGAAGCCGGTAGTCCGTTCCTTAATGCTGATGGTACAAAACCGAATACCAACTTTAGTAACTTCTTTTTCACCATAACCGGCTTTCACGGTTTCCACGTGTTCTCCGGCGTGATCATCAACATTATCATGTTGATCATGGCTTACACAGGTGTATTTGACAGGCGTGGTCATTACCTGATGATAGAAAAAGCAGGTTTGTACTGGCACTTTGTAGACCTTGTCTGGGTATTCGTTTTCACTTGCTTTTACCTGTTTTAACAGCGATTAACATTACCAGGCGATTAAATAATATTTTTAAGCAACAAGATATTTTATGGCACACACGGATTCACATTCACATACCGAACATGCTTCGCAACCGTACCACGGGAACACACATTCACCGGAGGTTACCCATCACGAGCACAGCTTCGATAGCAAGGCAATATGGAGAACATTCTGGATCCTGCTTGGTATCACCTGCGTGGAGTTGATTGTTGGTATGTTTATCGCGCCGAGATTTCCTTCCCTTAAGCTGATGTTTAACATACTGTATATGATATTAACAGCAGCTAAGGCGTTTTACATTATCGCGGAGTTCATGCACCTGAAACATGAGATCAAAAATATGATCATGACAATAGCCGTTCCGGCATTATTGTTTATCTGGTTCCTGGCAGCATTTCTCTGGGACGGAGATTCATACAGGAATCTGAGAAACCGGTTCGATCGTCACCATGATGCTCAAAGGTCGCAGAAGGTGGCTCCGGCCCCCGGAGGCGAAGCACAGAAGCCCGGAGCTATCCATTAATTTTCCGGTGTTGTGCCGTGTAATTTCCCGGTGTTGTGCCGTTAACGGACAACTTAGTCAATAGCTGAAACGTAAGATATATAAGGCCATTCCGGACGTCCGGAATGGCTTTTATTTTGTGAAAGTTTGAAAGGGCAATAATTCGTGTAGTAACTTTGCGGTCTGAAATACTGTTTAAATAAACAGTGACCGGGCAATGTTCGCCCAATCGAATTAAAGCCAGCATTTTGAGCAAAAAATCAATACTCACTTTATGCGTCCTGGTTCTTTTGCCAGTACTCTGTTATCTGCTGGTAAGATACTTTAGTGCCGGCGCCATCGAAATGCCACCGCGTTATTATCCCGATTCTGTAATCACCCGCATAGTTGATGGCAAACAAAAGAATGATACGGTCTGGCACAAAGTCAGTAATATCACTTTAACGAATCAGCTCGGCAAAGAAGTCTCTTTGGATGACATAAAAGGTAAGATCATAGTAGCCAATTTTTTCTTTACGCGCTGCCCTTCAATCTGTCCCACCCTTACAAAAAATATGAAGGCACTCCAGGATGGATTGAGGTTGAAAGATGTAAGGAAAAACACAGACACAGCTTTTGTGCAATTCCTGTCTTTTTCGGTTGATCCGGAGCGCGACTCGGTTCCGGTGCTGAAAAAATATGCTGATCGCAATGGTATTAATCATGATATATGGTGGATGTTGACCGGTCCCAAAAAAACAATTTATGATTTCGCCATTAATGAGATCAAGTTACCGGTGCAGGATGGGGAGTCAGTGGATTCGAATTTCATTCACACTGAAAGATTTGTTTTGTTAGACCGGGATCATGTTATCAGGGGTTATTACAGCGGGCTCGACAGCGTTGCGCTTTCGAACCTGGCTGAAGATCTCACGATGTTGATGCTTGAACGCGACAAGAAAAAAAAGAGGAAGCTTTTTTAGCGTTGATCGGAGAACCGAAAACAATCAATAAGGCAATACTACTAACACTATGAAACCGGAAATCGCAATTCAAAACATTACACCGGAACCCGTAATCAGGAAAAATGATAAAGTGGCAAGATTACTCATTGTGATTTTATCAGTAGTGGTTTTTGCGGCCGTTGTCATTTTGTCGAGGGTCAAAGTGAATGTTGATCTGGGATTTGATGTTCATCTCTTCGCGACCTTCAATGCTATCGTAAATAGCATGGTATCCGTACTATTGTTGGGAGGCCTGGTGATGGTTAAGCAGAAAAAATTCGAGCTGCATAAACGGATCATGATTGCGGCAATATTGTTATCAGCCTTATTCCTTGTTTCCTATATCTGTCACCATCTTTTCGCCGGCGATACAAAGTTCGGGGGAGAGGGAACGATCCGGATAGTTTATTTCTTTATTCTGATCACGCATATATTTCTCGCCGCTATCATACTTCCTTTTATTTTATTTACTGCTTATCGTGCACTCACCGGTGAATATAACAGGCACACAAAGCTAGCCAGGATCACCTGGCCAATATGGTTCTATGTTTCCGTTACCGGCGTGATCGTCTACTTGATGATCAGCCCTTATTATTAATCTAACTACTCACGTTCCACATTTAGAGGCTTTTTGTTTAACCGACATCTCTTTTTCTTTAGCCTAGATATGAACAGTGACTATTCAATCCCCGGGTACTGATTAATTCTTCTGAATTCACGTCCGCTCACTTGCAGAGTCGATTAAGCATTAAACAATTGACCTGATATAGGAAATATAGGATGGCATATCTTCGGGACTAATTAATGCTTAATGAAAACAAGGACCAATTTTTTCAAGCTGTTTCGTCTTATTCATATGGCGCAAGTGCTGGGTGTTACGCTTTTTGGAATTGCTTCGTTATTAATGGTGCGGAAAGAATTGCAGGAGCCTGTGGAGTCATCGGTTGACCGCACACTGCAGGTAGTTGTGGTTCTCGTTGCAGGGGTGACTTTGTTTTTTGGATTCAGATTATTTAAAAACAGCGTGCTGAAGATCCGTGCGAGTAGTGATGGCGTTAACAAAAGAATCAATTTCTACCGTAGTGCTTGTGTACTGTGGTGGGTGATGATTGAATTGCCGGCGCTGCTGTCGTTCACCTGTTTCATATTCACGAGCAATTATGCATTTTTCGCGCTGGGAGTTTTCCATCTGATGATCCTGATCATGTTTGCGCCGCGAAAGGAAAATATCATCCTGCTCTTGAATGTCAACAACCAGGAATTACAGGAAATAAATGCATGAGCCGATCCAAATCTCATTAACCGGGCATTGAAGTAATGTATACTCAGAACGCGGAGGCAGGATCCCAGAACTTTTCTTTAAAATTTACCACGGTATCATCAACTACTGCTGTGCCCTCCTTCTCTAACAGCTCCTTCATTGTGTCAGGTGTTGCAAAATGATTTTTACCGCTAAGCATTCCGTTGCGGTTCACAACACGGTGTGCGGGAACTTTGGGAGTTATGTTATGGGCGCCATTCATAGCCCAACCCACCATTCTTGCAGAAAGTCTTGTCCCTAGGCAGGCCGCAATCGCACCATACGAAGTAACTCTACCCTTCGGGATCTGCCTGGCAACCTCATAAACAAGCTGAAAAAAAGATTGATCCTTTCTGCCGGAAGGAGTTATCACTGACAATTGCTCCGGTCGGGATGATTGCTGACTTTTAATACTTTTCTTAGTACCGGCCTTTGTTTTACTATTTTTCTTTGTTGTCATTGATCGTTTTTCTTTCATGAATTAATGCTGATCTCCTTGGTTCAGGCACTTTTTCATAGTCGAAAGGGCAATGCCTGCACCCATTCCCGCAGCAATATCCACGCTGTAGATGATAGGCAGTGGTCATTACCATCAGCCCTTCACGGGTGAAATAATAATCAACTCCTTCTGTCAGTTTGTTCTTCAAGTAGCAATGATTTTAGCTCATTGGATTTATCCTCCAGCGGGGTTGCCGGCAACCTGAAGTGAAGATAGTGTACGGTCTTACTTTGCGCAATATCGAGGTTTTCGTAATGCGTTGTAATCTTCAATTCGGGAGATAGTTCTGCCAAAGAATATAAATCATCAACATCTTCTATAAGCTCCAGCGTGTGCAGGGCAATCACCCATTTGGTGAACCGGTAAAGACTCGGTGAATCAGTTTTCAGATGAATACTGCCCCCCGGTTTAAGGAACTGCTGATAAAATCTGAGAAATTTCGGATGCGTAAGTCTCTTTGAATTTTTAGACGTCCTTAGTTGCGGATCAGGGAAAGTAAGCCAGATGGATTCAACTTCTCCCGGCGAAAAATAACTGGCGATCCGGTCGATCTGGGTGCGCATAAAAAATACATTGGGAAGATCTTCTTTCAACGCAGTTTTAGCTCCTACCCATAACCGGTTCCCTTTTACATCTATGCCGATGTAATTTTTCCCTGGATATAACCTTGCCAGGCCGAGCGCATATTCGCCTTTTCCGCAGGCAAGTTCAAGAGTAATTGGATTGTTGTTACCAAATCGTTCATGCCATTTGCCGGCTGTGCCTTCAGGATACTGGAGAACATTTGGAAATTCAAGCAGTTCCGCAAAACGTTTTAATTTTTTCTGACCCATTGCTGCAAAGTTAATGGTACGCGCCTTTTGTTCAGCAAGCAGGCAGAATACGGGAAAGAAGACCGCAAAAGGAACCCGGTCAGGGCGTTTAGCTGTAGAGGGAGGACTCGAACCTCCACGGAGCGGTTAGCCATAGCGCAATGATTAATGTGGTGGTCAACCCCAGTCGCCCAAAGCCGAAACCCAGGCGGCATTACACTACGTTTATCCCGAACTCTCCACCCCCGAGACAAGAGGGCATGTCTGCCAAAATTCCATCACTCCACAATTTGATAAAGATTAACTGGCCTTGGAAAGGAGTAAACTCATTTCCGTGGCCGACAAAGATGCAGAAAAAATAGCAGGAATCACCTGATTTTATCAATTATGCACGGTGACTGTACTGTCGATAACCTATCGCTTTACTCTCTATAAACTGTCGCTGTACTGTCGATAACCTTTCGCTTTACGGTCTATAGACTGTCGCTGTACTGTCTATAACCTATGGCTATACTCTCTATGCACTTTCGCTGTACTGTCGATAACCTATCGCTATACTGTCTATAAACTGTCCCTACACATTATTTATAAACCGTTGCATTATTTTGTTCAGTCTTACCACGACTTTAGCATGCTGCCTTCACGTGCGCCTGTTCAGCCAGAACCCCAGGTTGAGCTGCCCCACTGTTGAGAATTCGCTTATTTGCTCACCCGTGATCTCACCATTGTTAGTGCGGCCTTCCTTTGCAAAGGTATAACCAAGTCCAAGGTTCAGATCGAGACTGAAACGACTACGATAATTTCGTTGAAAGCCCCAAACGACCCCTGTTTTATGTATCGCCCGACCACTGTTTTCTGCGTCGAAGGTTGTTTTGAAAACGGGCGCAAGGTAGTTCAGGTTATTCATCCCGATATCCTTCCCTTTTCGCCCACGCCTCAGAGCGTTGTAATAACACCTGTACTCAATGGTAAATGCGGGATCGAGATACAGGTGCGATGAGGTCCCCAATGCATTGGAATAACCCACGTAACCTGAAGGGTTGAGGAAGATTCTTCCATAAAGGGTTTGAAAACGGCCGACCCGTTGTTCATAACTAAACCCAGGGCTGAGAAAACTTATCTTGGTGAGATTAGTTACGCCATAATTGTTTCCCTCCTGTGCAGAAACATTATTGAGGTTCATAAGGCAGATAAAAAAAAGTACGGCTCTGATTGACATAGACACAATTTCATCATTTGATCGAACTGGGACTTAACAAACGGGTGAACTGCAAAAAGAAGCACATGAATCGTTTCCCAGGAACAACAGTCTAAGATTCAGATCTCCGTTGCCATAGCCGGGTCACTGATACTGTGTTTAGATGTCTCTACCCTTCCGGCAAAACGTCTCAGAAATTTCTCATCAGCGGTAACTGAAAAATCAAACCAGTTTCCGCTTTGCTCAAGGTTCCAGTTTCTTTTTACGGACTTACCCGCAGGCACCATCACCTTCGTCGGCTCGCCATAATCATAGGCGTTTGATGTCACAATTACTTCAATGGTCTTGCTAGCTCTGTTCCTGATCTCAAGCCCAATTCCGCCTGTCCGGTGGTTGTATATCACGACAGTTTCAGGTTCCTGCTGCAGGCCGGCTCCCTTGAACTTTCTGAAATATCCATTAGGACCGTAGACCTCCAGATCATACCCTGATGCTGCGACGGACCAGCTATCGCCCAGCGTTTTACCGGCCTCAACGGTATATCTCCGGGGAATCATTTCAAGGTGATTTAAATCGTATACATGAAAAACCACACCCGCTTTTCCTGTATTTACAAAGGTTAACCTGAGTTCTGAATTCACCACCTCTGCCGAAGTATTCAATTTGTAAGGAAGCGCACGGGAATACTTAACCCCCTTCTCCTGGAACAAAGGTTCCGGCATGTCGGGCGGCCTTGCACCCGGCAAATTTTTAAGCGCCGCTTCAACGGATGCATAATCCCTGGTCCGTGGCATAGCGGGAAAGACCGCATCATTTGGATTTTTAAAATCGAAGGCTGAATCCAGGTCACTGCTGACAGACCTGTGCCATGGACTGATCGCCGGCAGGACGACCCCAAATCTTTTTTCAATAAACTGTGCTACCGAAGTATGATCGGCAACTTCAGAGTGCACCCATCCGCCTTTGCTCCAGGGTGATATGATGTAAAGCGGTACCCTGGGTCCCATTCCCCATGGGCGTATGTCGCCGCTTATTGTATCAAGTGGATCGATGTAATTTCTTTTATTCAGCTTCCGGCTGTTGTCGAAGTACATACCTGCAAGGTCAATAGTGCTCTTGCCCGCCAACGTGCCATCAATATTATAAGAGGGGACGGCTGGTGCCGGCAGGTGGTCAAACAGACCATCATTCTCATCGAAAGTCAGGAAAAATACCGTTTTGGACCAGACGTCCGGATTGGAAGTAAGCGCCGACAAAACAGCATGAGTGAAATCAGCTCCGCGATAGGGGCTCGACGGCCCGCCAGGGTGTTCGCAATCTGCCCTCGAAGGCAGTATCCAGCTGACTGCAGGCAATGTTTTACCGGCCACATCTTTTGATAGATCTTCGAGTGACCAGTGTTTCATGCCCTGCTCATAGATTGCTGACCCAGGTTTCGCTGTACGGAAACTTTCAAAAGCCAGGCACCCGTGCATCGCCCCTGTCCAGTTATCGTTTGGATCCTGGTAAATGCGCCAGCTTACACCGGCCTTCTCCAGCACATCAGGCAGGGTGGCCCATTTAAAGGCATTTCCTTTATAAGTATACCCCGGATCAGGATGTTTCCCGGTAATCCAGCATCGCTGGTTCACCGGTTCCGAGTCCTTATCGGAACAGTTGATGCCGGCAGCGCGTTTATCGGGGTCCGAATTGGACCCGGACCAGAACATGATCCGGTTTGGATCAGTGCCGGTTGCAATGGAACAATGATAAGCATCGGAAATGGTAAAGGCATCCGCCAGCGCATACTGGAAAGGTATTTCCTCCCGGGTGTAATAGGCCATGGAAAACGGCGTCTTGCACTTTGGCCAGAACCCGTATTTGCCCTGGTTCCAGGCAGCCTGCATGTCGGGAAAATCATGCGGGGTTGGCTTTACAAGGGCCGCGTTACTGGTTTTGAAATTTGCCCGGAAAGGAGGAATGATATGTTCTCCATCAGACTGAAAGAACGCCCGCTTTCCGCTTTCCAGCGGAATGGGAAACCGGTCGCCAAATCCACGCACACCTTTCATCGTTCCAAAATAATGGTCAAATGAACGATTCTCCTGCATGAGGATAACTATATGCTTTACATCATTGATGGAACGGGTCGGGCTGTCGGCTTCCACAGCCAAAGCCTTTTCAATCAGGGCAGGCCATAGCAGGGATCCCACTCCGATTTTGGATGTGATGCCGATAAATTTTCTCCTGTTTATCATGGGGGAAGTTTACAGGGTTCGATGTTACATCAAATTATGCGAAACGGGTACGCAAACTCTGTAAACTGATGGAAATCTTTGAGAGCGCGGGCAGCCTTCGGAAAATTCAAACGAGGGCCCCAAAGTTTCGGATTGAGCTTTATCGAAATGTAAAATGCCCATATACAATCGAAGTATATGGGCATTTTTGCTGTAGGAGGAGGACTCGAACCTCCACGGGGTAGTTAGCCATAACGCAATGTGTGGTGGTCAACCCCAGTCGAATCCCGCTTTCGCGGAAACCGGCATTACGTAACGTTTATCCTATGATCCCCACCCCCGAGACAAGAGGGTATGTCTGCCAAAATTTCATCATCCCACAAGATTCACAACGATTATGCAGATTTATGAAGTATCTTGAAAGATCTCCCACCATTTCTAAACGTTGATAGTGCAATATTACATCAAAACCCTCATTTTCTTGTAATTTGTTCAATAAAAATTTTGGAAATTTCGATTTTATTCAAATATTTGCTAATATCGTTGACGAATTCCAAAAACACATTGCAAAAATGGGAGCTAAATTGAATCTTGACAAACTGGATCTCCAGATCATTCACGAAATGATGGACAATGCAGAGATCTCCTATGCGGACCTCGGTAAAAAACTGTTTGTTTCAGGAGGAACGATCCATGTACGGATAAAGAAACTTCAGGAAGCCGGCATTGTAAAAGGTACAAAACTAAATGTAGACATCAAACAGTTGGGATATGACGTGATTGCTTTTATCGGGATTTATTTAGAAAAAAGCAGCCTTTATGATTCCGTTGCCAAGGAACTTCACAAGATTCCAGAGATTGTCAGGCTCAGTTACACTACCGGAAATTACAGCATGTTTGCAGAGATCGTCTGCAAAGATATTGGTCAGCTGAGATACGTTCTTCACGACGAATTGCAGAAGATCAAGGGAATTGAGCGAACAGAAACGTTCATTTCACTGGAAGAAAGCCTGAGCAGGAACGTACAGGTTTATAAGCAATAGAAAACCGGGTACCAGAACAGCAATTGGAACAATTATCTTGTCATTACACAATAAATTAGTGTTTCTGATCATTGAATATTAGGATTATTTTTAAGATTCCGACTTTACAAAACCAATTCAACTGAAGCTAATCGCACCTGTCATGAAAAGAACTTTAATGCCGCTTGTTATCATCCTGTTTTTCCTGGCCGGTATTGCTGCCTGTGGCAAAGGTGGAGGCGGTACAACTCCAACATCCTGCTCTGAAACGGCAATGACGGTGTCGACGACCCCGGCGATCGGATCTACTCAAACACCTTCTGCGGGAACAACATTCCCGGTGGCCGTAAACGTCTCAGCGAATCTTCCCGCGGCAGGCGCAACAATAGAAGTGAAAGCAAGACCAGAATCATCATCAACAGCTTTTTATACCGAAACTAAAAATGCAACAACAGGTGTTACGAATTTCACCATCACGGCTACACCGCTCGGAGTGCCGTCAATCGTTGAAATTACAGTGACTTCAAAGAGCTGCTCTTCCAATAAGTTTACCGGTTCCTTCAGATACTCCAGGAAATAAGATTGCCAGTTAATCTTTGACCTGTAAGGCATCGCGAAGCCCGTTGCCCAGCAGGTTAAAAGCCAGCACAAGTATCATAATAGCCACTCCCGGGGCAAGTGCCAGCATGGGATTATGCGTAATGATGAAATTATAATTTTCCTTTATCATCAGGCCCCAGCTGGGCTGCGGCGGCTGCACCCCCACCCCCAGGAAGCTGAGACCAGCCTCGATCACTATAGCTGAAGCAAAATTTGAAGCTGCCACTACTATAACGGGCCCCATTACATTTGGCAAGACATGTCTCATAATGATCCTCGCATTTGAGAATCCAAGAGCCCGCGCAGCCTCTACATACTCCATTTCCCTTACCGCCAGTACCTGTCCGCGGATAATGCGGGCAACACTCACCCACATCGTTAACCCGATGGCAATAAATATCTGCCAGAACCCTTTGCCCAACACAAGTGTGATGGCGAAAACAAGTAACAGGGTAGGGATGCTCCAGATCACATTGATGAACCACATAACGAGTTCATCTACCCAACCACGATAATAACCCGCAACGGCGCCAAGCAACACACCAATACTTAAAGAAATGATGACGGTAATAAGTCCCACGCCGAGGCTTACCCTAACGCCGATCAATAACCGACTTAATATGTCCCGCCCGTATTTATCTGTGCCAAGATGAAACCTGATCCTCTCAACCTCGTATTCACTAATGCTTCTATGCTGCAGGTTAGCATTAATACTGTCGGGACCACTGTTGGTCCCATTTATATTGTCAAGCGTTTTCAAAGCCTGGTTGCTATTGTCTTTGTTTTTTGAAGAGGGTTTTTCCAGGAAAAAAGCTCTTCGTTCTTCCACACCCTCGTCAATGTACTGGGTAATTACCAGGCTGTCGCCGGTTTCAGTAAATCCCGTAATAGGAATATAGTCATACCTGTCTTTGCCGCCGAACAATAATTTTCCAAAAAAAGATGGCTGAACCTGCTCACGCTGAGTGGGAAGTTTTAAGAATAACATTGAAAAGCCGGGCTTCTGTCCGCCGATTTCGACGATCATACGGTTAGCATTAGCCGAACTATCCGGCGCGACCAGGTATCCCAGCAATGCAATCATAACTGCCAGGATAATGATCACAATCCCGCCAATGGCTCCCTTGTTTTTGCGGAGCCTTCTCCAGGTACTACGCTCCTTTAACCCTGTTGCCATGGTTGCTTATTTTTCTGCCTTTCCATTCATACGAACCGAATTTTCCCAGCCAACCTGCGATGATAGTGTACAGGATATGAAAGGGTTGCATAAACGGAAAATACCGCATCAGGCGCTGCCGGCCAAAAAAGGTTGCCACACTATTTACAAAAGGGAATTCAATCAACACCTTCGCAATAAGCATGAGGATAAAAAAAATAAAATAATTTGTCTTTAAAAAAGATGCGATGCCCGCAATTACAAACGAAACATTTACCAGGTAAACCATCAGCAGTATCCAGAATATTCTTTTTTCTTCATAATGTGCCGCTTTGCTCGCCCACCGGATACGTTGGTTGAAAAAATCACGCACGGAAACGGCTCCAGAAGTATCCGCAATTGCCTGTTTCGCTTTAAGATAAGTCACCTTACCCGGGTTCTTCCGCCAGATTTTGTACATAAGCAGCATATCATCCCCGCTCGGGATATGATCAATACCGGTGAACCCATCTGCTTCTAAAAAAGCCTGCCTGGTGTAGGCGAGGTTGGCTCCATTACACATGGTGTGAAACTTTGAAGAGACCGAAGCGCCGGTGATTCCTTGGAGGGTGATGAAATCAAGTGATTCAAAAATGGATAAAAAACTGTTAGTAGTTCTGAATCGCACAGGGGCGGCGATAAATACACTTCCGGTCCGGATATGACTCGCAGCAATCGTACTTAGCCAGTTCGGCTGGAAACTACAATCTGCATCTGTTGTAACGATGAGCCTGCCAGCGGCAATTTCAATTCCGGCAGTGATGGCTTGTTTCTTAAATGATCCCGTTACTACCCCGGCAACATCCTGCAAACTGATCACCTTTATATATCCGGGTTCAATATAAGCACTGATCAGTTCGAAAGTATTATCGGTTGAATGATCATCCACTAATATGATCTCCGTGAGTGCAAAAGGGTAATCCTGGTTCTTTAACGATTGCAATAAACGCGGAACATTTTCCGATTCATTACGCAGAGCAACAACTACCGAGATACTTACATCATGTTCTTCATCCCCCCCTTTAACCGACGATTGTCTGTATGATCCCTCCAACTCCATCTCAGGTATGTGGTCCCATTCACGATGATAAAAGGCTATCAACACCGCGTAACCAATCATCAGGATGATAAATATAAAATAGAACAGCACCATAAGTAATAGGATGTCAGAATCTCAAACGTCTGAAAATTTTCGATAAATTCTTTTTGTTTTTCAGTTGCATGATCTGGTGCCCGCATGGCAAAAGTTCCACCTTAATTAAGTCGTGCGTATCCCTGCAAAATGCGATTCCGGTCGATGCCGGCATGATCCTGTCATAAGCCCCATAAATAAGCAACACCGGGATCTCGCGGTCCTGGATCTGTTTTTTGATTGTCTTCAGATCAGGTTGCATCCATCGCATAGACATCCACCTTCTGTATAAAAGCTTACGGGTACCGGCTTCTTTCAGATAAAACCAGCTGAACTTAAACACAGCAGGATTGATGATCTTTAGTTTGTTGGCTACCCGCAACGTAAAAAGCAACCACCCGGGGTTTCTCACCGTGATGGCAAATACCTTTTGTCCTATCACAGTGCTTGTCGACAGCCAGTACCAGTAGTTCAGTTTCAGGCCATCCGGCGCAAGCAGGATCACCCTGTCGACATGTTCGGGCCGGTGATCCAACAGGCTAAGGGCAATCCTTCCGCCGAGGCTATACCCCGCAAGTTCAATGCGGGGGTTATCACGTTGATGTTTCCTGCAGATACTCAATATCAGATCCCAGAGCATCTTCGCATCAAACCGAAAAGCATCGTTCCACTCCGTTTTGCCGTGATGCGGCAGATCGATCGCCAACAGCGAGCAACCTGCGGGAAACACGTCCTGCATAATCCCGAAGGATAGCGCGTTCTCATCATATCCATGAAAACAAACGATGAGACGGGGACCCCGGTCAGCAAAATGATAGTGAATCAGCGAATTATGGTGTTCTATAAATTCTGCAAGCATCTCCACCCGCAATCTACTGCCTCCATTTTGTATTACCATCACGCGCCGCCCGAATTTGCGACCACAGGTAGTGCCCTGCTCCACAAAAAAATCCGTTAAACCACTTGATTAAACGAAGGAAATTAATTAAGTTTGAATAGTTGTATAAACAACTATATGTCAAACAACCATTTTAAGAAAGGAGAACTTTACAGCTTTATTACCGGGATCGCATCGATTGCCATAGCCCGGAGGCTGCAAAAGAAGTTCAATAATGCGGGGCTGAATCTTACGATCGAACAATGGAGCGTGTTATACCATCTCTGGAAAAAAGATGGGATCAGTCAACAGGAATTATGCAATGCGAGTTTCAGGGATAAGCCGAGTATCACCAGGTTAGTTGATAATCTTGAGAAGCTCGACCTCGTTAAACGTGTGCCTTCTGATTCTGACCGGAGAATCAATCTCATCTATCTGACCAAACAATCCCAGACCCTGCAGGATGAATCAATGGGTTTGGCGGAAGAGACATTAAACGAAGCTTTGACCGGAGTACCCCAGGAAAGAATTGAAGTATGTAAGGAGGTATTGAAAATCGTTTATGATAATCTTAAATAACAGGCCCTCAAATTCATTAGCTAACTATAAAACTTGCAGATATGAGCACTATCACAGAAAATAAAACATTGTTGAAAGGCGGAGAATGGCTGGTGCGGGAAAGTGTTCCCGCTGACACTTACACGTCTGAGGAGTATAATGAAGAGCAGCAGATGGTCAAAGATATGTGCCGGGACTTCCTGGATACGGAAGTGATGCCAGTAATTGACCGTATAGACAAACTGGAACCAGGACTGATGCCAGGCTTACTGGAAAAAGCGGGTGACCAGGGCCTCCTGGGAATTTCTATCCCGGAAGAATACAATGGACTTGGTAAAGATTTTATTACCGCTACTTTGGTCAACGAGGCACTTGGTGGCGGATTTTCATTTTCCGTAGCTGTTGCTGCGCACACCGGGATAGGAACGTTGCCAATCCTGTATTTTGGTACTGAAGAACAAAAGCAAAAGTATATTCCAAAACTTACCTCCGGTGAATGGAAAGGAGCATATGGGTTAACCGAGCCAAACAGCGGAAGTGATGCTCTCGGTGCTAAAACTACTGCGACACTGTCGGCTGATGGCAAATTTTATTTACTAAATGGTCAGAAATGCTGGATAACCAATGGGGGTTTTGCGGACGTCTATACCGTGTTTGCAAAGATTGACGGAGATAAATTCACGACATTTATAGTTGAGCGCGGATTTGAAGGTTTTACCCAGGGACCGGAAGAACATAAGATGGGCATCAAAGGCTCTTCAACCGTACAATTGTATTTCCAGGACTGTAAAGTTCCGGTTGAAAATGTACTTGGTGAAATAGGTAAGGGCCATATCATAGCTTTTAATATTTTGAATATAGGCAGGCTTAAGCTTTGCGCTGCAGCACTTGGTGCATCCAAACGTGTTGCTTCCAACAGCATTAAATATGCGAATACCCGCGAGCAGTTTAAAACGCCGATCTCCTCTTTTGGTGCGATAAAATCAAAAATTGCCGAGATGGCAATTAAGATCTGGGTTTGTGAGAGCGGGTTATATCGTTCGGCCAAATGGATAGATGATAAAGAACACGAACTGCTACAAAAGGGTAAGCCGTTTAATGAAGCGTTGCTTGGCGCTGCAGAGGAATACGCCATTGAATGTGCTATGCTGAAGGTTTTCGGTTCGGAGGTGTTGGATTTTGTAGTGGATGAGGGAGTTCAGATCCATGGTGGTAATGGATACAGCGATGAGTACCTTGTTTCAAAAGCATTTCGCGATAGCCGGATCAACCGGATCTTCGAAGGCACCAATGAGATCAATCGTTTGCTGACAGTGGACATGGTACTGAAACGGGCGATGAAAGGCAGAATAGATCTGATGGGGCCTGCCATGGCTGTTTCGAAAGAACTGATGAGTATCCCGGATTTCAACAGCGATGACGATGGTGAATTTGCCAAAGAGAAAAAGATGATCATCGCATTCAAAAAAGCAATCCTGATGACTGCGGGAGCAGCGGTTCAGAAACTAATGATGAAACTGGAGTCTGAGCAGGAGATTCTTATGAACATCGCAGATATGGCTATCGAGACCTACCATGCTGAAAGTGCGTTGTTGAGATTGATCAAACTGGTTGAACAGAAGGGAACAGCGGCATGTGCGTTTGAAAAGGATATCGTTCAGACCTTTATTTATGATACTGCCGACAGGATAAATAAATATGGAAAGGATGCTATCAATTCATTTGCTGAAGGGGATGAACAAAGAATGATGTTGCTTGGGATAAAAAGATTCAGCAAGGCAGATTCTTTCAATTCAAAACTTGCACGCAGACGTATAGCCGATAAGTTGATAGCCGATAACAGCTATCCGCTGTAGGCAAATTTATCGATCCTGCAGGAATGAAATTGACTGGTAGCATAAAGTGGCAGCAGTTTCATTGCTGCAGGATATTTTTTATAGTGCAGATAGGTATTCTTCAGTTGAATTTGCAGATGCTCATAGCCGGTATTTCTTATCTTGGCCGAATGAAATTCAGCCTGATCCTGCTCTTATTTATCGGTTTTCACACGATGGCCCAGGATACAAACACTGTTCGTCCCGTGATCCACGACAGCATAACCGGACAGCAGGTAGTGCGCGACACGGGAATTACTAAATTACCTTTCCTGGTCAGAACCTCTGGTCCTATGCCTTATCTCGAATATGGCCGTGGTGATGACCGCCTGGGAGGCGCCAAGATGACCTATCTCGACAGCAACCTGCTTTTGCTTGTGGTTGACTCTTTTGCAACAGACTACAAAGTGCAGCTCTCAGAAAAACATACAGGCTATATCCCAAAAACAAATACGAAGCCTGATTCTGTTACTACCAGGAAGCCCTATTACCTGAGCGCTAGCTGGAAGGTTTACGGGGACCAGCATCATGACTACATAAGCATACAGCTTGATGAAAGATTACCATACAGGAGTCAACAAACACTGGCTCCTTCGGGTCTTACCATTGATATATTTGGTGCAACCAGTAATACAAACTGGATCACTCAGACGGGTACGGCAAAAGAAATCAGGAACGCCTGGTATGAACAGCTTGAAGATGATCTGCTCAGGGTACATGTTCAGCTTGCGCACCAGCAGCACTGGGGCCATTATATTTCCTATGACAGCGCTTCAAAGAAATTGATCATCAGGATCAAAAGGCAACCTTCGCTGAAAGCAAAAAATCTAACAATAGCTATTGATGCAGGGCACGGTGGAACAAATACCGGCGCTATGGGCAAGAACACAAAAATCACCGAGAAAGAGTACACACTCAGGTTTGCCAATGAACTCAGTAAAAGGCTTAAACGAAAGCGATACCAGGTGTACATGACCCGGACAGCTGATGTTGATATCAGTATGATTGACCGGGCGCTTATGTTACGGGCGCGAAACCCTGACCTGCTGCTCAGCCTGCATCTGAACTCATCTGCCAACGCGGCCATACGTGGCACCAGTACTTACTATCGTTATATCGGCTTTCGCCCGCTATCTGAAAAAGTTCTAAGCAGGATGCTGGCGATGGGGTTAGCGAATTTTGGTAATGTCGGTGCCTTCAATTTTGCGCTGAGTGGTCCTACTGAGTATCCGAACTGTCTTGTTGAAATTGCATTCCTCAGTAATGATGAAGACGAAAAACTTATCGCTGATCCAAAATTTCAAAAAAGAGTGGCAAAGCAAATACAAAGAGGCGTCAAAGATTGGTTGAGAAAACTGGATTAATCAATCAGGGTTGAAGAAAGAACCGGGTTAAGCAAACTGAATTGAACGAATGTCTGAAACGAGAACGCGGTTGACGGGATGGATTAAGAAATGTCGAAGGAATAATCTTCAGACAAACACTTTAAGATACCCTCAATAAGAGCTGGTTAATATAACCGGCGAGGAAACCGGTGTTACCGGCGGTATCTCAGGTAAAGAAAATTTTTCTTTCGACCTGTTATATTGCTTGATATATTTCCGGCTACGCTTAACACCAACGCTTGACATCAGACCGCTGAACGTCGTTTTCACCCAATAATTAAACACAAATTTTTCGGTGTCGCGCTCATAATAAACCATCTCTTCACCGAAGTGAGCGTTACGAACAACTGAATTAGCCAACAAGTTTAGTATCCGGAGCGTCAGCTGTCTTTTTTCAGGATCATCTTTATTGAGCAACGCAATCTTCAACCCTCTGTAGTGAAAATTCATTCTTCCTATTGCCGCGTATTTATTGCCGGTCCAGTGCGCATACAGCGTATCTGATAAACCGTTTTTTACCCCTACATTGGCCAGTGGCTGGCTTGCTTTTGTGAAACTCGTTAACTCCATTGGTGAAGCATAAAACTTCATGATGAATGGTGACAGAGAATCATGATACAGCTCATCATATCGCATATGATTAATCCTGTTATCCAGCACTAAAGATGTCGCGGAAACACCAAGCACATCATCAGTATTTACCCTGTTTCGGATATTCGTTATTGTTGCTTCAAGGCTACGTAACGGTATGGTCCCTGCTTTTTGGGTCTTAGCGGAAATCTCATGAATAGTTACATTACTTCTTTTTAGTATTACCGAATCGATAGCGATAGGGAAACGCACTAAACTGATGAGTTTCGTTGGCATCATTTTCTCTATTCCATGCCTGAAGGGAACACGTTTGTCGCGGCTGGCCTGGAGATTTATTTTATCAAGGATGATTTTATTGATCGAAAGCGTGGAGTCACCCGAAGAAGGATCATAACTTATACCTTCCACGCCCAGTTTTTCGCCGTCAACAACCAATTCATCTCGTTGCCAACGTGCTTTTTTAAGCGCAGTAGCCGCGTTGACCTTTGGTTTGACGGAGAACCGGCCGCTTGTGAACGAACTTTTCGGACCGTTCCAACTGAGATCTTCAGCCTCTGCTTTCAGATCCCGATTCTCATAACTTGCCTGGCCGCTGTTCCAGGTCGCCAGTTTAAGCAGAGGCAGCCATTCGATTTTGGTACTGGCTGAAAGTCCGAAGGCGGGAGCCAACAATGTTCCTGAAATATTTTTCGCTGTTAATGCGGCTGAATCAGCAAAATCCATCGCGAAATCAAGGGAGCTCCAGTTAAGATCAATGCCAGCATTTATGCCAAACAACCTGTTGGCCGACCGGCCCAGTTTCGCGTCGGTAAATCTTGCATTAAACGATGGTGCGAATGCCCTGATCCGTTTTTGATCAAACTTGAGATCACGCATGGCTACATCCAGCTCTTTGAATCTGAAAGGTAACGCCTCGTTGTTTTCATATACGATCGTGTTGCCTGATAGATCCAGCGTGGTCTTAACCGTGATTGAGTCGGCCTCGTTAATATACACGACCGAATTGTTTTTTAAATTAAGCTGGCTAGCTGAAACCCCTGTAACGGAAACCTTTTGAATCTCATCTTCTTCCGCCTGATCCCCTGGTGCCCCCGCTTCCTGGCCCATGACCGGTTTCTTTTTGGCAAGAATGGTTAGAGAAGCAGTATCGGAAACTATTGATTCCAGGACCAATTTTGAAAAATCAGCACTTTGAAATGCCATATTGAGATTCATCACGGGTGCCTCGAAATTGACTTCTTTGTCATTGTTGTTAAGCTGAAGTTTCACATCCCTTAGCTGATTTATGCCGCGATTGCTTAGCATCATCGATTTAAATGATGCGTCCATTCCATTTTTCTTAAAATGAAACGGGCTGATCCTGGCACGCAGATCTGTCCACCTGAGCTGCTCATCCCGCGAGCTAAAATCCGTCAGGTGGATCTGATCAGCGTTTAGATCTAATATTGAATACTGGCTTTTCAGTCCGAAACCAACTTTGCCAATTTCGAAAGTGTCAATTATGAAAACCGGGAAACTGCCTTTTTTTTTGCCGGGAGATGTAGCCGGTTGTACGGTTGCTGTCAGTTCCCTGATCTGAAGTGTTCTTATCTTAATGATCCTGGATATCTGAAATACATCCCAATCCAGTATGTTCCAGGTTAAATCTTTAGCGGATACTGTCGTTCCTGAAGGAGCGGATAACACCAGGTTTTCAGCATAACTGTGTTTGGCTGTTCCCTTAAATTGAAAATTATCAAGCCCAAGACTGAACGCCGGAGATGATAAGGAAGCCACCCTGACATTCATCCAGGGTAATGCGCGTTTGATATCAACGAGTGAGTCGCTTTGCAGCAATTTGTTTATGAGTACAACACCGTTTATGGAATTAAAATCAGCATTAAATATATTTTTAGCAGACCTTAATCTCATATTACCGTCGATGATGCGGAAGCTGTCAACGTTAATAAGCTCATCAAGACCGTTCATCACTTTATAGAAAGCTTTGAAGGAAAACTTTTCACTGCTGTCATGGTCATCATGTTTTTTTCCGTTCGTGAAAAGCCTGATCGTCGGCCGGTATATCGAAATTGCAGGTGCCTTAAGTTTTTTCTTCATCAATTCTTCAAGATCAATATCCCTGAATTGCAACTCAGGCGTCGTAAATGTCATGTTGGATGGCCTGGAGTTGCCAGGCGCGTTACCAAAGCTTGCATCTATGAAAGTCAGGTTATTATTCCGAAGGCCGAATTTGCTTACCGTCAACTGGTACAAGCTATCATTGGTCACAAAAGTGAGGTTGTTCAGATTAAACATTACACTATCAACACTCAGTGGCTTCACCTGATCGTTAAGCGCCCGGAGATTATAAATCCGGATATCTGCCTGTTCCGTTGAATATGAACTGCCGGTCCTGTTTTTTTCGAAAATTGCGAAAGAACCTTTAATAATATTTATATAACGAAGCTCTACTTTGTTAAACATCTGGTTGAGCGCTCCGGAGATCGACCCACTTGAATCCCGGTGATTGCTGAATGC
The DNA here is from genome assembly GCF_054461535.1 of Flavitalea antarctica. Lineage (NCBI taxonomy): Bacteria > Pseudomonadati > Bacteroidota > Chitinophagia > Chitinophagales > Chitinophagaceae > Flavitalea > Flavitalea antarctica. Next base: position 186,186 of record NZ_JBTLQG010000002.1, read on the forward strand.
CTTACGTAGTACCAGGACCGGCCTTAAACAGACCAGGCTGTCCACTACAAATTCATTGTTTGAGAGATGCTCCTGTAGTCTTCTTGGGCTGAATCTGAACTGATCTGCGTATAACGAAATAGTATCAGGTGTTTTTTCCCCCCTTATCACTAAGGTGCTGGAATCAATCTCCACAAACTGATCTTTTGCGGAATAATGAAGCTGCGAAAATTTCAGCTCCTGGTTTCCGCCCGGAAACTTCCAGGATTGGTTTTTAATGGACAGATCAATATCATCAGTGTACATCAGGTCGTTCGTCATCGAGTCTTTTTTCCTGAAGTTGGATATTCTGAGGTTGATATGGTCCGCCAGGAATGGTGCCTGGTGCCTGAACGTTTTATACTCAAAGGAAGCATTCGTCAACCGGAAGCTACGAACCTGCAAACGTTGGGTGAGGTTGTTGATAAGGTCGGTGATCGTCGAGGGATGAAATTCATCGGTAGCCCTGGGTTTGTCGGTATGTACGGTTATCCGGAAATAAGGCTCGTTGATGATGATGTCATTTACAACCAACTTTTCATTGAACATTATGTCACGAAGGGATTCTACGGAGAGAAAAACTTTTTGCGCAGAGATAAAATAATCAGCGGACGCTTGCGCACTATCAAGAGGAGCAACGATAACCTTGTTGAGCGTGATCTTTTGATCCCAGATAGACAGGTTTACTTTGGCTGCGCTAAAAGTGTACTGGCCACGAGTCTCTTTTTCAATAACCGCTTTTAGTATCTCTTTGAATCTATATATAAAGACGAGATAGCTTGCTGTGATCAACAAGGCAATGCCCATCGAAACAAAGAGCAACCATTTCCACTTGCCGGTTTTTTTCAAAAAAGATAAGATTAAGATTCACACACGATGACCCTAAGTGAAGGGTGCCCGAGTAATTATATTAAATTTAAACCTTATTTCGGTTTCATTTTCCTAATTAAGCATTTTCGGCATTAAATACATAAATTTAACACCCTAACGCAATCCTGAATTTATATGTCAAAACATTCCCGACGCAGTTTTATTGCTAATACAGGTAAAGCCGCTATTCTCACTTCCATTGCATCACTAACATATACAACCGCATCATCTATGACAGCGAATAATATCTTTATTCACCACGTATTTTTTTACCTGAAGAATCCGGCCAGTACTGCAGACCGTGATAAGTTGGTAGAAGGACTGAAAAAACTTTCGAAGGTCAAAACCATCAAGACATTCCATATCGGCAAGCCTGCCGACACCCATCGCGATGTAATTGAAAGATCATATTCCATTTCCTGGATGCTTCATTTCAACAATCCGGCCGACCAGGAAAGTTATCAGACCGATCCTATTCACCTGAAGTTTATCGAAGATTATTCTGCATTATGGCAGAAGGTGGTGGTCTATGATTCGGTAGATGTTTAACAGCGATTTTAGTGGCTGCGGGAAAGCCGGGACGTTGCGTCTTCATCTACAAACCAATGCAATTCTCCCATCGGTTTGATCACCTGGGCCGGGTAATGATCGGGATCAAAGTCTCCTTCCAGTACCTGTGCCAATGCCGGGGCCTTGCTTTTACCGGAAGTAAGAAATGCAACTCTTGCCGACCTGTTGACGAACGGCGCTGTGAGTGTAATCCTGTGCATATTCTGTGAGTCCAGGAATAAAGAAGTGACCCATTTTTTACTTTCATGGATCACGGGTGTTCCGGGAAACAACGAAAGCGTATGTCCATCGTCGCCCATTCCGAGCAGTATGAGATCCAGCGTATAGCCGGCGGATCCGAAGTATTTTTGGAGCACCTTCTCATATTCAGCCGCTGCTTCAGCGGGCTCTATATCTGTGCGCATGATATGGATCTGTTGCATCGGAACATCCACCTTATCGAGCAGCGTATCAAAAGCCATTTTTGCATTGTTCCTTTCATCTTCCAGGGGAACCACTCTTTCATCGCCCCAGAAGATATGGACCTTTGTCCAGTCGATATCTTCCCTGTAAGGATAACCGCTTAGCAGGCTATGTAATTTTTGGGGCGTTGAGCCCCCGGAAAGTGCCAGGGTAAACCGGTCCTGTTTTTCAAGGGTCCGTTTGATGACGGCGGCAATCCACGCGGCGGCCTGCATGCTGAGATCATTATTGTCTTTGCAGATATGAAGTTTCATACAGGATCAGTTTTTAAGTTATCGGTCAGTCTTTATGGGCCTGTGGTAGGGTGACCCAGTTATGGCCATCCCTCGCAATCAGTGCCTCGGCATCTTCCGGGCCCCAGGAACCGGGCGCATAATTCGGGAAATCCACCGGTGGTCGTGCTTCCCATGCGTCCAGTATGGGCATTATTATTTTCCAGGCTGCTTCAACCTGGTCCGCCCGCATAAATAAGGTGGCATTTCCTTCCATAACGTCCAGTAACAATGTTTCATAAGCTTCGGGTTCGTGGCCGTCGTAAGCATCCTCATAACTGAATACCATGTCTACCGGGTTCAGCACCATTGCCTGGCCGGGACGTTTTGCCTGGAATCTGAGCCTGATGTCCATTTCTGGCTGGATGCTGATGGTTAGCCTGTTTGGTCTCCAGGTTTGTGTCGCTTCCGGCGGAAACGCATAACTGGGTGCTGGTTTAAATTGTATGGTGATAATGGTAGTCTTCTGATGCATTCTCTTACCGGTCCTCACGTAAAACGGAACGTCCTGCCAGCGCCAGTTCTCAATAAAAAACTTTACTGCCGCAAAAGTATCTGTCGGAGAATTCGGGTCAACGCCTTTTTCTTCCCGGTAACCAACCACCTCTTTTCCCTGCATCCACCCGGTTGAGTATTGTCCGCGTACCACGAACTTATGCACTTCATCTGGTTTTACGGGTCGGATTGCATTCAGCACATCAACTTTCTTGTTGCGGATCTCGTTAGCGTCAAAGGATACCGGTGCCTCCATACCTATCATACAAATCAATTGAAGTATATGATTCTGGACCATATCCCTGAGTGCGCCTGAATGTTCATAATATCCCCCTCGCCCCTCGAGGCCAACGGTTTCGGCCGCCGTTATCTGAACATGATCTATGTAATTGTGGTTCCAGATCGGTTCGAACAATGCATTTGCAAACCGAAGTGCGAGTATGTTCTGAACGGTTTCCTTACCCAGGTAATGATCGATCCGGTAGATCTGCTCTTCCGAAAACATGGAAGAAAGCAGCTGGTTAAGTTCATGAGCACTTTGAAGGTCATGACCGAACGGTTTCTCAACAACTATCCTGGTACATTTTGTATCAGCACAGATATTGAGTGGTCCGAGTTTACTGGCGATATCAGGCACAAGTTGCGGAGCTACTGCCATGTAAAAAATTACATTGGGATGTTCTCCGTATTCTTTTTCTTTTTCTTTGACAACCTCAGCAATCTTCGCGTATTCTGCCTCATTTTCAGCATCCATTTGCAGATAGCTGATGTGTTGCGAAAAATCTTTCCATTTGCCGTTCTGCTCGTCTTTACGACGGCTGAACTGTTTGATACCATCCAGGAGATGATTGCGGTATTTTTCGTTCGAATATTCTGTTCTTCCGATGCCGACTATGCCAAATTTTTCAGGCATCCAGTCATCAATAAATAGATTGTATAAAGCGGGTGATAATTTGCGAAAATTCAGATCACCGCTTCCTCCGAAAATAAACAGGAGAGATGCCGGTGGTCTTTTGTGGTTCTGTATCATAAAGAATATCTACAATTGAAAAATAATTATTGGTACGATTAAACCCAGGCCCCGGAAAAGCAACACCATTAATGGTTGCCGTTGATCCGGTTGATCCGAAGGTCAGGGTAAATGCTCAAACTTACCGACTGTCCATTCAGTGTGAAAATAAGTTCCGGTGCCGTCTAACCTTTCATAGGTATGTGCTCCAAAAAAGTCTCTTTGGGCCTGCACAAGATTGATTGGCAGACGGGCGCTGCGATATGCATCGAAATATGCCAAAGAACTTAAGAGCGCGCCGGAAGGATAACCTGCCCGGACAACCAATGCGGCCACCGTGCGGGTATCAGCTTCTTTGTTGAGCACCCACCGGGCTATTTCTTTATCCAGTAAAAGGTTAGAAAGTTTTGGATCCTGCGCGTAGGCTTTCGCAAACAAGTCGAGTAAGGCGGACCGTATGATACAACCTCCCCTCCATACCTTAATGACTTCCGGCAAGGGAATATCCATGGAAAGGTCTGCCGAGGCTTTCTGTAACATAGCCAGCCCCTGTGCATAACTGATCAGGATCGCAAATGCCAATGCATTTTTTACTTCTTCAATAAATACTTCCTGTGGCAATGGGATCGCTTTTACTCCGACAGGATAAAGGATTGCAGCCTTCAGTCTTTCATCACGGTGAGAGCTGATATTGCGCATGGCAACCGCCATGTCTATTGAAGGAATAGGAATGCCAATATCAAGTGCATCCTGTGAGGTCCATTTACCTGTGCCTTTAGCGCCTGCCTTATCAAGGATCTGGTCAATCAGGTGACCATCCGTCATATTATCTTTTTGTTTGAAAATTGCCGCAGTTATCTCAATAAGAAACGATTCAAGTTCGCCCTCGTTCCAGGTTCTGAACACATCGTGCAGCTCATCGTTGGAAAGACCCAGCCCGCGACGCAGTATGTCATAAGCCTCACTGATCAGTTCCATTATCGCATATTCAATCCCGTTATGAACCATCTTTACATAATGACCCGCTGCACCTCTGCCGAGATAAGATACGCAGGGAACTCCGTTAACTTTCGCCGCCACTGCTTCAAGTACGGGTTTCACTGAATGCCATGCAATCTCGTTTCCGCCGGGCATGATACTTGGTCCCGTGCGGGCTCCCTGCTCTCCACCTGACACGCCCATCCCCATAAAATGGATCCCCGTTTCATGCAAGGTGTTCACGCGGCGGAGCGTGTCGGTATAATGAGAATTTCCACCGTCGATAATAACATCACCTGGTTCCACCAATGGTTTAAGCGCTTCGATCACATCATCTACTGGTTTACCGGCAGGAACCAACATCATCAGCTTTCTGGGCTTTGCAAGGAGGGCAACCATTTCTTCCAGGCTGTTAACTCCCTTAACGGTAGTTCCTGGTGTTGCCGAAGATTCAAGTAACGCAGTTTTTTTAATGTCTTTGTCATAGCCAATTGCCGTGAAGCCATGGTCGGCAAGATTGTAAAGAAAGTTCTGTCCCATCACACCGAGACCGATCATTCCGAAGTCGAATAGTTGATTTGTCATGTTTAAACTTGTCTAAGAAGGCGTAAAAGTAGGTAATTTGTATTTTCACCAATGGCAATTTCTGTTATGAAGCTTTGTGATGAAGCAATGCTGTGAATGAATAAATCATTTCTTTGTAAGAATTAGTAAGTATGGCTCCATCCCGACAGGCTGCAATGGGTTTTATCTTTGTTACGATTCTGATTGATGTAATTGGTTTAGGTATAATTATCCCGGTGGTGCCACGACTGATCATGAATCTGACGGGTGAAAATAACAGCATAGCTTCAGAGTACGGTGGCTGGCTCACATTCGCATATGCAATCATGCAATTTCTTTTTGCGCCGGTGCTTGGTAATCTCAGTGATAAATATGGGCGGAGACCGGTGTTATTGTTTTCTTTAATTGGATTTGGTATCGACTACATCTTTGTTGCCTTTGCTCCGACTATATGGTGGTTATTCATTGGCCGCATCATCGCGGGAATAACAGGTGCCAGCTTCACCACCGCCACTGCCTATATAGCTGATATCAGCCCGCCTGAAAAGAGAGCGCAGAATTTCGGAATGGTTGGGGCCGCTTTTGGTCTTGGTTTCATCATAGGTCCTGTTTTGGGTGGGCTACTTGGCAGCGTGGGAACACGCACACCATTCCTTACCGCAGCGGGGCTGAGCCTGTTAAACGCTGCCTATGGCTACTTTGTATTACCAGAGTCGCTGCCGCCTGAAAACCGCCGGAAGTTTGAATGGCGCAGGGCAAATCCCATGGGATCACTGGTTCAGTTAAGAAAATATCCGAAGATTTCAGGGCTTATTATTTCACTTGTACTTGTATATGTTGCCGCCCACGCGGTTCAAAGCACGTGGACTTTTTATACCATTGAAAAATTCAGGTGGGATGAAAAAATGATTGGTTATTCGCTGGGGGTGATTGGCCTGCTCATCTTTCTGGTGCAGGGACTGCTTATCAGGAAGATGATCCCTGCGCTTGGCAACGAGAGAAGCGTCTACACAGGACTATTATTGTACAGCATAGGGCTTGTTTTGTTCGGTTTGGCGAACCAGGGGTGGATGATGTTTGCTTTTAGTGTTGTGTATTGCCTGGGAGGCATAGCCGGCCCGGCGATACAGGGAATCATAAGTAACCAGGTTCCGGCCAACGAACAGGGCGAACTGCAGGGAGGGCTGACGAGCCTGATGAGTGTAACTTCGATTATCGGGCCGCCATTGATGACAACATTATTTGCCTGGTTTACCCGGCCAAATGGAAAGATAAATCTTCCCGGAGCTCCTTTCCTTGCGGGGTCAATGCTTACACTTATCAGCACGGTGCTGGCTTACAGGAGCTTTAAAAAAGCAAGTTAATTTTAACGAATGAAGCGAATTCAGTATTTAATTCCAGTTTTATTGAGTATATTTGCGGACTCAATTTGAGATTCACAGTTTTAAGGTTAGTTCACGATCATTTCCCCGTTTTACGCTGGTAGCTCGTAATCATCTTTACTCCCCTGTATTTTTTCAGATTGGAATTTAATCATTTTAATCAGTTAATGTAGTATGAACATTTATGTTTCAAATCTTAGCTTTAACGTCATTGATGAAGACGTTGAAAGCTATTTCGCAGACTACGGAGAAGTTAGTTCTGCAACAGTTATTAAAGACAAATTTACTGGCAAGTCACGTGGATTTGCATTTGTAGAAATGCCTAATGAAGAAGCTGCAAACAAGGCTATTCAGGAACTGGACGGTGCTGTTGTTGATGGAAGGACCATCAGTGTAGCAGTAGCACGCCCACGTGAAGAAAAAACAGGCAACAGACCCTTTGCACGCAAAGGAAGTTTCAGCCGTTAATTTTCAATCGATCACCGTTCGATACGCGAAGAGCCCTTGTGGCTCTTTTTTTTTGCGGGTACCTGAGCGCGAAACTCCTATCCCGGCTGATGAATAATAAAATTTTCCGATTCGCAATGGGAAAAAAACCTCGGGAAAACACTTTTTATACGGGGGTAAGCCCTGCGCAGGCGTTTAGATTCGTATTCGTTTTTGAGCGTTAATAGGAAGGGCTTTGACCACCGGTTTCTACCGGCTATCAAAGCTTTTTTTATGCCTATAATTATAATTCCCTGAAACCTTGTACAAATTATCCGAACGATCAACAAGTCGACAGCCCTTTCAATGGCGTAATAAATTTGTAAAATTGCCGGCGCCTGTCTTCAGTGACTTAGTGTTACAGAAATAAGAAATACCTTTACAGAACGAAAAAACATTAGATGAGTGAGACTATAAATGCCGTTCCTCTGACTGCCAAAGATTTTACAACCGACCAGGAAGTACGGTGGTGCCCGGGTTGTGGTGATTATTCGATCCTTGCGCAGGTTCAGAAGGTCATGCCCACAATCGGGGTTGCAAAAGAGAATATTGTCATTATTTCGGGAATTGGCTGTAGCTCACGCTTTCCCTATTATATGAATACTTACGGTATGCACTCTATTCACGGACGTGCTACCGCGATCGCTTCGGGTCTGAAGGCGACCCGGCCGGAACTAAGCGTCTGGATCGTTACAGGTGATGGAGACAGCCTGAGTATAGGCGGAAACCATACTATTCACCTGTTAAGGCGCAATTTTGATGTCAACATTCTATTGTTCAACAACCAGATATACGGACTGACGAAAGGCCAGTACTCGCCGACTTCAGAAAAAAGCAAGGTTACGAAATCGACACCATACGGCAGCCTGGATCATCCTTTTAATCCCCTGGCCCTGGCCATGGGTGCTGATGCTACATTCATAGCACGTAGTATGGACAGGGATCCGAAACATCTCCAGGATATGTTAAAAAGAAGCCATGCGCACCATGGTGCATCTTTCCTCGAAATCTACCAGAACTGCAATATTTTCAATGATGGCGCCTTTGAGATTTTCACCGAAAAAAGCACAAAACCGCAGGAGGGGCTATTCATGGACCAGGGTCGGCCGCTGATTTTTGGTGCCGGTCAGAACAAGGGAATCAAACTGGACGGTTTCAAACCAATAGTCGTCGATCTCAATGATGGTTATAGCGCTGATGACCTTTGGGTACATGATGAAAAGGACTTTTATAAGGCCCAGATCCTGGTGAGAATGTTTGATGACCCGCGTGTAGAGGGCCACTTACCACGGCCATTCGGTGTTTTTTACAAAGCCGACCGTGCATGTTATGAAGATACGCTCAACCTCCAGATTGAAGATGTGATCGCGTCTAAGGGGAAAGCTGACCTCGATAAATTGCTCAGGGGAAGGGAAACCTGGGAAATCCTTGCCTGATTCCGGGCGGCGGTTCCTGGTTAACGAATCATCTGGCATTCAGGGCAGTAGCTTAAAAGGTTTCGAATAGATCAAAAGTCTCCGCTTCCGCATACAATATACCTGGGATAATGGGGTTATATATCCAACCGTCATCCCATGAAAAAAGTCTCAGTTTTGCTGCTTACAGCCGGCATCGGCTTAATCCCAACAATCAGGGTTCATGCAATGAATCCACCCTCGCACACAGTCAAAAAATATTTTGACCTGGTCTCTGGAAGCCCGGCGTCATCCCTGCCGGGGAACTATGATAATTCAGGTGAATATTTTCACGTATATGTAACTCTGCCGGGAAAGGCTACGCAATCGTTACAGACCGGGACGGATAGGAAACAGAAAGCCCGCGAAGCTTTACTTCCCCTGCTGCGGGGCGTCTTCAATACCCGTTGGAAGGATCTTGAGGTGATGCTTACCATAGATGCCGGCTGGAGAAATGACTCGCTCTCTATAGAATATAAATATTATAAAGGCAACAACCTGATGATACTCAGCGATGACTCCCTCGTTGAAACAATTTATTTCACAGTAGATCCCGAAGAGGTCGATGCCATCGATACAGAGCAGGATGAGTTCTGGTTTTTATACATGCGTAATAAAAAAAAGAAGTTGAATGTACAACACCTGGTTAGCCGTCCATCTAAAGGTGTTAATGAAGTTAGCTGGTGTTCTTCTTTTGGCATCCCGGTTCGCCCGGAGAACCTGCCGCAGATAATTCAGCTGTTAAAAGAGATCCGTACGAAAAACTGACTGTGAAAAGACTGACGATTCATTGAAACATAGCATTGCCATCCATCTAAAGAACCAAAGAAAATAATTGCAGGTATCAACGCTCAGATCGTCGTTCCGAAATCAATTGGTTATAACGCTAACAGTTAACCGAAAAAAAAATGCCAGCGATTGAAATCGCCGGCCTGTGCTTACCTCTGAAACCACAAAAAGAAAGAAGTTGCGAGGTTATCAATAGTAACTTTAAATGAAGGGTTTTTCGGATGTAATATGTTCAGTTGATAAATGTATATCACATATGCAACAGCATTAACATAGTAATTTCAGCAAACAAAACCCGACTCAGGAGTCACAAGTAGTGCATGGAACCACTGCTTTGCATAACATAAAGCAATAATGATAAATCAACGAAAAATTGAAGGCACAAACGAAAATAGGGGTACAAACATCAGCATTCAAGGGGTGCGGAGATCGTTAACAGAGACACCAAAATTTTGAAGATTGCAACTTCAAAAATCAGGATCTGAATTAAATTGATAGAAAATAGAAATTGGATGTTTGGGATAATAGAGAGATTGGATTAAGAAGGCTGGAGACACGCAGTCAGGAAGCGTCGTGCTGCATGAGCCGTGGTAAAAGTAAAGACTAGTTTCTAGAATATCAATATTTTTTTGAAAAAACTTTAATAACCAGTCTTTTTCAAAGTTTAATTAATGCAAATCAATAAACAGAATCACCTGTCTTCCTTGCTATGACAAGCTTGAAAGCTCTTTTTCTGCTGCTTTGAAAATTTTTTCTTTTTTATAGTCATACCACCATTTAGGGGCAGTTTTTTTCATAAGTGTATCAATATGCCGCATACCAATGAGATTCCAGGCTCCATGGAGTTTACCGCCGATTGAAGATTGCATGGCTCTCAGGCTCATGGCAAATCCGCTGTCAAGGTATTCCATATGATGCCAGTACCCGGCGGGCATAAAAAGCGTATCTCCATGGTCAAGTACAACTTCATACCCATTTGCGTGTTTTAATGCGGGAAACTGTTGGTAATCTGGTTTGCCATTATGTTGGTAATAATTTGAAAAATCTGCCATACTCATCACCTCAAATGGCTTACGATAGAGTTTATGTTGCTCTTCATACGGAAAAAGCAACACTTTTTTGCGTCCTGCAAACTGAGTATGAAATATATGAGAAAGATCCATATCAAAATGCATATGGGTGATGCTGGTTTCGCCACCCACAAAAAGCATGGGATACTTTTTAATAAAACCTTTCATATAATCATCCGGCCACGAGAAGTCCTGGGTCAGCTGCGGGGCATGATCAAAAATATTGAAGAGAAATATTCTCCAGCCAGCGGGTCCCTTACTGATCATGTCGATATATTCACCAAAAGTTTTGTAGTCGTCAGCAGCATTCACAGGGGTATATGCATCGCTTTTGATATTATTATAAAGCGCAACTTCCTTATCACCAACTATCGATTTAAAGTAGTCCCAGTTCCATTTCTGATAAGCCGGCCAGGATTTTGCCATGTCCTTGATCACCACTGGTTTCATCGGCTTGTAGTAACGCTGCTGAAATTCATGCGCACTTATAGAATTTACTGTATCAACAGGTTGTAACTGCATAGCTCACTTTTGGGCAAATTTAATATTAAATTCATCTATCAGATAACTGCCACCCCGATAAAATGTTCATTTTGACATATCTTTTAGATCAGGCACATTTTTTTGGGTCGCACAAATCAAACTGTTATTATGCTATTACCTCTCCATCCTGAGAATCCTCAACCAAGAAATATCAAGACCATTGTTGATACCCTGCGTAAGGGCGGAGTAATTGTATATCCGACCGATACGATTTACGGCCTCGGCTGTGATATTTTTCATCCCGGGGCAATAGAAAGAATTTGCAGGATAAAAAATGTTGATCCCCAGAAAGCACAGCTTTCTTTTGTGTGCTCCGATATCAGCGATATGAGCCAGTACACGCGGAGCTTGTCTACTCCTTTGTACCGTTTAATCAGGAGCCATCTTCCCGGGCCATACACCTTTATCCTTCCCGCGAGCAAAGAAGTGCCCAAGCTTTTAAAAAGTAAGAAAAACACCGTAGGACTCCGGATTCCCGATAACCTGATCGCCTTATCAATAGTCAGGGAGCTTGGTCACCCGATTCTCAGCGCCACTTTCCCTGGAGAAATGGTGGAGGAGTATACAGATCCCGAACTGATCCATACCAACTTTCACAAGTTGGTGGACATCGTTGTGGACGGTGGCATAGGTGGTACCGTTCCTTCCACCATTATTGACTGTACAGGTGATGAGCCCATAGTTACACGTGCAGGACTAGGGGAATGGGTAACAGATTGATATCTTTGCAAAAAGAGACTATGCAACCAGAGTACGGCAAATTTTTTTCGGAAGGTTTTATGCTGGAAACCTCAAGGGTAATTCTCCGGCCAATGAAACCTGAAGATTTTGATGCGCTGGAACCATTGACCCATGATACCGAGATCTGGACCTGGTTCAAACAGGACCTGAGCAAGCCAGGCGAATTGAAAAGCTGGATGGATGAAGCATTTGAAGGAAAAGCTGCCGGAACACGAATGCCCCTTGTTATCCTTGACCAGGACACAAAACAAATCTGCGGCTGCACCAGCTATGGCAATATTTCGTTCGAAGATAATCGGGTAGAGATTGGCTGGACCTGGTTAGGCAAAGAATATATGGGCACAGGAATCAACAGGCAGGCCAAATTTGCCTTGCTAAGCTATGCTTTCGAAACCATGAAGATGGAGCGGGTGGAAATAAAGACTGATGCCGCCAATGAAAGATCAAAAGCCGCCATATTAAAAGTTGGTCTCATTCCTGAAGGCATTCTCCGGAGTCATATGCAGATGCATTCGAACCGGAGACGCGACACCATGTATTTTGGATTACTTCGAAATGAATGGGACGAAAGAAAACAAAGTTTTTTCAGCGATATGGTTTGATGTTATGGAGCCTCGTGAAAACAGGATCCCGCCACGAGGGCGGGATCTGCAAACATCAACATTAAACACTAATCATCAGCTATCCATAAACCGTTTAACTGCTTTTTTATCCGATCGTTCCGTACAAAAATCTTAATGCCATCATTGCGTAGGACGCTCATCTATCAATCACTGTTAGTCAAATCTTCTCAATCCATTCCTGTAGTTATACCCGTAACGTGTGTTCCTGCGATTGTCATAACGCTGGTATCTTTTTTCACGGTAACCGTACCTGCGTTCATTGCGGCCGTAATATTTACCATGAACGTAATGATGTCTTTCGCGGGCAATACGTTGACGATCCTGCTTTGATATCTTACCCCTTTCATAGCTTTTGCTGATCCTGTCACGTTGATATTGCCTTTTTTCTCTCACTGATTGTGCATCTGCGCTGGACATTGCCAGGGTAATCAGGACTGTAAGTGTGATAATGATTTTACCTTTCATGGTTGCCTTTTAAGTTGTTACTATATATCAGAACACCAGGTAAATCAAAGGTTTAACCGCTAACAAAACATTAACTGTAGTGCAAACCGCAGGGGTCACAGTATTATTTGGAGAATTAATCTTCCAGATCTGCGAAGGAAATATTTGAGCATTGAAAACTTCTGCGATGGTAAGGGCAGATGCCGTGAGTGTCTATGGCATCGCGGTGAGCCCTGGTGCCATAACCTTTATTGGAACTCCACTTGTAATGAGGATATTCTTCATGCAGCTTGATCATATATTCATCGCGATAGGTCTTGGCGAGAATACTTGCGGCTGCAATGGATGCATATATGCCATCTCCCTGTATTATGCAGGCATGGGGAGTTGTGTTATAAGCAGTAAACCTGTTGCCATCTATAAGCAGAAAACCCGGACGTTTTTTTAACTGGTCAAGCGCCAGGTGCATGGCTTTGAATGAAGCTTTGAGAATGTTGATGCGATCAATTTCATCGTGGTCGACCCGGGCTACGGCGTATGAAACAGCATGTTTCTCAATAAAGCCGCGGAGAACATTGCGGTCCTCTTCTTTTACCTGTTTTGAGTCGTTTAGTAATGGATGAAAAAAAAGCGGGGGTAAAATAACTGCTGCTGCAAACACCGGTCCTGCCAAACAACCACGACCGGCCTCATCGCAGCCGGCTTCCATATACTCATATTGATGATATACCTGCACAGATTCCTTGTTTCGTTTCAAAAATAAGACAAGCCATTTGAATCACTTTAATTTTCCATCTTTGCCGCGCAGTTTTCTTATCCACAACAAAGTGGATAAATTTCAAATACATGGAAATCCTGGCATATGTTATTGCAGTGATCATCGGAATCTCGCTTGGCCTGATTGGCGGTGGGGGTTCTATACTTACCGTTCCGGTTTTGGTGTACCTGTTGCACGTAGACCCATTGATGGCAACCACCTATTCCCTTTTTATTGTCGGCATTACAAGTCTTGTAGGTGGCGCTAAAGCCTATACCAAGAAACTTATTGACTTCAGGGCGGTCGCCCTTTTCGGAATCCCTTCGATCCTGGCGATTTTTATTGCCCGTCATTTTTTGCTCCCCTCAATTCCGGACCACCTCTTCAATATCGGCAGTATAAGGGTCACCAGGGACATGCTGCTAATGGTGGTATTTGCCTTACTGATGTTTGGTGCAGCCATATCAATGATCGGTAATGAGCCGGGTTCAGGTCACGTCGAAAATGACGCTCACACGGGCAACGCCGGCCACCCTTCTGCACATGACAGCCCCGAGCCAAACCTTGTATTGGTTTTACCCGGCCTGCTTATCGGGTTAGTAACAGGGTTGCTTGGTGCAGGCGGCGGATTTTTGATCATTCCGACACTGGTATTGATCATCCGCATGCCAATGAAAATTGCGGTGGGCACCTCGCTGCTTATTGTAGCTATCAATTCCTTGTTCGGATTCGTTTTCAGCATCAGTATAGTCGGGCAACCGTTCAACTGGCCGCTTATGCTGCTTTTTAGCTTGCTGGCTGTAACCGGTATAATGATCGGCAGCAGGCTGAGTGACCGTATACCTGCGGAAACATTGAAAAAAGCGTTCGGCTGGGCTATACTGATAATGGGTATCTATATAATAGTTAAAGAATTATGGCTTTAATTCAAAAACAACTTACGTGCGCATTTCCTCCCTAACTTTGCTTCCGCGATGCACACATCTGAGCAGAATCATTCAAGAAAAGCTGTAGCTACCTGGATTTATATTGGTGTTGTAATGTTACTCATCCAGGTTATTCTCGGGGGAATTACAAGGTTAACAGGATCCGGGCTTTCTATCACCGAATGGAACGTTGTTACCGGCACGCTTCCACCATTCAGCGAAAGCGCATGGTTGCAGGAGTTCGAAAAGTACAAAGCAACACCCCAGTTCCGCTTGCTCAATATGGACTTTACCCTGTCTGATTTTAAATACATTTTTTTCTGGGAATGGTTCCATCGTTTTTGGGCAAGATTGATAGGTGTGGTATTTATAGCAGGATTTATTTACCTGGTCGCACGCAGGCATCTTCGCAAAGACATGTATTTTCCACTGTTGATTTTATTTCTTCTTGGGGCATTACAAGGTGCAGTGGGCTGGATCATGGTTGCAAGTGGTTTAACCGGCGATGCATTATATGTAAAACCTACAAGGCTTGCGCTGCACTTTGTGTTTGCAATGGTGCTTATTTCGTATGCGTTTTGGTTTGCTTTACAACTCTCCGTTCCGGAGCGACAACGATTCGCAGTTCCCAGACTCAAAAACGGCGTCCTGGTTATATTGGGGATCTTGTTCTTCCAGTTAATTTACGGAGCATTGATGGCGGGGCACAAAGCAGCGACCGCCGCACCAACCTGGCCGGATATCAACGGATACTTTGTTCCGGCAAAGATCTTAAGTGAAACACCTGTTCTGCTGAATTTTGTCGAGAACACGCAAACGATTCACTTTATTCACAGGATGCTCGCTTATCTTCTGCTCGTGTTGATAATAGCCCTTGGGGTAAAAATACGCCGTAGTAAAAACTCATCCTCTTACCTTCGTAAAGCTGCCGCTATTGCCGCCATTCTTGTTCTCGTGCAGGCTATCCTCGGAATCAGCTCCGTTATTATCAGCCCGGGAATTGTTCCCGGTAAATGGGGTTCTTTTGAATGGATGGCTGAACTTCACCAGGTGACCGGCATGTTACTCGTTTTAAGCCTTGTTGCAATCTGGTATCTTACCACAGGTAAATCTTTTAAGCATTCCCTATAATCTACGGCTTTACATTTCGTTTAGATTAGTGTAAATTAACGCTTAATTGAGCCGATGTGCTTTCGGCGCCTGAAACCAGACCCTGCATGAAGTCATTTTTCCGTGGACTATATTATTCATTTCCGCTTCAGCTGGTACTGTTACACTTAAAAAAGTTCCAGATTCTACTTATTTTCTGGTATTTCCTGTTTAGCACAGTCGGCGGTTCATTTATGAAAAACTATGGTGCTGATTCTCTTTTCCTTGCACCTGAATACCTGGGCGAGGTAAATTTTGTGAGTGCTGCTATTGTGGGAATCTCAATCGGGATTTTTATCATGAGCTGGAACATCACCACATTCATTCTTTTCAGCCGCCACTTTCATTTTCTCGCTACCACTACCAAACCATTTTTGAAGTATTGTATCAACAACGGGGTGATACCGCTCACATTCCTTATATATTATTTTATAGAAGCCATCTTATTTGACACCAGGAAAGAGTTGATGTCTGCTACTGAAGTGATCTACCTGGTCAGTGGATTTCTGAGCGGCCTGACCCTGATAGTCGCCATCTCATTGTTTTATTTTTTTCGTGCAGATATAAGTATCATCCGAAGGCTTACTCCCGTTATTACAAATCCCGAACTAATAAAGGCACAATTCAAAAAACGGGAAAGAAAATTACATGGCAGCCGGCTGATAAAAGTTGAGTGGTATCTCAATTCGATGCAAAGACTAAAAAAGGTAAGAGATGTTTCGCATTATAGTAACGAATTCATCGAATCAGTTTTCAGCCGTCATCATTTTGCTGCAGTGCTTTCAATATTTATAGCGTTTTTGTTCCTTATCCTTATCGGGTTCTGGTCAGATGAACCCTTGTTTCAGCTACCGGCTGCTTCAGGGATCACCATATTTTTTGCGATACTCATTGCGGTGTCAGGAGCATTTTCTTATTTCCTTCAAAGCTACAGCCTGCCTGTAATGATTTTGCTTTTCGCGATCATGAACCTGCTGTATAAGTATGATGTGATCGATCCCAGCAATAAGGCATACGGGCTTAACTATAATAACAGGAAGGAAAGACCTGTTTATGACCGTGATCAGATCATGAACATGATGTCTGAAAAAAATGTGCAGCGTGATAAAGAAAACATGATCGGGATCCTCAACAAGTGGAAGGCGAAGCAACATACTGACAAACCACTGATGTATATCATCAATACCAGTGGCGGAGGTAACCGGAGCGCAAGCTTTACCATGAATGTTCTGCAAAGGCTTGACAGCCTTCATAACGGTGAGTTGATGAACAAGACCTTCCTGATCACTGGGGCATCGGGAGGTATGCTTGGGGCTACTTATTTCAGGGAGCTGTATAAAGAAAAGCTCGCAGGAAAAAAGATCAACATGCAGGACAAAAGTTATGTTGATGACATTTCCCAGGACCTTTTAAATGCCCTGTTCACCTCTTTTGTAGCCCGCGACCTTGCTTCACCCGCTCAAAAATTTAAGGTTGGAGAATACCAGTATATCAAGGACCGAGGTTATGCCTTTGAGCAAAAACTCAATGAAAACACACATGGATTACTGAACAAACAACTACGCGATTTTACTGCAGACGAAACAGCAGCCCGGGTTCCCCTGATGTTCTTCAATTCTGTTATTACCAGAGATGGAAGAAAGCTTATTATCAGCACTCAGCCTGTGAGTTTCCTTATGAAACCTGTACATGACACCACCAACATGATGGCCATTGATGCAGATGCGGTAGACTACCAGGCCCTGTTCTCGAAACAGGACCCCATGAACCTCCGGGTACTGACGGCCTTAAGAATGAATGCCACTTTTCCTTACGTGCTCCCAAATGTCTGGCTGCCTACCACACCGGTAATAGATGTAATGGACGCCGGGTTGCGCGATAATTACGGACAGGAATCTGCGATAAGATTTGTACAGGTTTTCCGGGACTGGATCCGTGAGAATACCAGCGGACTTGTATTGATACAGATAAAAGACAGGAAAAGCGGTGGTTGGGAGAATCCTTATGAATCAACCGATGTTACGGAGTTGGTTACAAAACCGTTGCTTCTGTTACAATTTAACTGGTATAAAATGCAGGAATATAACCAGGATGACCTGTTGGGCCTCACCCAGGCAGTTATTGGTCACCAGTTACACAAGATATCCTTCCAGTATGTGCCAAAAAAAGAAGATGGCCGGGCAGCACTTAGTTTTCATCTAACCAAAAGAGAGAAAAGAAATATTGCGGAAGCGCTGGATAATGATAATAATCAGAAGGCCTTCGACCAGGTGCTAAAACTTCTGCAACCGCCTCCTGCGGTGGGAATGCAGTAAGATCAGGGATGCAGCAATCTGAAAGCTTTTTTAATTAACCTGATATGAAACTCGCCGGCAGTTTCAACAGGATCACCATCTATATGCAGTGGAGCGAGCCCCGGATTTTTTATAGTCAGTTCGCTGGTCTGAAAGTACAGGACGTTTTTCTTTTTGATATGTTCAGATATTCTCTCCAATGCATTAATGCCTGTCGCCTGGCTGATTATAGAAAATGGAATCATAATCTTGTTCATCTTCCTCACAACTACGATGTCGAGCAAGCCATCATTAAGACTTGCTTTCGGAGCGATGGTAAAATTATTTCCAAACTGGTTGCTGTTGGCAACACAAACAAGAAAGGCATCTTCCCGGAACGTTCCTTCGCTGCAGGTAATTTCAAAAGAATAGGGCGATGCCTTAAAAAAATTTATTGCCGAAACTCTTATGTACGTCTGTAACCCTCTTCTTTTTTGCCTGGCAAAATCATGTGCAACCTGGGCGTCGAAACCCATACCACAAAGCATACACGAAAAGCGGTTGTTGATATAAAAACCATCAATAAGTGATGTATTTCCTTTCAGAATGATATCAAGCGCTTTGGAAGGTCCCTTCGGAATGCCGGCTGCCAGGGCAAGGCCATTTCCTGAACCCATGGGAATGATACCAATGTTTACAGGAATATTCATCAACTGAGAAACGACGCTGTTCACAGTACCATCTCCGCCGCATATGATCACATCCGTAATTCCATCACTTGTTATAGTTTTTGCGAGCGTGGAATAATCTCCATCCGCCGTTGTAGGAGATATCTCAAAAGGGTAATGATATTTCGAAATTCTTTGGGCGATCAGTTCTCTCAGAACATCTTTCTTCCCTATTCCTGAAATAGGATTTATCAGAAAGATAAACTTTCTGCCCTTTCCATTCCCGTTCAGTTGAACAGGTGACTCAACCTCTGAAAGCCCGCGATTACTCTTTTTTAAAGACACTTGCAGCAGAATTAGAAAGCAAGTTAATTAAGTTAATCTTAGACGCGTCAGTCATACGTGATTGAGCAATAAATTGTAGATTAGTGATACAATTACAGGTATGCGAAAAATATTATGGGTCCTTTTTGGTCTTTTTGCAATCCTGGCTATAGCCTATGTTTTAGGTCCTGCCCCAACAACCCCGGTATACAGCCGGTCGGTTCCTGTTGTACCTGCTGAGGCCTACCCGCTTGAGACTTATATCAGGAAACGGGAATCACAACATAAAATAAAACCTGATAATGAGGCGAGGATCATCTGGTATGATGATTCGCTCAAAAGGAAGACTCCCTATTCAATGGTGTATTTACATGGGTTCAGTGCGTCGCAGGCCGAAGGCGATCCTGTTCACCGGAACATCGCAAAAAAGTTTGGGTTCAATCTTTACTTGTCCCGCCTTGCCGAACATGGAATTGATACCACCGAACCCATGATGCAGCTGACCGCTGACCGTTATTGGGAATCCGCCAAAGAAGCACTTGCTATTGGCCATATGATCGGTGACAAGGTGATATTAGTGGGCACATCAACAGGCGGGACTAACGCCTTACAACTTGCCGCCACTTATCCCGATGATGTCGCGGCGATTGTTCTGCTTTCACCAAACATCGAAATAAATGATCCCAACGCCTGGATCCTGAATAATCCCTGGGGCTTACAGATCGCACAACTGATCACAGGTTCTCCCTATATCATCTCGTCAGATACCCGGCCGATTAATCTGCAATACTGGTCATCAAAATACAGGCTGGAGGCAGCCGTGGCGCTGCAGGAATATTTGGAAACCACGATGAATGAAGAAACTTTTAAAAAAATCACGCAGCCAACATTATTGTTATATTATTATAAAGATGAGATACACCAGGATAGCACGGTCAAAGTTTCTGCCATGCAGCGCATGTTCGATCAACTGGCAACCCATCCTTCAAAAAAAGCTGCGGTCGCAATGCCAAATACCGGCACACACGTGATCGGATCTTATATAAGATCTCATGATGTAAGTGGAGTTCAGCGGGAGATCGAAAATTTCCTGGTAAACAAAGCGGGTATCAAAGAAAGCCATTAAAGGCAAAAAACCCAGGTCTGCCGCACCACCCGGAGTTTATTCTCACACTTTCACTTAAATTCAGCCTTCAATAACTGCTTATGGCTTTGTCTGAAAGGTTCCTGGCCCTTGATGTTTTTCGTGGGATGACCGTCTGTTTTATGATCATCGTAAACACTCCCGGCAGCGGAGACACCACATTTTCCCCGCTGCACCATGCGGCCTGGCATGGGTTTACGCCGACCGACCTTGTTTTTCCGTCATTCCTTTTTGCCGTCGGTAATGCGATGATCTTCGCCACCCGGAAATGGGAAACCATGGCCCAGTCACAAGTGCTCTGGAAAATTTTCAAGCGGACATTCATCATTTTCCTGCTTGGATACCTGATGTACTGGTTTCCTTTTGTCGAATACAACGATGCGGGAGGATTCAGCATGCGGCCTTTTGAAAAAACAAGGGTTTTCGGTGTGCTGCAAAGGATCGCTCTCTGTTATGGCATTGCTGCGCTGATGGTTTATTACCTGAAGCCGAGAATGATCCTGAGCATTTCTGCAGCCTTACTTCTGCTATATTGGGCGGTAATGATCTGGTTCGGGGAATCAGCGGATCCATTAGGACTGAATACTAACGCCGGGGTGAAGCTGGACCGGTTCCTCATTGGCGAAAACCACCTGTATCACGGGGAAGGAGTTGCTTTCGATCCCGAGGGGCTTTTGAGCACGATACCGGCCATAGTTAATGTGATCGGGGGCTACTTTGCCGGGAAGTATATCCTGGACAAGGGCAAAACCTGGGAAACGCTCAGTAAACTGTTACTGGCCGGAGCCGCGCTGCTGGCGATTGCTTATTGCTGGGACCTCGTGTTTCCGGTCAATAAAAAGCTTTGGACCAGCTCCTTTGTGTTACTCACAGTGGGACTTGACTGCATGATACTTGCTTCCATTGTTTATATCGTGGACTTTCTGAAGAAAACGAAGTGGACCATCTTCTTCCAGGTATTCGGCAAAAACCCCCTGTTTATTTATCTCTTATCTGAGGTGATTGCCATTCTGTTGTACTTTTTCCAGCTCGAAGGGAACGTTTCAGTCTATAACTGGATCTTCCGTACGTTTTTCCTTCCTTTCGGAGGTTATACAGGTTCGTTGATCTTCGCCCTATCCGTCATGCTAACTTGTTGGCTTGTAGGATGGTGGATGGATCGCAACAAAATTTACATAAGGGTTTAGTTTAATTTAGCAATAAGTTTTCAATTTCCGCCTTGGCTTCCGGCCGTTTTTTCGTACTTTTGCGCACGTTTCGAAAATCCGAAACAACCGGGCATCGCCCAAAGACAAGGAGCGCATTATGGAAATCAGAAATATAGCGATTATCGCACACGTTGACCACGGCAAAACAACACTCGTGGATAAAATTTTACACCAGACCAATGTGTTCCGGGCTAACCAGGACACCGGTGATCTTATCATGGATAGTAACGACCTCGAAAGAGAGCGCGGTATAACCATCTTCAGTAAGAACGCTGCTGTAGTGTATAAAGGTGTAAAAATTAATGTGATCGATACACCGGGTCACTCTGATTTCGGTGGTGAGGTTGAACGCGTGCTGAAAATGGCAGACGGTGTGGTGTTACTCGTGGATGCCTTCGAAGGTCCTATGCCACAAACACGTTTTGTGCTCCAGAAAGCGTTGCAGCTGAACCTGAAACCCATTGTTGTTATTAACAAGGTTGATAAGCCAAACTGCCGTCCTGACGAAGTTCATGAAGCGGTATTTGAATTGTTTTTCAACCTGGATGCATCTGAATACCAGCTGGATTTCGCCACTTATTATGGTTCTGGAAAAAATGGCTGGTTCAACGATTCACTTGAACAAAGCGCGGATATTACGCCACTGCTCGATGGTATCATCAAACATGTACCGCCACCGAAAGTAAGCGAAGGTCCTTTGCAGATGCAGATCACCTCACTTGATTATTCTTCCTTCCTTGGTCGTATTGCAGTGGGCCGTGTTGCCCGCGGTTCTATCCGTGAAGGTCAGCCTATCGCTTTGATGCAGGCTGATGGTGTAATAAAGAAGTCAAGGGTTAAGGAACTGTATGTTTTCGAATCTCTCGGTAAGAAAAAAGTAACTGAAGTTATAGCTGGTGATATCTGTGCGGTTGTGGGACTGGAAGATTTTAATATCGGTGATACAATCGCTGATTCTGAAAATCCGGAAGCACTCGCGGTTATCAGCGTTGATGAGCCAACCATGAGCATGATGTTTGGTATCAACAACTCACCTTTCTTTGGTAAAGATGGTAAGTTTGTTACCTCACGTCACCTTCGTGACCGACTGATGAAGGAAACTGAAAAGAACCTTGCACTACGCGTGGAAGATACAGATGGTGGCGGTGACAACTTCCTGGTTTTCGGCCGTGGTATCCTTCACCTTGGTATTCTTATAGAAACCATGCGTCGGGAAGGTTATGAACTTACTGTTGGTCAGCCGCAGGTTATCGTGAAAGAGATCGATGGCAAAAAACACGAACCTTACGAAACACTGGTCGTTGATGTGCCTGCAGAATACAGTGGTAAGGTAATCGACCTGGTAACACAACGTAAAGGTGAAATGCATGTAATGGAAACCAAGGGTGAAATGCAACACCTTGAGTTTGAAATTCCATCAAGGGGCCTCATCGGTCTGCGTTCACAAATGCTTACAAACACTGCCGGTGAAGCTGTTATGGCGCACCGCTTTAATGAATATAAGCCCTGGAAAGGACCTATCCCGGGTCGTAACAACGGCGTATTGATCGCTAAAAACCAGGCTCCGACAACTGCCTATTCTATAGACAAGTTGCAGGATCGCGGTTCATTCTTTGTTGATCCGGGAGATGAGGTTTATGTTGGACAGATCATTGCTGAGCACATCAAACCAGGTGACCTTATCGTAAACGCTACGGAAGGTAAAAAGCTTACCAACATGCGCGCCAGCGGTAGCGATGATTCAGTAAGAATTGTTCCAAAGATCCAGATGACACTCGAAGAATGTATGGAGTATATCCAGCAGGATGAGTGCATCGAAGTAACCCCGAAGAACATTCGTCTCCGCAAGGTAATCCTTGATGAGGATGAGCGTAAAAGGGTTCAGAAGAGAATGGGTGCTGAAGCCTGATGATGGCAACAGAGATCTGAGCGCAGGTTTCCTGAATAGATATTCAGAAGGGATGTTTTCCGAAAGGTGAACATCCCTTTTTTTGTGACCCGGATTTCCTTCGGCTCTACGTGTTTTACAGTCCAAACCCTGCAAACGGCTCAAAATCCCCGCAAGCCGCTCAAGCTTCTGTTATGAATTCATGAATACCAGCTAAATTTAGTTATTCATGAGCATCCCCGTCAGGCTATACAGGTTAGTGGCGTATAGCTGTATCTGCCTGTTGTCCTTCAACAGGCTATACGGGCAGTCCCTGCTTTTCTCCAAACTCAATGCAACTCATGGTCTCTCCGAAAACAACGCCCGCACACTCACGATCGATAAAAACGGATTCCTTTGGATAGGAACCTCACAGGGTCTTAACCTTTATGACGGTTATAAAATACGCACCTATTTCAAGGAGCATAATCCTGAACTGCCATCGGATGTAATCGTAGAAGTGAAAGCCGACAGTAAAAATAATATCTGGATAGGAACACCGGAAGGAGCCAGTTGGCTGGACAAAAACCGCCGCTTCCACCGGGTTACCCTGAACGATACTTTGAAAAAATTCGGGTGCCCGAGTATTTTCGAAACAAAAAAATACGGGGTTGTCCTGTTCGGTGAAAAAGGCCAGTTTTTTTATGACAGCTCAATCAGTAAATGGAAGAAAATTGACTGGATCCCGCCAGCTTTAAGCCGTGTGTTCTGGGACACGGAAAAGTTTTCCGATGATAAATTTATTTTTTGTGTGGACACGGTAGTTGCCATTATTGACTACAGCACCCGCAAAACCATTTACCAGGGTTCATTCAGTTTTCCGCTGAGTGCCTGTAAGATCAACGACACCCAAATTGCTATTGGCCTGCAAAAGGGACATGTTCTTATAGTTGATATCAGGACAGGTGAAACGCTCAAAAAATATGAATTAAAGCATAAGCTAAACGGCCAGCTTCTAAATACTAATCTTACGGAGGTGCGGCAGGCATCGAACGGGGATTTACTGGTGGCAACAGACTTTAATGGGCTTGTTGTTATAGGCCAGGACGGCAAAATCACCGAGCACACCCACGATCCGCTGGATGCACACTCGCTTTCATCAAACTATACCTACCGTGTGCTCGCAGGTTCAAAAGGAGAGGTAATAGTGGGCACTTACACCTCCGGTGCAAACATGGGCAACGTTCTGAACAAATCTGCCGGGTATACCCGGGTTTTCAAAGATAAAGAAGGCAACCTGTTTGATAATTATCTTACAGATATCGTGGCCGGAGATAGTAACGTTTTTTGGATTGGTGCCATGGATAGGTTGATCAAGTGGAACCGGGCGACTAACCAGTCTGAGTTTTATACCCATCAGTCACAGACCGAGTTTGGAGTGAGACCGTACGAAATCAGGTCCATTTTTCCCCTGAAGACCAACAAGGTCCTTATCGGTACGAACGGTGGTGGGCTATCGCTGTTTGATATAAAAACAAAAAAGTTTACCAATATACCAAGGGATACCACTCTCGGTGCCGGAGTTGCTTCAAAGGGGGTAATGGAAATTGTGAAATTGTCTGATGGCCGGCTATGGATCGCGACACTCGGTGGTGTGTTTGGGATGGATCCAAAGACACTAAAGATTATTTCTTTCAAGGATCATCCACAGCTTAAAGAACTTGAGAAAAAAAGAGTATTTAAGATTTATGAAGACCGGCGGGGCAGAATCTGGTTTGGGACCGGCACAAGCGGAGCCTGTGTTTACGACCCGGTAAGGCAAACGATCCGAAACTATTCAACTACGCAAAACCTACCTTCCAACGCTGTTTACTCAATAACCGGTGACAAAAAAGGAAACATCTTTCTCAGCTGCAATACTGGTTTCACGATGCTTGATTCCATGGATCGTACTCTCAACTATACTTACAATAAGGGATTAAGATATATCAATTGCCAGGATCTGCTTGAAGACAGCATTACTGGTACCGTCTGGCTTGCAAATACGAGATGCCTCATAAAATTTAACCCTGCTGACAGCTCCATGCAATACTTTGAGGAAAATTCAGGTTTAAGTATTGAAGGCTTCCGCATAAACAGTTCTTTTAAAACCAGCGATGGAGAGATGTTATGGGGAAGCAGAAGCGGGGTCAATTATTTTTATCCTGACAAACTGGTGAGTATTCCCTCAAGGCTCACGTTAAGCATCCAGGATGTAAAATACGATGGTGAAAGCCGTCACATCACTGATGATGTCAACCTCCGTCTGTCCTATCTTTCAAATGATGTCTCCGTTTATTTTTCTGCAATAAACCTCTACGGATCCAAAAACATTCACTACCAATACAAGCTTACCGGGTACGAAAAGGAATGGCATTCGGGCATTGACATCAGGGAGGCCCATTACACTTCCCTTCCCGCTGGAAACTTCAACTTTGAGGTTCGCGCAAGCCTGGACGGAATAAACTGGATAAAATCCAATAATGCTGTGTCCGTTTATATAGTGCCACCGATCTGGCAGAGGTGGTGGTTCATTGCGGGCTGTGTTATCCTTTTGGCCGGGTCAGTACTGTGGCTGTTTGTAAACCGGAACAAAAAGATCCTTGAACAGCGCGAAGAGATCGAAATGGAACAGGCAATCAATTATTTCGCTACCAATATGTATGAGGCCCAAACGGTGGAAACCATACTTTGGGAAGTAGCCAGGAGTTGTATCGGGCGACTTGGATTTGAAGATTGTGTTATTTACCTGGTCGATGAAAAAAGACAGGTACTGGTGCAAACTGCTGCTCATGGTCCAAAAAGTCCGGGCGAAAACCAGATAACAAACCTGCTTGAGATCCCGCTGGGCAAGGGAATAGTCGGAAGCGTCGCTGTAAGCGGTAAAGCCGAGATCATCAATGATACCTCCAAAGATCCCCGTTATATCGTTGATGACGCATTCAGATTCTCTGAAATTACGGTTCCTATCATCTCGGACGGTAAAGTACTTGGAGTAGTAGACTGCGAACACTCAATAAAAGGGTTCTTTACTCAAAAGCATTTGTCTATACTGATCACTATCGCATCTTTGTGTGCTAACAAGATCATCAGGATCAGGGCAGAAAAGGAGAGAGAGAAAGCTCAGGCAATATTGATGGACACTCAGCATAAAATGGCTGAAGTCGAAATGCAGGCCCTCCGGGCACAAATGAACCCGCATTTCATCTTCAACTGCCTTAATTCCATCAACAGGTACATTGTTAAAAGTGACCAGGCTACCGCCTCTCTTTATCTGACCAGGTTTGCAAAACTGATCCGGCTTATACTTGACAACTCAAATAATAAAAACGTGATCTTGTCAAATGAACTCGAAGCGCTGAAGCTTTACATCGAAATGGAAGCGTTAAGGTTTGACAAGAAGTTCACCTACAGCATAGTGGTTGATGAGTCAGTTTCTGCAGACAGCGTAGAGGTTCCACCTCTCATTATTCAGCCGTATGTTGAAAATGCAATCTGGCATGGTTTGCTTCATAAGGAAACGGAAGGCTATTTACTGATTTATGTGTCCAAGCTTTCTGAAAATATGATCAAAGTAGTAATCGAAGACAATGGAGTGGGCAGGGAAAGGGCCAAAGAGCTAAGGAGTAAATCTGCTGTAACCCGCAAATCCCTGGGTATGAAACTGACCGAGAACAGGCTCAGTCTTCTTAATAAGTATGCTGAGCTTACTGCCAGCGTAGATATCATTGACCTGAAAGACGAAGGTGAAAGCGCAGAAGGCACCAAGGTGGTATTAAAAATTCCGATTTTGTAAATCTCATCTATGCAGAAAACAATAAAGCACAACTCCGCTACAACAACAAACCCCCTACAAAGTAATTATATGATAAAATGTGTTCTGATAGACGACGAAAGCAACAGCCTTGAAATGATGGAGTGGTTGTTAAAAACTTACTGCCCCGAAGTAAAGATCGAAGCGATGTGTAATTCGGCGGAAAAGGGTTTGGAAGCGATACATCTTCACCGGCCTGACGTGGTTTTTCTTGACATTGAAATGCCGCATATGAACGGCTTCGACATGTTGGAACAGTTTGATAAGTTGTTTTTTGACGTGGTGTTCTGCACGGCTTATGATCAGTTTGCGATTAAAGCGTTTAAATACAGCGCGCTCAATTACCTGCTTAAACCAGTAGATCCTGACGACCTCAAGGAAACCATCAACAGGTTGCAGGCAAAGAGATCTTCTCCCTCCCCGGATCAGATCAAGCTTTTGCTCGAGAATATTCGCCAGACCCCGAAACACACCGTACAGCGGATCGCTCTCACCACCAATGATGGAATGATTTTCGTTTCGACCGGTGATATTATTTATTGTGAGGCAGAAAGTAACTATACCAACATCGTATTAAGCAGCGGAAAAAAGATCATGGTTTCCAAAGTGCTGAAAGATATAGATGAGGCCCTTTCCGGCCCTGACTTCTTTAGGGTACACAATTCATTCCTGATCAATATAAACAGGATTAAAAAATTTGTCAGGGGCGAAGGCGGTTACGTGATAATGGACGACGGAACTACCGTTAGTATCTCCCGATCAAGGCGCCAGGAATTTATGGAACTTTTTTCCAGGTTTTAAATAACACGAACCAGGTTTTTGAAACAACCGATAAATCAGAAGTTTTTTACCCCTCAAAACAACCAGCAGGCGCCCCTTCACCGGGGCGTTTTAGTTTACAGCAAATTCATATAGGGAATTAAGTTTCCCGCTACCTCATATGTATGGATGCCGGGGGTGTTGAACGGCAAGGGTGATGGTTGAGCGGTTAGTGCAACAAAGAAAGAATCCTGATTAATAAGTGTCCGGATTTGATACATGTGATCCATGTGATATAATACTTTTAGCATGTAGTTTAGGGATGCAACGATGATATACAATTCAATCAAACATGGATACAATTCAACCGATACTGTACACAATTCACTCAACACTACATCAACACTAATTGCTTCCTGCATTGTTTTTTGAATCGCTGTAATGCAGTGCTGTCAATAGTTCCGGAGTATCGGGAAAAATGCAATCTACATTAATTCAACAACCGGTTACTAAATATCACCACTATATGTGATTGCCGGCCCTTTATCTTCGTGTTATATTTGCATCGTCAATATGAAACATATGAATGACACAAACAAACTCAGTTATTCCCGCCGGCAAAGCAACTGATTTTGTTAAAGAAAAATAAAAGCAAAAAAACGCTGTAACATTTTTTAAAGACCGTCGTCATATTATTACAACCACACAATTAAAAAAACATTTATAAAAAAACAAACAATGAAACACAGAATTTTAACCCTCGCTTTGTTACTGTCATTATCAATCAGTAATATTTTTGCAAACACAAATGAAGAAGTTGTAAATGCTAAAGCTGCAAATGCTTTCAAGAAAGAATTCGCCCAGGCTCAGGATGTGAAATGGGAAAATACCAAGCAGTATGTGAAGGCAACATTCAAGATGAACGATCAGATGATGGTTGCTTACTACACCAATACCGGTGAATTACTGGGTATCACAAGAAATCTCACTACCAGCCAGTTGCCAATTAATCTTCTGACTGATATCAAGAAAAATTATAAAAATGCCTGGATCACTGACCTGTTTGAAGTCACAGCAAATGATGAAACAGAATATTACATCACTCTGGAGGATGCAGATCAGACAGTTGTTTTGAAATCAACTGGTAGTTATGGTTGGTTTACATTTAAAAAAGAAAAAAAATAGTCAGCAATTTCTCAGTTGGTTTTAGTTGGATAGAACAAAGTAGCCCCGGAATTCCGGGGCTACTTTTTTTAGTTATCTCACAACACATTTCTGAATTACCGCAATCGACTTAAGTTATCTCACAACACATTTGTTTTATAGCGTATGCAGATTAACGTCATAACACCTAAAATAAAATTTAAGCATTGGTAATGTTCCATACATATTGATAATTGCTGAATACTCAAATGAGCTTTTAAAAAGTTTGAATTGATGATAGCTTCGTTTTCCCAACGATTTAAAATCATCTTTAAAACCTTAATCAATGAAATTTCTAAAGATTACAATGCTGTCATGTGCATTTGTATTAATGCTTGCTTCATGTTCAAAAAAAAGCAGTGACGACTCCACTCCCGTTTCCAATTCAATTGAAGGTGCCTGGTCAGGCAGTTCAGTCACCGAGTCGACCAACACAAAAAGTTTTTATTCTTTTGACATCAGGCCAAATGGAGTTCTTAACCGGCTGGATGAAACAGGTGCGGTTGTTGGCACTGGTATCTGGAGCATGAACAACAACATTTTCGAGGGTACTTACAAAAATGCAAACACTGCGAAGTTTTCTGTCATCGGCTCTTATAATAAAACCGTGGCGAAGATCCTTGGTAACTGGGGTTACGGAAACAGCGTGACCAATGGCGGAACCTGGGAGATGACAAGAAAGAAATAAACACTTATACGGAGAACCAGGGATGGAGAACAATGCGGCAGGAATCTGCCGCTTTTTTTATACATAAATTGTAAGGATCTATAGAAAAAAGTTACCTTTCTATGGACTAACCCGTATTACGGATGAAAAAATTATATAAAAAATTGCTTCACAAAAATATTGCATTTAACCATGTTTGTGAAGTGGGTGTTTTTCTCCCGGAATACTCAAATATCATCGACTTCATAAAACAAGGCATCCGCACCACACTGGTGGAAGCGGACCCGATAACAGCCGCAAAAATTGTTACTTATTTTAAAGATGATAATGTTACTGTTCATGCCGTCGCAATCTTTGACCATAACGGCGAGGTCCAATTGTCAAGATATGATCAATCGACTTTTGTAACGGCATTAAAATCCACGCCGGCCATTATCAATGACAGGTACAAGCAAAACGAAGCTGATTTTTTTACAACTGAATGCAGGATGTTTTCGGAGATTGATACCGGTGATATTGATCTGATCAGCATTGATGTCGAAGGTTGCGAATGGTATGTAATAGACAAAATGATAAGCAGGCCCAAAATCATATCGGTAGAAACCCATTCCAAAGCTTATGTTAATCCTAATATTCACCTGATTGAAGCATGGATGAAGCAGAATTCATATAAGATGTGGTACCAGGATCTGAGTGATACGGTTTATGTTCAGTCGGCCTTGTTTAATCCCGGATTTGCCGATAAATTTCAGACAAGCTATTCCCGCGGAAGGGTGAAATGGAAGAAATTCAAGCAAAGCGTGAAGAGCCGGCTTTAGCCTCGAATTTAGTTTCCAATATTTCCACTATATCGGATGGCTTTATATCTGCCATACAATGACATGAGGCCGGCGCCCGCCTGCAATCAGAACAGGTTTTTTCTGCAACAAATACTTTTGCATTTTCACCAAGTGGTGCCCACCGTCCCGGATGTATCGGTCGGATCGGGGGAAAGATTCCAAATGCATCTTTTCCAAGTGCCGCTGCAATATGCAAAGGGCCGGTGCCGCTGGCGACGAGACCATCACATCTCTTGATAAATGACATAAACTGGTAGAGATCCATTTTTCCGGTTAAATCCGTTACCTTTTCCTTAACCTGGTCAAAAACCGGTTGCAGCATCGCTCGCTCCGCCTCCGTGCCTGAAATAAAAATGTTGTAGCGTTGAGGTTCCAGTGAATTGATCAGCGCGACGAAATTTGCCAGTCCCCATTCCCTTCCATTTCCCTGCGATTTCGGATGCAGTATAAGGTTATATTTTTCAGGATTTATCAACGATGAGAGTGAAGGCCCGAGAGGCTGAATACGTTCAAGCCCGAATGACTCAGCGATTTTTGATAGTGAAAAGGGCTCAGTGATGCCAAGAGGTGCAAGCAGTTTGAGATTAAGCTGGGCTTCATGCAAATCCGACTTTTTTCGACTCAGCCGGACAAGTTTGTTACAGGTTGTCCAATGGAACAGCCTGTTGGTGGTTCCAACTCTCAGCCTCATCTTCAGTTCTTTTGCACGTTTGGCGATCGCCTTATGCGGAAATACATGAATAATACATTGAGGCCGCTTACCCGCAATCGCCACAGGTTTATTCATAAAATCATTGAGACTGATAAACTGATCCACATAAGCACAGGCACGTATAACCGGCTTTGTATATTCTTTGCCAAGGAAAGCAATTTTGCAGTCAGGATACTTCTCCCTGATGATTTTTGCCATAGGCAATGTCAACACCACATCTCCTATACTGTCTGTTCTGCTTATGATAATATTTTCCGGAATCATCTTGAATTTGATGTTATTTTGCCATGGGTGTTCAAACGATCATCTGACCAGTGCAAGCTATCAAATTTCAGTTTGTGTACCTAATTGCCACAGCTGCAGGCAGGAACAAGGCATTGGGTATTCAACAATCAAGGCTTAGTGATTCATCCATTTTCAACATACATCGGTAGGATAAAAAGCGGGGATATCAAATCCCTGGCCCGCGTAATATCATTGATTGAAAACGAAGCTGAAGGATATGAAACAATGCTTGAAGATTTAACTCCCAATGATAGTATCCGGATCACGGGAATAACAGGTCCGCCCGGAGCAGGAAAAAGTACACTTGTTGATGCCTTGATTGAGAGTTTTGTAACAGCCGGAAAAAGGGTTGCTGTTTTATGCGTCGATCCATCATCTCCATTCAATCTTGGCGCTATCCTTGGTGACCGGATCAGGATGAGCAGCTGGTATAATCATCCGTCCGTTTTTATACGATCACTTGCCACCCGCGGATCCCTGGGAGGACTTCATCCAAAAATTATTGAAATAACAGAATTACTAAAAACAGCTCCCTTCGATCATATTATTGTTGAGACAGTAGGTGTGGGACAAAGCGAGATTGAAATTACCGGGCTTTCTGATACTACCATAGTGGTGCTGGTGCCGGAATCAGGTGATGAGATCCAGGCAATGAAATCAGGGCTGATGGAAATAGCCGACATCTTTGTTGTTAATAAAGCCGACCGACCCGAGGCAGATACTTTTACGCGGAACCTCAGGTTGATGATCAAGGGTTCTGCTCAATTGCATGAAGACCTGACCCCGATCATTCAAACGGTTGCTTCGGCGAAACAAGGTATCAATGAACTGGCTAAGGCGATCTATCAACATCAGTTAAATAGTTCCATCCCTGTAAAAAGATCATGGCTACTTGCAGAAAGAGCCTTTCATCTGCTGCAACAGCAGAAGATGAAAGGCTATGATAAATCAGTGATTAAATCCGGTATTGAACAGGCCCTCAAAGGAGGCCGTTTTAACCTTTTCAGATTTGTAAAAAATCTCGGGACGGCTCCTGCTTAATTCATTTCACTGCATCCGATCGGCGCGCCGGGAGGAATTGGGGAATGGATGGTAGGCGTTGCTTTCTCAGGTGCCTTCAGTCGTTCAAGAGCCATTTCGAGGTGCGCAAGGTAATTCTCATCTTTTGTAAGTTTCAACTGCTCGTTGATATAGTTTTTCAACGCCCGTGTTTTTGATTGCACAATTGCTCTCGCCTGGATGGAACTGCCCTGGTCGATACCCGAAGCCAACAAATAAGTCAATAGTATTTGCTCGGTCTGGTACTGAATCAACTTCTGCATACCTGTTCTCCGCGGTGCCTTCCATGTTTTCTCAACCAGGATGTTGATCATTTCGGAAAGGCCCAGGCCATCTGATCCTGATTCGTTTTGTACCAGCCGCGTTAGCCGCGAACCGTCAAATAAAAATGACATTGGGAGGTCTGCCGCGGTTTCTGCGGGAGTGAGTGCATCAAAGGCAAGCCCGGTACGTTTCTTAAATATTTCCACGCCGCCCTCATAGCCAGCCGGTCTGGGTGGAATAAGACTCAAAATTTTAGGTGACAACACAAGTTTATCCGGATCAAGACAGCTGATAACTGCATTCAACGCCTTCAGTTGTTCGTCTTTGCTTACTGCTTTTGTTATTTGCTGACCATCACCCCGCACGGCATAGGTATAATACATGCCACCCACTATCTTGGTAACGGCTTCAAGCTGGTAACGATGATAAAGATAAATAGGCACAAGTACTTCTTCCAGGCCTGCCATTGGTGCCCCGGTTCTGATATTATTCTCTCCGAACTGGGCAAGGGCTTTGGCCCGTACTTTCATCACATCATTTAACTCTGCAACTGCATCTTTACCATTATCCCATAAATGAGCCTGGGGATGCAGGCCTCCCGGGCTCCTTGCATCCCGGTCCGAAATAAACTGCAGCCCCTGGCTCGCAGCTGTCGTTAATAGTTTATCGAGTTGGTCCTTTTCACCGGCAGGGTTTGAAAATTCTTTGTAACCCCAGGTGATTGCCACCTTGTCCCACGCGCCAATCTTATTATCATATGCTTCATTTAGTGAGATCTCACCCCTGGAATCAAGTTTTACTGCCGGGTGCGGATAGTCCATAACACTGGCTCGATCACTTACACTGGCAGCATAATTGTGCATAAGTCCAAGCGTATGACCGATCTCATGGGCTGATAACTGCTTAAGCCGTTCGACAGCCATTTTTAGCATTTTATCTTCTGCCGGAACACCCGTAAGAAATGGCGCGAGTAATCCCTGTGCGATCAGGTAATCCTGGCGCACACGCAAAGAACCGAGGGTTACATTCCCTTTGATAATCTCACCGGTTCGTGGATCAACGACCGAAGCCCCGTACGACCAGCCACGGGAAGAACGGTGTACCCAGTTTACCATATTGTACCTGATGTCCATCGGGTCTGCTGAATCAGGAAGAAGGCGTACCTGGAATCCATCCTTAAATCCGGCGGCCTCAAATGCCTGGTTCCACCATTTCGCACCTTCCAGCAGCGCACCACGGATCGGTTCAGGAGTACCATTGTCTATATAGTAAACAATGGGTTTAACCGCTTCGCCGTATGCTTCTGCAGGATTTTTTTTCTGCAGGCGGTGCCTGATAATAAACCGTTTTTCGATTGGTTCAGTTACAGGGGTGCTGAAATCGAAAAAGGAAACCGGGATAAAACTTGATCTGGGGTCGAATACACGCGGTTTGTAATTGCTGTCTGGCAGCTGCACAAAGGAATGATGCATACGAAGCGTTACGGCTTCCGGTGAAGGAGTAACGGCGCGCAGGAAGTTGCCTGCTTCTCCATCGGAACTCGTGAGTGTTATTGTCGCCTCTATTTCAGTATTCAGCGGGAAATTTTTTGTACCAGCCAAATAAATGGCCGACCTGGTTTTGTCGAAGCTATAGTTGCCCTGCTTCATCCGACGAAGCGTAGCGCCTACAGCAAGTGCATCACGTAAAAGAAAATCAGTAGCATCAACGAGGTACCTGTTGCCTGTTTCCGCCTCTATGACGAAACCCCAAATGGTAGACTGTGCAAAGGATTGTTCAACTGCCCTTTTTTCCGGGGCGTCACCGGTCACCGCACGATACTCGTAATTGGGCTGTATCATCATCAGTTTGCGGCCGGTTTTGGAGAACCTGACTATTTTGCTGGAACCAAGTCTGCCGCGGTCAAGACCGATATCATTGGATCCAAGACCCGCCGGCAAGGAACTGGCATAAAGTATCTCGGATTCCGTTTTGTCAATCTCCATCCATATCTTACCCTGTACCTCGTCCCAATACACTGGAAAAAAGCCGGGTAATTTTCTAAAATTTGCCACTTTTTCTTCAATAGCTGGCAGTTTCTGAGCCATAATAGTGAAAGGCATCAGAAAAGCGACAAAAATGATCCATCTCATACGCATATAATTTTGGTGCATACAAGATAAACCCCGGTCAGTAAAATTTAGAAAAAATATTGAGGAGCTGGGTCGTAGCGTTAAGAGCCCCGGTTACTTTGGTACCATTTGTAACCAATGAATCCAAGGATCATAAGCGGTGCAGCGGCGAGGTAGAGTATGCCGCCGTTAAGACCACGGGCAGGGCCTTCACCCATTTGCTGTGCAGTCTTTGTACAAATAGAGCACTGAGCCCGGGATTCTGATATAGCGGTGAAAAAGAAAAACAACAAAACAACGATAAATTGACTCGCCTTTCTCATGATGCAAAAGTACTCCTGAAATGGGTTCTGCGAAGTTAAATTTCACGCAAAAAGAAAAACCCATCCCGCACGTGCAGGATGGGAGTATTAAAACCGTCAATAATAAGGTACTTGTTTGGATAAGGTCAAATGATCATTGGTATCTGTGCGCGGTTCTGTAGACACAAATATAGATGCCTGACAATTTGCAAAGGACAACCGTTGCGTAAGCGGAGTATTTTTTGAGTGAATGGTAGAAAAGTCAGATAATACGGTAATTCTTGAAATCAAAAAGACGTACTCCGGTCCTTTTTTCGATCCAATACAGGAACCTGTCTTTTAATGTGAAGTGTTTTTTGGAAATGTCCATATCTATTTCCCAGTTCTTCTCAGCAATTCTTTTTTTCATTACCCGGGGATGGGTTCCGGCAAATCGCTGAAGGGAATCGAATTCGTTGTAGTCGAAAATATCTGTTGCCAACAGCCTTTTTTTCGTGGCCTCCTGGTCCTCCCAGTACTGGATGACGTTTTTCTGTTTCTCCCTCATTTGTTTCGGGCTCTTGACCCATCCATAATGATAAATGGTGGCGGCTACAGGCTTTACATTGATCTTTTCTCCGTTTCGCCTGAATCCCTGTGCGTCGCGGTATGCTGAGATCGTTTTGTCATTTCTGATTATTCTTACTTCCCGATGATACCAGCGGCGGCTGTCACCCACATAATCATAAGTCCCAAAAAAATGAAGGTATTTGAACAGCAATCCGTCTACCTTCTTATCATCCTTGTATTTTGCGGCGGCCTGCCTGATCGAGTCATGATATTTTTCATGAAGCACCTCATCTCCCTGGATATAAAATGCCCAGTCGCTGTCGGGAGATATTTGTTGAAAAGCTTTGTTGGTTTCAACAGCGAGTATCGTCCCACCCTTATTGTTTTGACTTACATCCCAGACTGAGTGTACGATCCTGATCTTATCTGAGCCGATATTCCTGATCAACGCTTCTGTGCCGTCTGTCGAGTTTCCGATGGAAACGATCATTTCATCCACTACCGGAAGTATAGAAGTAATGGCTTCAATAATGGGGTAGTCATTCTGTAAGGCATTTTTAATAATTGTAAAACCTGAGATTTTCATCTGCTGAATCTTTGTACCGGTGAACGTGCCACCCGTTGGTAAAACTAAGTAATTTGTGCCTAAGGGTTCTTACTTTTGTTAAGGTTGTTCTGAACAGATACAGATGACGAATTTCATTCCAATATTTCCATTATCGCTGGTTGTTTATCCCGGAGAAAAACTACCACTGCATATTTTCGAACCCAGATACAAGCAGCTCATAAACGAATGTTTCCAGGCTAAAAAGCCATTTGGCATTCCTGCTGTCGTCAACAATCACCTCCAGGAATTGGGTACCCTCGTACTGATTACGGAAATAGTACAGGTGTATGAAAATGGCGAAATGGATATCAAAACTGAAGGCCTGGCCATTTTCCGGATACTCGAAATGATAAAACTGGTCCCCGACAAACTTTATAGTGGTGCGATCGTCAATTATCCGCCGAATGTAATGGTCACAGGGAACAGGGAGCTTATGGAGAAGATTGTTACCGGCATCAAGGAGTTGCACCGCCTGCTTAATATCACCAAAGACTTCAAGAAACCAGATGAAGACCTGACTTCCTATGATGTGGGTCATCATGCAGGAATGTCACTTGATGAAGAGTATGAATTGCTCAGCCTGCTGCAGGAAATACAGCGGCAGGAATATATAAAGCGACACCTCCAGAAGGTTTTACCAATGCTGATGGAAATGGAGCACCTGAAAGAAAAAGTTAAGCTTAACGGGCATTTCAGAAACTTATCTCCCCTGGACCTAGATATTAATCTCTGAATCTTCAATTATCCGGATCTCCCGACATTCGTTTACCCGAATCTCAGAACACTCAGTTTCAGAGCACTCCAGACATTCAGTCACCAGGATCTCCAAATATCTCGTCACGAGGATCGCTGAATATCAGGTGACACCCTTTCGGATGCCCCTGCTTTCCGTATTTCATCGGGCGAAATGACCTAATTAAGCGCTTTAAGGCTATTTTCGCGGTTTAAAACACAAAACCCGGATAGGGCAGTTGTGCCCCCAATCATCATTTTTCCAACATGACCATTACCTGCTGTTTTGATTTTGGCAACACCCGTAAAAAATGTGCGGTATTCCAGGACCGCCAGTTGAAGGAACTGCTTGTGATGGAAGACGATAGCGAGAGATCGCTCAGGATGATACTTGACGCGTGGAAGCCGGACAAGTCTTTGCTTTCGTCGGTGATTAACCACAATCCGGTGATCGAAACCATTCTCACAGCCGAAACCCGGTTCCATAAGCTGAATCATCATTCCAAATTACCCGTCACCACACCCGTCGGAAAGCCGGAAACGATCGGGGCGGATCGCCTGGGGCTGGTGGTAGGTGCCGTTGATCTCTACCCGGGTCAGAATAACCTCGTAATTGGTCTCGGTTCAGCCGTCACCTATAATTTCGTCAATAAATTCAACCAGTTTCTTGGCGGTGGTATTTCGCCGGGCCTTGAAATGCGGTTCAAATCCCTGAATGCCTTCACCGATTTACTGCCGCTGATAGAAAAAGACTGGAATTTTCCACTTGTCGGCTATGACACGCGCACCAATATTTTAAGCGGAGTGATATTAGGTATGGCTAAGGAAATCGACGGAATTATAGAGAGTTATGAAGAAAAATACACCAACTTTAACGTCGTTTTAACCGGGGGTGATACGAGCTTTTTTGTCCGCCATCTAAAAAAGAAGATATTTGCAGACCCCAATTTAATCTATAAAGGTCTATATGCTATCTGTGAGTATAATAATGTATGATAATGTATAAGAAAACCAGGCTGTTAGCATTACTGTTCCTTTCATGTGTTTCACTAGCCAACGCTCAAACTGAAAACTCACCTTTTTCAAGATATGGTCTCGGTAACCCGGTACCTTTTCAAAATATTATCAACCGGGGTATGGGTGGCTTTTCTGCTGCCTATGGGGATTTTCAATCTGTCAATTTTTCTAACCCGGCTTCTTATTCCAGGCTTAAAGCAACAGTTCTCGACATAGGCGTAGAAGTCAACACCAGTACCCTTAAGACGATTGATCCACCGAGGAAACTATCTTCCGCCAGTCCGAATATTTCTTATGTGACCATCGGGATACCGCTGAGCCGCAAGAGAGACTGGGGATTGGCTTTCGGGTTGCGACCTATGTCCCGGGTGAGTTACGAGATTGAACGCAGGGAGTTTCTCACCAGCGGCGGACTGAAAGATTCCGCGCAGAGTATATTCCAGGGCGATGGCGGATCTCAGCAGGTTTTTGCCGGTATGGGCTTCGGCATCAAAAACCTTAGGGTTGGTGTGAATGTTGGATACCTGTTCGGTTCAAAAAACGTTCGTAACGCGCTTACTTTTCTCACGGATTCAGTCCTTTATTATCAATCTGCCCATTCTACAAAAACAAGCTATGGCGGCGCCCTGTTAAATGCCGGATTGCAATATACCATAAAGCTCCAGAAGACCACCAGGCTGCACATCGGCGCATTCGGAAACCTGCAATCAGACCTGAACGCTTCACAGGATGTTATACGAGAAACCGTTATATCACAGGAAAATGGTCCGGTAAGGGTTGACAGTATATTTGAACAGAAAAATATCGGTGGTGAGATCCTTTACCCTTCAAGTTTTGGTTTTGGCCTGATGTTGGACCGCGAGTCGAAATGGGCGATTGGTGCCGACTTTACCCAAACCAACTGGATCGATTACCGTTTCTATGGGGAGAAGGATTTTCTACAGACCAGCTGGCAGATGCATTTAGGAGGACAGATTATACCAAATGCACTCAATGCAAAAAGTTACTGGAACCGTGTCGCTTACCGCGCAGGCTTCAATCTTGGTGCTGACTACGTAAATGTGGATGGTGAACGACCTACATATTCAGTATCTTTCGGAATGGGACTGCCCATGCGGCCACCGGCTTACACCAAGCAATTTGCGGTAATCAATCTCACCCTGGAGTATGGAAAAAGAGGAGACAAGACGAATACAATCCGGGAAAACTTTTTTGCGCTTGCCCTTGGTTTGAATCTTAGTGATATATGGTTTGTGAAGAGAAAATACTATTAACGGATGAGATGAATATGCGATTTTCCACTCGGTTTTTTAAGGGTTTAACAATACTTGCAGCACTGATTACAGGCTGCTTTTTTATTTCCGGTTGTGAGAACGATCTGAAAAAAGTTGATAGCCTGCTCCAGAAAAAAACCGGGGTCGAAGAAGCAAAAGAAATTGAAAGTTATCTGAGTGAAGCCGGTAAAGTTAAAGCACGGCTCACATCTCCATTAATGCGGAGGTATATGGTCGACTCATCTTTCATGGAGTTTCCCAATACTCTGCATGTTGATTTTTATAATGATTCCATAAAGATCGAGAGTACACTTGATGCGATGTATGCGAAATATCTCGAGTCGCAAAAAAAGATTTTTTTAAAAGATAGCGTGATGGTCATTAATCTGCAGACAGGTGACACGTTGAAGTCGCAGGAACTGTGGTGGGATCAGAACAAGGAAGAGTTTTATACAGACAAACCAGCTGAATATCATCAGCGCAATGGGAATGTATTGTATCACCGCTATGGGCTTCGGGCCGCGCAGGACCTGAGTTGGAGAGAAACCTACGGTAACAGCGGGCGCGTGAATGCTTCGGAGGAAGGATTACAATAATTAAAGATCATCTTTAAACAATTTTGGTATGGAGTACAGAAGATTGGGCAGATCAGGGCTTCAGCTGAGCGTTTTATCCTATGGCAGCTGGGTCACCTTTCACAAGCAGATTGAAGACAACAGCGCGGACGAATTAATGGGCATCGCCTATGATAACGGTATCAATTTTTTTGACAATGCAGAAGGATATGCTTTCGGTGAAAGCGAAAACATGATGGGTCGCGTTCTGGCGAAGAAAAACTGGGACCGGACTTCTTATGTTTTGTCATCAAAGGTTTATTTCGGATCCCGAAAAAACAGCAAGCCAAACCAGACAGGGCTCAGTCGTAAACATGTCGTCGAGGCTTGTCATGAAGCCCTGACTCGTTTACAGACAGACTATCTTGACCTTTACTTCTGCCATCGCCCCGATGTGGATACGCCGATACAGGAAGTGGTATGGACGATGCACAACCTTATACAGCAGGGCAAGATTCTTTACTGGGGTACGAGCCAATGGAGTGGTGCCGAAATAATGGAAGCGCATCGCGTGGCCCAGGAATATAAGTTGATCGGGCCCGTAGTGGAGCAACCTCAATACAATATGTTCGAGCGGTATAAGATGGAAATGGATTATATACCTGTTTTCAAAAATGTCGGGCTCGGCACCACGATCTGGAGTCCGCTCGCTGCAGGATTCCTTACCGGCAAATACAATGACGGAATACCTGAAGATTCAAGGTTAGCGATCGAGGGTTTCGACTGGCTTAAGAAACGCTGGGTGCAGGAAGATAAAATTGCAAAGGTGAAGAAGCTTGCAGATGTTGCAAAAGACCTTGAAGTTTCGCTTGCTTCACTTGCAATAGCATGGACAATACATAATCCCACAGTAACAACAGCGATACTCGGAGCAACCAAAGCCTCACAGTTGCATGACAATCTGAAGTCGCTGGAGACCTTGCAAAAACTGACCCCTGAAGTGATGTCAAAAATTGAAGATATCCTCCAGAATAAACCGGTGATGGACCTGGCTTAGTGCTGTTACTAAATAGCAAAAGGATGCAATGAAAACATATGAGATTGTGAATGCAGGCAGAGCATACAGGATCGAGAATTCAGGCCGAACTTAAGGGAGTGATAATGCCGGAAGAGCATTAAGGATCGAGAATTCAGGCCGAACTTAGGGGACGGAGAACGCAGGAAGTGCATACAGGATGGAGAATTCAGGCCGAACTTAAGGGACTGATAATGCCGGAAGAGCATGCAGGATCGAGAATTCAGGCCGAACCTAAGGGCCGGCGAACGCAGGCAGAGCATTTGGGATTAAGATTTTTGGCAGAAATTGAGGGACTGAGAATGCAGTCAGAAGAACATATAGGACTGCCGGATCGGGGATTAAATGAATGGATTAGACTGATTAAAGTGAAGTATATGAACATAAACCGGAGCTGGGTGTCAAGACTAAAATTATTTCTTATCGTTTTGATGGTGTCATACCTCCCCTTACAGGGCTACGCCTGGGGTGTAATCGGCCATAGGGTGGTAGGGGAGATTGCATCATATCACCTGACAACAAAGGCAAAAAAAGAAATAGCAAGGATCCTGGGAACGGAGTCTATAGCAATGGCCAGTAACTGGGCAGACTTTTACAAATCCGATCCGGCGTATGACTATTTATATAACTGGCATTTTATCAACATCAACGATTCACTCAATCGTGATCAGTTCATCGACAGGTTAAAAAGGGATACTGCCGTTGACGCCTATACGAAGGTTAATATGATTGTTGACAGTCTCAAAGGCAAAAAACTTGGCGCGAAAAAAAAGCTGCTTTACCTGCGATTGCTGATACATATTGTTGGCGACTTGCATCAACCCATGCATGTGGCACGTCAGGATGACCTGGGCGGAAACAGGGTCAGGGTACAATGGTTTAACCAGCCTTCGAACCTGCACCGGGTCTGGGACGAACAACTGGTAGAATTTCAACAGCTGAGTTACACCGAATATGCATCTGCGCTTAACCATCCCAGTAAGGCCCAAAAGGATGCATGGCAAGAACAACCACTGGCTGAGTGGATATTCGATACTTACCTGCAAACACAGAAAATATATTCAGGCATAAAAGAAGATAACCAGAAACTGGGCTATAGATACAACTATGATTATGTTGAAATACTAAACAACCAGTTGTTAAAAGGCGGGATAAGACTTGCCGGCATATTAAACCAGGTGTTTGCATAACAAAAAAAACAGCCCTGGATCAGAGGGCTGTTTAAAGAACTTTGTACAACCTTACCAACATAGTTTGGTCATCAATAGGTACAAATTTTAAGTTCTCACGGGTTTGGATCTAAACGGGACATTTGGATTGTTGCCTGATAGAATGATAACGGAACGTTGGTTTTTCTTTGGACTGGACTGGTTTTACTTAGGATGTTGATTTGGCTTCTCAGGATATTGGTTTGTTCGCGCATCAATCAATCTGACAATACAAACATAATATTCTCGTCCGCCGGTTGCAAGAGCGCTAATGCTGGATTTTAACAATTCATGATTTACTGGAATGCTCGTAGTTATACCAATCCGGCTTCCGTATAAGAGACGTTAATGTTCACGGTGAAAAAGCGCTTATATTTTACCGATAGTGTTCAGTACCAATATAGGTAACATATAAAAGCCTGCACCTCACAACATTCATCAATAATTTGTCGTACATTATCGGGAAGATTCTTGCTCATATACATAAATTGCTGATATATGGAATTTGCAAATAAGACAGTTTTGATCTCTGGCGGTAGCCGCGGAATAGGAAAAGCGATCGCAATCCGGCTGGCAAAGGCCGGGGCCAACATTGCCATCGTCGGTAAAACAGCCGAAGCTCATCCTAAATTGGAAGGAACAATATTCACAGCGGCTGAAGAAATTGAAGCAGCCGGGGAAGGAAAATGCCTGCCATTGCAGGGAGATGTAAGGTTTGAAGAAAGTATAGCCGATGTTGTCAGTAAAACGGTCGGGAGGTTCGGAGGGATTGATATACTTGTAAACAATGCGAGCGCAATCAGTCTAACGGAAACAGAAAAGACTGAAGCAAAACGATTTGATCTCATTCAAAGCATAAATGTTCGTGGCACTTTCCTGATGAGTAAAGCCTGCATTCCTCATCTACGGAAAGCTTTGAACCCACACATCCTGAATTTATCACCGCCACTGAACATGGACCCCGTATGGTTCGGAAAACACGTTGCTTATACAATAAGTAAGTATAGTATGAGTATGATGGTGCTGGGCTTCAGTGAAGAATTACGCCCGTCACGCATTGCTGCCAATGCATTATGGCCTCAGACCACCATTGCCACCGCGGCTGTACAAAACCTGCTGGGTGGAGAGTTTTTAATGCAGCGAAGCCGCCACCCGGAAATAGTGGCAGACGCTGCATATTATATACTCAAAAGGCCATCGTTTGAATGCACGGGTAATTTCTTTGTTGATGAAGACGTACTCAGGCAGGAAGGCATAAGTGATTTTGAAAAATATGCAGTCAACCCTGAACAGAAATTAATGCGTGATCTGTTTCTTTGATCTCTGATAATAAATCCGGTTGTTCTGGAATTGATCCAGTTGTTCTGAATCAATCCAGTTATATCAGCAACTAATCCTGTTGTTCAGGAATCAATCCAATTGTTCAGGAATTAATCCAGTTGTTCTGGTCGCATCTGTGGAAATAAAAGGACATCCTGGATCGATGGTTGGTTGGTCATCATCATTACGATCCGGTCGATCCCGAAGCCGATGCCTGAGGTCGGAGGCATTCCATATTCCAGCGCACGAAGAAAGTCGTGATCAATATACATCGCTTCATCATCGCCCCTTTCCATCAGTTTAAGTTGTTCTTCAAACCTTTCCCGCTGGTCAATAGGATCATTAAGTTCGGTGTATGCGTTGGCGATTTCTTTTCCATTACATATCAATTCAAAACGCTCAACGAGTCCTGGTTTGGAACGATGCTTTTTCGTAAGCGGGCTCATCTCA
This sequence comes from Flavitalea antarctica, assembly GCF_054461535.1. Taxonomy (NCBI): domain Bacteria; kingdom Pseudomonadati; phylum Bacteroidota; class Chitinophagia; order Chitinophagales; family Chitinophagaceae; genus Flavitalea; species Flavitalea antarctica. The sequence continues at coordinate 230,112 of NZ_JBTLQG010000002.1, forward strand.
ACGGGATAATCAATGATGAAGGTTGGTTGAATAAAGTGATCTTCACATTTTTCACTGAATAACTCATCGATCATTTTTCCTTTACCCATCGTGTTGTCTACATGAACATGTTGCTGCCTGCAAACTTCGCGCAGCTCGTCCTCATTCATGCCGGAAATATCTGCACCGGTGTGTTCTTTTATCGCATCATACATTGTTATTCGTCGATATGGTGCGGCAAAATTGATCTCTTTGTCGCCAACCATGGCGATGGTGGAGCCATTCACAGCCAGCGCTGCTTTTTCAAGCATTTGTTCTGTAGTATCCATCATCCAGATATAATCCTTGTAAGCAACATAAAATTCCAGCACAGTAAATTCAGGGTTATGTGTGCGGTCCATTCCTTCGTTTCGGAAGTTGCGGCTGAACTCATACACCCAGTCAAACCCGCCAACAATGAGTCTCTTGAGATATAGCTCATTTGCGATACGCAGGTAGAAAGGCACATCAAGCGCATTATGATGCGTGGTAAAAGGCCTTGCGGCGGCGCCACCGGGAATCGCCTGCAACACCGGTGTATCCACTTCGATCGCCCCGCGTTCATTAAGGAAATCCCGCATCGAATTGATCAGCCTGGTTCTTTTAAGGAATGTTTCTTTGATATCAGGGTTTATGATAAGGTCCGCATAACGCTGGCGGTATTTGAACTCAGGATCAGTAACCTGGTCAAATGTTTCACCTTCTTTTTCCTTAACAACGGGTAATGGTTTGAGTGACTTGGTCAGGAACTGCAGTTCAGTAACATGAACGGAAGTTTCCCCGGTGCGGGTGATAAAGACATATCCCTTCACGCCGATTATATCTCCGATGTCAACCAGGTGTTTCCAGATTTTGTCATACAAGGTCTTGTCTTCGCCGGGACAGATCTCATCACGCTTGAGATAAAGCTGGATTTTTCCGGTACTATCCTGGAGCACTGCAAAAGAGGCTTTTCCCATGTCACGGACGCCCATGATCCGGCCTGCCAGGCAAACTGATGCAAATTCTTCTTTATTCTCGTCTCCCTTAAACCGGAGTTTGATATCGTTGGCGTAAGCGTTAACCGGGTATGTGGGCGCGGGAAAGGGATCAATACCCATTTCCTGCAAGGTTTTCAGTTTCTCTCTCCGTATTATCTCCTGTTCTGATAGATGCATTTAAAAAATTTGAGTGGCAAAAATAGATCATTTCCTGACTACGCCAAGGCGAACTCGGGCAAAGCCCTCCTTCGCCAATGGCTTCGTCAGGCGAAGCCCATCTACGCCAAGCGGAAGGAGGGCTTTGCCCGCCTTCCGCCGGCTTCGTCGGGCGAAGCCCGACTGAATAACCAAAATTGTCAGGCTAAGTTGTACTTTGGAAATCGCTTCGCCCGACGAAGCTTTAATGTGTCGGGCCTTGCCCGACGAAGCCTTGGCGTAGTCGGGTGCGGTTTATGCAGGTAGAAAGGATTAAAGGTTGATTATGAAAATAAATGGTGTTTTGTTCGTTGCGGCTTTGTTTTGTTTGATGGGATGTGAGACTTTGTCGACCCTTCCTACAAACGGTACGATTGGGACTGGTGGACCGGTTACAGAACTTGAGGCGAGCCAGGGTATTCGTGAAGCACTCTCACAGGGTATCACAACCGCAGTGGTAAGCCTTAATAAGGAAAATGCTTTTTTTGGAAATGACTTTTATAAGGTGTTATTGCCACCGGATGCCCAAAAAATTGAATCCACACTCAGGAAAATAGGACTGGGTAAAGAAGTGGACAAAGCCATCCTCCAGATCAACAGGGCCGCGGAAGATGCGGTAGGTTTTGCAAAACCCGTTTTTGTGGATGCGATCCGGGAAATGTCTATTACGGATGCGTTCAACATAATAAAAGGCGAACGGAACGCTGCAACAAATTATTTCAGATCAAAAACTCGGGATAAATTGCTGGTTGCCTTTTCACCAACTGTCAAACAGTCCCTCGATAAGCTCGGCGCAACAAAATACTATAGTGACATAGTGAATATTTATAATAATATTCCGACCACGTTTACGAAACTCAATCCCGATCTGCCATCTTATGTCGCAGCTAAAGCAACCGATGCATTGTTTGATCAGATTGAAAAAGAAGAAATTAATATCAGGGAAAATCCTGTTGCCCGCACCAGTGCTATTCTTAAGAAAGTGTTTGGATCGCGCTTTTGATTTGCCGCAGCTTTATAATGCGAGCCTGAACGTTAACGCAGGGGCATAGGTAGACGAAATTTTGCCCTTCGACAACGATTGGTAGTGTTGATTGGTGAAAGAAAACGAAGCAGCCTTGCTTTTGTTTTTGGCTGACATCATAAAAAGGTGAATACTTCCGACCGAAGCAATAACGCCCGCACCGATCAACACAATTGAACCCGTGGCTTTCATAGTCTCCTGGCGCCCGTGATAGGCATCGTCATAGTCGAGGTCTCCCCATTCCGTATTAATTGCGAGTATCGTTCCGGTCGTTATCATTGCAACGCCGGAACCAAGACAAATCCAGGCGGTTGTTTCCAGCTTACGCCCCTTCCGGAGGTAATCGGCCTGCGTTTCAGTAGGCGGAGTTTGCTGGGCTGAAGCTCCTATAGAACAGATCAGCAATATATAGACACACAAGCCTTTCATCTGTTTATTTTTAATAAGACCGCTTGTTGTAAGTTAACAAAATTTCACTTCAGATATTTAAGAAACAAAAAAGAAAGTAGCGAAAATATAAATAGACATAGTGCTGGCTTTGCAGGGATTTAACCAGTCATTTAGGTAATTTCTCCGCTTGCAATTAGTATAATGTTCCGGAAGCTTACCAGCAACGATTCAGGTCGTAGAAAGCAGAACCTGCCATGCCGCTTCCAACTGGCCTTTCTCCAGCAATTGTTTTGCATACAAATGAAGCTCGCTTTCCATCTCTTCAGGATTGATGCTATAATACTGGATGATATTTTTCAGTGTGTCATCCTCAAATGATGGCTGAATCAGTGGCATTTCACTCACGTTAGCAAGCTGTGCAAGATTATTACCTGTAAGTATCCGGCTATTCCTGACAGATTCAGGCAGTTGATCTATGCCGATTCCGATCTGCGTATTTGGCTTTGGAACCTTGAAAAGATTGGTGGGATCCACCTTACAATACCAATCGCCACCGAGGCGGGCTACCAGGTTTAATTTCTGCTGATCGATCATTTGGTTTTCATCGAGAATACGATCATCAATATGAATTCGTACAACCTGGCATAAAATAATAACGCCTGCTCCACCTTCGGTCCCCATCTCCCTGATCTCATTAACCCTGCACTCAAATTTAACCCTGCTTTCTTTAACCATAGGTGGCCGAACAAGTGTTGCCGGCTCGCTGGTAAACCCGGCTTTGATAAACTCATTGGTTCCTTTCGGAAACTCACAACTCGCGAGACTCATCTGTTGTACCATATCATAATCAACGATATTGATCACCACCTCCGGCACCTCGCGCACATTGTCCAGCGTATGTTTCGTTTGATTATTGCGGATTCTTCTTAGGGGTGAAAAAATCACGATAGGCGGATTTATTGAAAACAGGTTAAAAAAGCTGTAGGGGCTGAGATTCACGTTACCGTTAAGATCAATGGTGCTGGCAAAACATATTGGTCTCGGGGCAATAGCGTGCTGAAGATATTGCTGTAGCCTGGAAAGCGGAAGATCAGTCATGTCAATAGTCATAGAAGAAACTTTGTGATTTTCAACCTTAGCATTATCCGGTCTCTGCCGCTGTGCCATGGCACGCGGAAAATTAGTTAATCCAGTTCGTAGTTGATCTTACCGTGCAGGCATTTCATCAACCCGAAAGTTTAAATTGCGCTAAGTTAACCGGAATAAAACAGAGGCGCTATAAAAATAATGAATGCATGAACTTTTTCAGAAGGCAGATAGATAAGGTAGTTTCCATTGCATGCTGGATTTTATTTTCAGTGTCCATAGGGAAGGCACAAGACACTGCATTTCTTAAAAACCTGATCTATCAGAAAGCTTCAGACTCCTTAAAATCGATACTTTCAAAACCGGAAGTTTTCCGGTACCAGCTGATCTACACCCGAATTGATCGGGACAAACGCAACCGGCCAACTTTTACGAATTACAACTTCCGGGTTGATAAAAACGAATATTTCAACCCTGCTTCGATGGTAAAAATGCCAGTCGCTTTCCTGGCACTTCAGAAAATAAATTCGCTATCGTCAAAGGGAATAGATAGATATACGCCTATGTTAACCGATAGCAGCTATTCGCGACAGACTGCTGTTATGAAAGACACAAGTGCAAAGTCTGGTCTTCCCAGTGTGGCTCATTATATAAAAAAGATTTTTCTCGTAAGCGATAATGATGCATATAACCGTCTGTATGAATTTAATGGTCAGCAATACCTGAATGAAACATTATGGACGATGGGTTACCCCGATTTTCGAATAACGCGACGTTTTGTAGCGATGAATGAAGATGAGAATCGTCATACCAATCAGATCCGGTTCATGACAAATGGCAGGATCATTTATACTCAGCCACCAGCATTTAACCGGCTGGCATTTGATTTCAGCAAGGAGATCAAAATCGGTAAAGGTTATTTTGACAGGCACGAAAAGCTTATCGACTCTCCCATGAACTTTACAACACACAATAATGCGCCTCTGTCTGACCTGCAGCAGCTGCTGCAGTCCGTGTTGTTCCCTGAATCAGTGCCCCAGCAGAAACGCTTTAAGCTGACCAGGGACGATTACAATTTTCTCTATCGTTACATGAGCATGCTACCTTCTGAGTCTACTGATCCAACCTACGACACCAGCGAATATTTCGATAGTTACACAAAGTTTTTTATGTTTAAATCGGGCAAGACCGCCATACCGCCGCACATCCGCGTTTTTAATAAAACCGGGTGGTCATATGGTTTTCTGACAGACGTTGCCTATATCGTTGATTTCAAAAATAAAGTTGAGTTTATGCTTAGTGGGGTTATCTATGTGAACAGCGACGGGATTTTAAATGATGACAAATATGAATACGAACAAACGGGTTATCCCTTTTTCAAAGAGATAGGAAACATTATTTATAATTATGAGCTTGAAAGAGAGAGAAAATACCGACCCAAACTCTCGAAATTTGACTTTAGCAATAAGTGATCGATTGATAAGCGATTGACCTGGTAAAAATTAACTGCTTTAGTGATGATTCATCCTTTGGTAATGATTTATCCTCTGGTGATGATTCATCCTTTGATGGTTCACTCTTTGTCTGATGATTGATTTTGTGCGTGATGATTCATCCTTTAGTGATAGTTCACCCTCTGGCTGATGATTGATTTTGTGCGTGATAATTGACTATTGCTACGAGACCGCTATAATTTTGATTGGCGGACGTTTATAATAATCATAGAAACCTGGCAGCAATCGTTCCTGCCAGTTATTTTACTATTACGTTCTATATTGCATTTGTTATGAAAGGAATGTTTGTCGCTTTTGTTATTTGCCTGAGCCTGTTTGCATTCAGGGCGCCCATGGAACCTGAATCCTGGATCCGTACCAACCTGCTTGGGTACAAACCTTCCGGAACCAAGGTGGCCATATGGTGCTCGAAAGGTGGGGCGGGCGTTTCTGAATTTGCCATTGTAGACGTACTAAGTGGCAAAACAGTTCATCAATCTAAACAAGTAAAAAAGTTTGGGGCCTACGGGCCATTTACAAATACCGGGCGCTTAAATTTTTCTGAGTTCAATCTGCCGGGCAGATATGTAATAGTCGCCGGGGGCGTGTCATCACCAGAGTTCACAATATCGCAGGATGTATACAAAGGAGCGGCTGATTTTTGTCTCAGATATATGCGGCAGCAGAGAAGCGGTTTCAATCCTTTCCTGAAAGATTCCTGCCATATGTTTGATGGATATACGCTGTACGGACCAATGCCTGATAGCACGCATATTGATGTGACCGGTGGCTGGCACGATGCTTCGGATTACCTGCAATATGTGACCACCTCGGCAAATGCAACTTACCACCTGCTTGCGGCCTACCGCGACTTCCCTTCAGTGTTTACAGACAAACACCAGTCGAATGGCCTGGCTGGCAGCAATGGCACCTCAGATGTACTGGATGAAGCAAGATGGGGCATTGACTGGTTATTGAAAATGCATCCTTCAGAAAACATTATGTTTAACCAGCTTGGCGACGATCGTGACCATCGTGGTATGAGAATTCCAAAGCTTGATTCATTTTATGGAAGAGGATATGAGAGACCAGTTTATTTTCTCTCGGGGAAACCGCAGCAGCAGGGTAAAAAAATGAACCTTTCTACAGGTGCCGCGTCTACAGCGGGAAAATATTCAAGTGCTTTCGCGCTGGGTTATCAGTTGATCAGCCAAAAGGATTCGGTCTATGCCGGACTGTTAAAGAAACGAAGCGCATCTGCGTATGCATATGGAAAGTCAAAGCCAGGTTTTGCTCAAACGGCATCGGTCTTGTCTCCATATGTATATGCTGAATCAAACTGGACAGACGATATGGAGCTGGCAGCAACAGCCATGTATTCAGTCACAAAAGATAACAGGTACCTTGCAGAAGCAGAAGCTTATGCTAAAAAGGAAAAAGTAACACCATGGCTGGGTAAAGATACCGCCAGCCACTACCAGTGGTATCCGTTTATTAACCTCGGACACTATGAACTGGCAAAACTCTCTGCCGGGAAAAAACAGAAAGAACTTTTGGGTTATTATAAACAGGGCATAGCCGCCGTTTGGGCCAAAGCACAACAAAACGGCTTTTATCGCGGGGTCCCGTTTATCTGGTGCAGCAATAATCTTACAACCTCATTCGCCATTCAGTGTTACTGGTATCGCGAACTGACGGGAGATGAGACATATGCCGAACTGGAGCAGTCAAATTTTGACTGGTTATTCGGATGTAATCCCTGGGGTACAAGTATGGTTTATGGATTGCCATCTCACGGTGATACTCCCGTTGACCCTCACTCAGCCTTCACAAAAATTGGCAATTACCCGATAGACGGCGGCCTCGTTGATGGACCAGTTTACGGGAGCATTTACAACAATCTTATAGGCATCAAATTGTACGAGCGGGATGAATATGCAGATTTTCAGAGTAAGCTGGTGGTCTATCATGATGACTATGGTGATTACAGCACTAACGAGCCAACCATGGATGGCACCGCTTCGCTGATCTACCTCCTTGCGGCAAGGGAAGCAGAGAACAAAAACCTGATAAAAAAAAAGCCTACCGAACTGATCATGAAACGTTAGTTCCCGGCAAACAAATAACAGCCAGCAATCCGAACCCGATGTTACAGAGTGCTGGACCGAAGGTCCAAAGTCAGGGAGAGATAGTGCAAACCCGGGATGCCATTGAGGACAGTCAGGGAGCGAATGTGCAAACCCGGGATGCGATTGTGGACAGTCACGGTTCTATCTTGCAAAGCAACGGCGTCATGGCGCAACATCGCAAAGTGATCGTCCAAAGTCCCCGAGGCTTCGTGCAAAGCCATGGAGCGATAGTCCGCGGTGATACAAATTCCAAAAAAATGGCTATCGTGTTTACCGGTGATGAGTTCGCAGATGGCGGTGAACATATCATCAGCACCTTAGTGGCCCATCATGTAAAAGCTTCATTTTTTCTGACCGGAAATTTTTATGCGAACCCGGCATTCCGGAAAATGATCATGGAGTTAAAAGCCGGAGATCATTACCTCGGCGCGCATTCTGACAAACACCTCTTGTATTGCGATTGGACAAGACGCGATAGTCTGCTGGTTACTGAAGAATTATTTCATGATGATCTGAGCGAGAACTATAAAAAAATGGAAACATTTGGAATCGTTAAAAATGCGGCAAAGTTTTTCTTGCCGCCATTCGAATGGTATAATGATACCATCTCTTTATGGACAAAAAAAGATTCACTTCAACTCATAAATTATAGCCCGGGAACAAGAACTACGGCCGATTATACAACTCCATTGATGAACGGATACAGGACCAGTGATGAAATTTTTCGTTCTGTTGTTGATTACGAGGCCGCGTCATCCATTGGTCTAAATGGTTTTATAATGCTTATCCATATAGGGACCGATCCGGCCAGGAAAGATAAATTTTATCATTATCTCGACAAAGTCCTGCAGTTCCTGAAAGCCAAAGGTTACACACCTGTGAAAATCGATGAATTGCTTGCCGGTACCCATCTTCCTAAACGTTAAATTTCCGCCATCTACAGTAGTTGAAAATAATGCTACCAGGCGTACTTGGCTGTCACACGATAACGACACTGACCGCCCTGAGCAGTTGCAATATGACAATCCTGACGGCAATTTGCGATCTCGGATTCAATGCTTACGGTATTAGCCATCGAGAGATAGCGGTTCTTACTATACTTAGCTATAATATAAGCAACACACAAGTGCTGTCAGATCCGGGTCTCGATTTTTCTGAAACGTTTCCTGATCGCGAGTAATCCATCTTCATTGATTTTTGAGCTCGCTTTTAAAACGTTTATAAAGTGGTTAACTTCCTTTTCACTCGCTGGACAGCCGACGTTGTCCCCTGTTTCACCGTTGCTGAGTTTTTCCCGCGAATCAAAAAGTTGCTGCCCGTCTTTGTCTAATATTAACCAGAACGGAATACCTGAAGTTTCGTCGCTATATCGTTTCATGAGTTCCAGGGCACCCGGGTTCTCAAGATGTTTCTTGTTTTTCGATTCCAACACAACAAGGTGCCTGATCACATAGTTATCATCAAAGTATTGTTTTATCTGCGGGTCGTTCATTGCAGTGTCCATCTGATGACACCATCCGCACCATGATGCATGAAAGATCACAAAGATGTTTTTGTTTTGCCTGACCGCTATCGCTTTCGCATTGGCAATTACTTTATCTGCACTTTCAGGTGACTGTCCAAAAGTGAACAAAACAAGACAACTTAGTGTGACAAACATTATCAGGGATCGTTTGCGAAAACGTGTGTTGTGCTTGCTGTAAATTGAAGAATTCATTGTTGAGGTTGATGTATTCATGAGTATGAGCTGCTCGTGCTGTTTTGGTGATTTTTAGGTCATGGCCGATTCATATGCTGTAAAGCATTACCAAAAGATTTTGTCATCAATCATCCCGAAGTTAACTCCGAAAAATCTACCATTTTTCTTCATCAGAAATATCCTGGTTCCGCTTAAATTGTTTGCGTGTTTCCATCTTTTCCAGCTGCCTTTCCAGCATCAGGCCTGCGATAATCTTTGCAGCATCGGTGCCTGGGTTGCCTGCCAAAGCCTCGTTGATCCGCGTTTCTGAAACGTCCATCCGGTACAATAGACTAACCAGCGAATGGAAATCCGAGCTGATCAGGTAATTGATCTCATTGCAAAAATCACCGTATGACCAGATCTCTCTTGTAGGTGCCAAAGACAACGATCGTACAACATCTGCGATTAACTCTTTTGAATAGTGTTTTTCTTCCTCCATTACCAGTAATTGAATGAACATTAGGAAATTGTATCAAATTACAATTTTACAGTTTTACTCTTTAATTTACATCTTCTCAAACCTTACCTACTCCAGATTAATGCGTTGTTTCCCCCTGATAATTTTATGCTTGTTTTTTGCAGTCGTTTCGGCCTCTGCACAAAAACGCCCATCAGGAACAATAAGGGGAGTTATCACAGACTCGTCATCAGGAACTGCCCTTGAGTCAGCTACAATATCGGTATTCGAGGTGAAAGACTCGACACTGCTCAATTATAGTCTTTCTGACCGGGCAGGTAATTTCCAGATCCGGAATATTCCATTGCAAATCCTGTATAAAGCAATCATTAGTTACAATGGCTACCGCACTGTAGCAAGGTTATTCCGGTTGGATTCGGTTCAACGCGAATTGACATTTGACACCCTGAAGCTTGCGAAATCTTATACTGAATTGGAAGAGGTAATTGTTACGGCCGAAAAGCCACCGGTTATCTTCAAGAAAGATACTATCGAATTTAATGCCGGCTCATTCAATACTAAGACGAATGCGGTTGTAGAAGATCTGTTAAAGCAGCTGCCTGGCGTGGAAGTAGATAAAGACGGCAACATCACCATCAATGGAAAAGCTGTGTCTAAGATCACAGTTGATGGTAAAGAATTTTTTGGCAACGATCCGCTGATGGCCACAAGGAATCTTCCAAAGGATATCGTTGACAAGATCCAGGTGACCGATAATAAATCGAAGGAAGCGATCTTTAACAAAACTACCGATGGAACCGAAGACAAAGCAATCAATATAACGCTTAAAAAAGATAAGAAAAGTGGTTGGTTTGGTCGTGCCTCAGCCGGTTATGGATCGAAGCAACGATATGAAGCAGCTGCCAGTGTCAATTATTTTAAAGGCAAAAACCAGTTGAGTTTTATTGGCAATGTCAACAATACAAACCGGGTTAATTCCGGCGGAAGAAACAATAACAGGGGAAATAGTGGTGGCGGTCCTGGTATTACGGAATCAGGTTCTGCCGGATTAAATTTCAGCACCGAACCGGGGAAAAAATTCAGGCTCAACGGAAGTTACTTTTATAACGAAAGCTCAACCCTAAACCATACTAGAAGGAAACGGCAGAATATTTTGCCTGATACCAGTTTTTTGTATAACGCGGATAACCTGAATGTCAATGATAACAATGGACATAATTTTTCTTTAAATGGCGACGCCGGTATCGATAGTGTTACCGATATCAATTTCCAGCTTGGCTTCAACAGTCGCGACAGCCGCTCGCACAGCGACAATAATGCCTATTCACAGACTCTCGATGGGAGGCTCATCAATTCGAGCAACACCGATTATCGCAATGACAATAATGGTAAAGGCCTCAATGGAAATATATTTATCAGTCGCCGGTTGAACAAGGAAGGACGAGGCGTTACTTTAACACTGGGCTACAATGGGAATGCTAATACCGGCTTAAGTGATAATATTGGCATAAACACTTTCAACAACGGGGGGTCCGTCGAAGCGGATAGTCTGAATCAACGCAGTGACGATGACAACAGCGGATCTTCGCTGAACCTGGGTTTCTCATGGTCTGAACCATTTTCAAAAAGCCTTAACCTCGTTGTGCGGACCATGTATTCCGCTTCAGGCAATCTTTCAGACAGGCGCACCTTTAGCCTCAATAAACTTACCGGTAAATATGATCTTCCCGATACGCTCCTTAGCAATTCGTTCCGGAATCAGAATGAATCGATTAACCCGGGGCTAACATTGAATTATAATAATAAAAAAATTCGTGCGGCTATTGGCAACAGCATCAGTTTTCTTCGCCAGGACAATTATTCAATCACAAAAGACAGTCTGCTGCGCCAGCATTATGTAAACTTGTTTCCTACCGCAAACGTGGCCTACCAGATTAACACTACCGATCATATCAGTATAAATTACAATGGCAGGAATCAGCAGCCAACCGTGCAACAGCTGCAACCGGTTGCCGACAACAGGAATCCACTCTATATAAGAATCGGAAACCCGGGGCTTCAACCTTCGTTCACACATAGCTTTAACCTGAACATGAACGCTCAGAAAATTGAGAGACAGGTATTTTTTTACGGAGGGGCAAACTACAATATCACGAGCAACCAGATTGTGCAGGAAGTTTATTATGATACGGTGGGGCGACAGATCTCAAGACCTATCAATACAAATGGCAACTATAACGGCTCGCTATATATCAACTATGGAAAGAACTGGAAGAAGAAGCGCTGGGCACTCAGGATCAACTCCGGCTCATCAGTCAACCTCGGCAGAAACACCGTCTTCAGCAATAAAACGAAAAACATTGCGAACTCGTTCGGGCTTTCACAGAATCTTGGAATAAATTTCGAACTGAAGGATAAGTTTGATATCAATCCACGCTATTCAATCCGGTTTAATGATACAAAATATTCAATTGAACAGACAGGGCAATCATCATCCAGTATCAACCAGACTCTTTCACTTGATATTAATATCAATCTGACGAAGCGATTTATAGTTGAAACAGATATCAACAGTAGTTACAATAGCCGGATAGCTCCTGGTTTTCGTAAACGGGTTACAAACTGGAGCGCCGCTGCCAATTGGAAACTATTTAAAAAAGAGCAGGGCACAATCCGCTTTGTGATCTATGATATTCTGAAACAAAACACGAATGTTTACCGGAACATCTCTCAAACCTATATAGAGGATGTTGAAAGTGATGTCCTCCAACAATATTTCCTCGTCAGTTTCACTTACAACCTGAAAAAGTTTGGAAGGTAGGTGGTGAAGTCAAAACCTTTCAACTGCGCCAAGCGTGAACAGCGCGAAATCATATTTTACCGGATCCTTTCTATCGAATCTTCTCAGGTATTCAGTTAGTTCCAGTGCCGCCTGCCAATCTGCATTAGGACGTACCAACATATTAAATCGTTTGGCAACCCTGGCGACGTGTAAGTCGATGGGACAAATGAGTTGAGCGGGTTTTATATTTTTCCATAATCCAAAGTCCACACCTTTCCTGTCGTTTCTTACCATCCACCGCAGAAACATATTCAGGCGTTTACAGCCGGATTTCTTTTCAGGGCTTGCAATGTGTTTACGGGTGCGGTAGGGGACATCTTCCAACGAAAAGAAATACCTGTAAAAGCCATTGAGAGCTTCCGTTACATCTGTCGATCCGGGATGCATCCACCTGGAAAATGCAGTTTCAAGGCTGGCATCGCTTCGATAGTGCCGGCCGAGGAACTCTACAAAATATAAAAGATCAGTGTCAGTGAAGGTGCGGTGCTTGAATCCTACCAGTGCCTTTAACCGTTCAGGATCTTCAGCAAGGCAAAACTCATGGGGCGAACTATTCATCCGCGCCATGAGCTCTGTCGTTTTTTGAATGATGGTAACCCGGTTACCCCAGGCAAAGATGGCAGCAAAAAAGCCTGCGATTTCAATGTCCTGCTTTTTGGTGAATTGATGTGGAACAGAAATCGGATCTTCCTTTATGAATCCTGGCCGGTTATATTCTTCCACCTTGAGATCCAGGAATTCCTTAAGCCTGGAATTTGTTGCTAGGCCATGGTCATCTGTCCTCAATGCTTCCATCTCATTTTATCTTCTTCTGGTTGTCAATTTCGGGTCCTAACGATCATCGCTAGCCGATCGCAGCATTGAGATCATCGATAAGATCATCGGCATCTTCAATTCCGACGCTAAGTCTTATCAACGAATCACTAAGCCCGTTTTTGATACGTTCTTCCCTCGGTATTGAAGCGTGGGTCATGCTGGCAGGGTGATTTATCAATGATTCAACCCCACCCAGGCTCTCAGCCAAAGCAAAAAGTTTTGTCGCAGATAATAATTTCATCGTTGCTTCAGTACTATCTTCCTTCAAAGTGAAGCTCATCATACCACCAAAACCTCTCATTTGTTTTTTCGCTATTTCATAACCGGGATGATCTTCGAATCCGCACCAGTAAACCTTGCCGACTTTTGGGTTCGTTCTCAGCCATCTGGCGATCTTTTCACCATTCTCGCAATGTCTCTGCATACGAACATGAAGTGTTTTTATGCCGCGTAAAACGAGAAAACAATCCATCGGACCGGGCACCGCCCCACAGCTTTTTTGAATAAAATACAGTTGCTCGCGCAGTGAAGCATCATTCATAATTAATGCGCCCTGTATTACATCACTATGACCACCGAGGTATTTGGTAGAAGAATGAAGTACGATGTGCGCACCAAGGTCAAGTGGATTCTGGAGATACGGCGATGCAAAAGTATTATCAACGCACACCATTATGTTCTTACCAGCAGCGATTTTCGCTACAGCTGCTATATCCGTAACATTTATCAATGGATTTGTTGGTGTCTCCAGCCAGATCAGCCGGGTTTTTTCATTGATGTACTGGCTGATATTGTCCGCCTCCTGCATATTTACGTAGTGAAACTTAATGCCATACTTCTCGAAGATCTTTGTAAACAAGCGATAGGTTCCCCCATACATATCACTACCGGCAATTACCTCATCCCCGGGGTTTAATAGCTTTATTACCGCATCAGTGGCGGCAACACCACTGCTGAAGGCCAGGCCAAATTTGCCGTTTTCAATGACGGCGAGCGCTTCTTCCAAGGCTTTTCTCGTAGGATTCTGAGAACGCGCATATTCAAATCCTTTGTTTTTACCCGGCGCCTCCTGAACATAGGTTGATGTCTGGTAAATAGGCGTCATGATCGCTCCCGTCGACGGATCAGGTTCAGTACCGGCGTGAATAAACTTGGTTGATAATTTCATATTCTATGCATTTTTATTACTGTTTTTAAACTGTCAGGCCTCCGCAGCCGGGCTTTAACCCATTGGTCCAGAGGAAAAAAGAGCAGCAAAGATGACGATTTTAATGAAGCGGATCTTAAAGTTATCAAGTGCGTTTCCGCAATTCCATCTTAACAGAAAGTTAACCGGAAAACATTGATTTCACTGTAACATTTCTGAAACACTGATCCATGCTGCATGCCATAGGTTCACAACGGGTTATGGGGCCATTTTTATGTGCGAAACTGTTCGTAGATCTTATCATGTATCAACCACCCCTACCAATTTTTTAACCGGTGGAGGTAGGTATTATACATTTGACTCAGAAAACGAAATCAAAATCATTAATCCATAAAAGCATCAGATTATGAAAAAGTTACTTGCCATTCTCGCCTCTACCCTCCTGGTTGTTTCAGCTTATGCATTTGACCCTAAAGTCAACGAAAAAGTTCTGAAATCATTCAATGAAACCTTCTCTGCCGCAGAGGACGTTAAATGGGAGGAGTTTCAGAATTACTATACCGTCAGCTTTACCCAGTCCGGTATACAATCAAAAGTGAATTACGACCATAGTGGTACTATGCTCAGCTCACTCCGTTACTATGCACCACAGCTACTTCCGCTGAACATCTACAACAGGATCAAAAAGAACTATAGCAAAAAAGAAATGTTCGGTGTTACCGAGGTAACTTTCAGCAACGAGGTCGTTTATTATGTTAAACTTCAGGATGCTAAAACATGGATCACTTTGAAAATTGATGCAGTAGGTAACGCCGAGGTTGTCGAAAAATATAAGAAAGCATAATGGCAAGCAGAAAATAGCTGTTAATGGTTATCCGTAACAGCTCACTGGCCCAGTAATAATCCGGTAACCAGGAACCGCCAGTCAAAATTATCAGCCGCATGGGAATCCAGCGGCTGAATTTTTTTATGGAGAACCCCGGAATCAAGGATGCCTGCTTTCACGAGTAAATGCTTAGAATGTTGTATCTGTTCCTGCAGTGAGCTGTCCTCCATCCAGATTTTTTGGGGAGGTTCAAATCCTATCTTATCCTTTCTCCACGCAATTTCAACTGGTAACTTTGGAGACATGGTCTTTCTCAGGATCCATTTGGTATATCCATCCCTTAATTTATAATCCAGGGGAAGTGTAAAGAGAAAAGAAACTAATTCGTGGCTCAGAAAGGGCAGCCGGACCTCGCGGCCATGTGCCATGCTGTTACGGTCTGCGTAATGCAAGAGTTCATTTAATCCGGACTCAATCGTTTCATAATAAAGAATATCATTGAGCGTCCTTATTGTTGGCTTCGGGGGCAGATTATCTTCGGGGCTGTAGGCGGCAAGGTAATCCTTGTTTAAAAACGAGGCTTTTCTTATCCTTTTAAATTCCCGGCGATTCAGTGCTAAAGCTGCCAGGGACGGTTGGTAAGCCGCAATCTTATTTTTCCAGGACCATTCAAATGGCATGTCATTATTACTAAACTTCGCCAGGGCTTTCCTGAAAGTCCTGCGTGGGCCGCGATAGAGTTCCTGTAGTCCCCAATGAATATATTTATAATAACCACCGAGGACCTCATCAGCGCCCTGGCCGTCGAGCATCACAACGGTACCGGTTTCCTTTGCGCGTTTGAAGACTGCATACTGTGCATATGCACTGGCAGACGAAATAAAATTTTCCTGGTGCCAGACAAGATTTTTAATGTCAGAAACCAGCCCGTCCGCGCCCGGGCTCACCAGGTAAGATTCACATCCAAAGGTTTCATTTATAAGGCTGATGTACCTTGATTCGTCTGAACGAAAACCCGGAAACACGGCAGAATAAGTTTTCAGCGGTTGTTTAAGGATACCGGAAAGTCCAGCCACAATCGAAGAGCTGTCAAGGCCCCCGCTTAATGACGAACCAACGGTTACATCAGATCTCAATCTCATTTCCAGCGACTGCTTCAACAGATATTGAAACTTCTCCAGCACCTCCCGGGCAGGAAGGGTGTTTGAGGGATGGCTGTCAAGCTTCCAGTATTGTTCAATGGCAAGCTTATCCCCCGCCGGCTTGAACGTTAGCGAACAAGCGGGCGGAAGTTCGGATATCCCCTGGTAGATGCTTTGTCCGTCACCTGCGCGTTTTCGGCTGTGCCCCAGTGTTAAGAAACTTACCAGTTGAATGGGATCTATTTCTGAGTGCCTGGTAATAGCGCGGATAGCTTTTGTTTCGGAAGCGAAGATCAGACCCTGGTCATCAAGCTGGTAATAAAAGGGTTTCTCGCCAAACCGGTCACGTGCTGCAAAAAGGATTTGCTCCTGTTCGTCCCAGATTGCAAAAGCAAACATTCCATCGAAGTGCGTGCAACACTCCGATCCATACCAGGAATAAGCCGCGAGTATAACCTCGGTGTCGGAGTTTGATTGAAATTGGTATCCGTTTTTCTCAAGAATTTTTCTCAGTTCGAGATAATTGTAGATTTCGCCGTTATGCACTATGGTAAAACGCTCCTGGTAATGCATAGGCTGTACAGCAGCTGAGGACAGGTCAAGGATCGCAAGACGGCGGTGCCCAAACCCGGTTATGCCATTGGCACTGATCCATTGTTGTTCGCCGTCGGGTCCACGATGAGCGATGGCATCCGTCATTTGCTGAAGGTTCTCCCTCGTCACCAGTGACCTGTTATTAGAAATGATTCCCGCGATACCGCACATAATTACCCGGAGTAGTATGACCGGTCAATTTAGGAGATAAGTTGTAGAGTGCAAAACAAAGCTTGTCAGTATGTGATTGGTAGGGAAGCATAAAGGCTGTCCCACGCGATGTGAAGCAATATCTTTTTTGCACTTTTATCGCCTTGCGGATCTTTTTCGAACTCCATCGTAAATCTTTCGAATGGAATATTTGTTTTCTGGATAGGAATTGTGAACTGGTGGACATCTTTACTGGAGTCGAACTTCAAACCCCAGGTGTAGAGATCATTATTTAGTACAATGCGCCATTTGTCGGGAAAGGGTATAGAATAGAGAATATATCTTCCCTGTTTTACCGGTTGATTATTGATCCTGACGTCGGTAAAAAACTCTATTTCGCTGGCTTCATTTGCACCAAGTCTCCACGGGCTGCCATACCTTACCACGTCGCCGAAGATCATGCGATTGTCTTTTTTTGGACGACTGTAGATCACCCTTGCAATAAGAGGTTCCTCAACTGCTTTAATCATCTTCTGTTTGGTAAAATCGACCGGATAATAACTCATATCCATAGGCGATTTATCAAGAGAAACTGCATCTGCGTCCTGTTGCAACTTTGAGGGCGGGGGAGTAACAGTAATTTTATTACCGGGTGGAGGAGTATCGGCCTGTTTACATGCAACGTTTGCAAGGCAACAAAAGCCAAGGATTATACAATTTGAGTACAGGGTTTTTCGGGTCATCTGGTTAGAATAAAAATGGAACGGTACACTTAAAATCATCCCAGGCGAAGATCAGGTTGGCGCCACCATCATTACTCTTCTCCCACATGATCGTGAACGCCTCAGCCATTTCTGCATTTTTTTCCGGCTTTACATCATAACGAAAAAGATCTTTTTTCTGATCATACTGGAACGCGCCCCAGGTGTCTGTCTCTTTATTAAATATAACGGTCCACTTGTCGTTTTCAGGAATTGCATAGATAGTGTACTTCCCTTTTTTGATCTTGTTTTTTCCTACATTGGCATCTTTGAATAATTCTATCTCTGTGGCTTCGTTCGCGCCCATTCTCCAAACCTTACCGTATTCTACCAGTTCACCCATTACCTTACGTCCGTTCTTTTGTGGCCGGCTGTACATGATCCTGGCGAATATTTGTTCTGTTGTTTTGTTCTGAATTTTCAGAATGGGAAAATTGACCGGGTAGTAGGCCATGTCCATCGGTGATTTATCGATGGGGGTAAGTTTAGACTGTGCAAATGCACAGTTACTCAATACGGAAACGACAAGTAAAAACAGGAGCTGCTTCATGTAAGTTTGGATTGAGCGACGAATTTAATTTATTATGCAATAAACATAAATGTTTTAATCTGTGTGGGAGCTAATAACAATTTAATGTTGCCGGCGGCAATTTTAAGGATTCCTTCACATGGGGTTATTTTCAATCCGGTCCTTTGTAAAATGTATGAGTTCCGGAAAAAACAGTTTATAGGCGGTTTCCAGTTTTTCTTTATTCAGCAGGAACTGGGTGAAAGCGGGGGAGCTGTCAGAAATAAATGTTGCCCGGTAAACGAGCCCTTCAAAACTTCTCTCTATACCTGTAGTGTATTGGTAATTCAGGAGCCAGTTATATTTTTTCATCGAAGGGAACACCTGTTTGAATTTTGGCGGAAAGACGGACGAATACGATTCAAGTATCTCATAAACTTCCTGGCTGAATGTTTCGAGTGAACGCGGTTCGAAAAGTGCCTTATCGTTCGCTATGAAGTAATCATATGCTATATCCATGAATGCACCACTGTATAACCCATAATCCGGTTGGAAAATTTGCCTAGCAGATTTCGTGACCGGATGCAGATCGGTGAAATCATCAATCGCACGATGAAGATTTATGCCAGCCAGAATATCATCAGGATATTCATATTTCTTTTTTCCTTTCACGAAGTCACTGATCATATTTCCAACCAGTATTCCCGGGCGGTTGAAAGAAAGGAAAGCGTGAGCCAGATAATTCATAATATACAATTTAAGGTTATCCGGTGGACGTAAAAATAATATTACCTGTCCCTTGCATATTCCAAATCCCTAACAGTTTGATAAGCTTTGTAAGCCGGACAAAAAAAGATTGATTTTTTTTCGTGATGAACGGTAACTGTCCGCTAGCGTACACAATTCCCATTTTCGATCACTCATCCGTGTTATTATAAGATTATAAATGAATGGTTTGTATTTTCAATGTAGTATCGTGCCAAATTCATTTCGTAGTTTAACGTTGATTAACATAGAAGAATTACCACAATACAAATTTCGTCTGAAATCCTTGCCCACACTGAGTTACAAAAGTTTTCTAAGAGGTGCACAATAAATTTTGCAGCAGCTGATTTTTTAATTGCTTTAACAATGGCCGCCATTAATCACTATTCACTTGACAACTGAATTACTGCGATATATCTTTGTGTCATCAATCGGAAGTTAACCGGGCGATAAACAAAAAATGAAACAGCTATTTACCATAAACGAGTTACAGGTGCAGACAGCATGTAATAAAGTTTCAGTAATAGCGTTTATGGTCGGGCAAGTGAAAAGTACGGTTACAACTCTCCAGGTAGCCGGTGAAAATGTGCCTTCCAATCTTTTAAAAAACTTTTTTTCATCTGGCTGTAACATTAATTAAATAGACGCGTCTTATTTCTATACAAGCAATAACAGGAAAACAGGAATAAAAAGTAACAACAATCAAAGACATAATAACAACAAACAAACAATACCAACAAGTCAACAATCCAACACACAAAAACAACAAACCACACAATCAATTACACAATTCAGTCAGTAAACAACATTCAAAAAAAACCCCAGTATAAAACACAAAAAAATGAAAACAAGAATTCTAGCCTTATCCTTATTATTAACCGTTGCCTTCACGAGTACCTTTGCTAATAACGAAATAGGCGTAAGTCAAAAAGCAGTAAACTCTTTTAAAAGTGAATTTGCCCAGGCTGTAGAAGTTAAATGGGAAAACACTAAAGATTTTGCAAAAGCTACATTCAAGCTGAATGACCAGGTTATGTTTGCATATTATTCTGAAGCCGGCGAATTGCTTGCTGTTACCCGGAACGTGATAGCTGCCCAGTTGCCGATCCATCTTCAGACTTCAATGAAAAAGAACCTGAAAGATTCATGGATCTCTGACCTGTTCGAAGTTTCTGCAGGCGATGAAACATCTTATTATGTTACACTGGAAAGTGCAGATTACACACTCGTACTTAAATCCAATGGAGCACAGGGATGGAGCACATTCAAGAAAGAAAGGAAATCTACCCTATAATAATTTTTCTCAGTTAGTTTAGTTGGACAAAGCCCCTTTCCAGGGGCTTTTTACTTTTTATAGCAATACCCCAACCTGAATTCTGTAATCAGGGTCCATATTTTGCATTTACACTAACTTTGCCGCCATTTAAATAAAGTAAAAAGCAAAACATGAATAAAGGACCTGTATCACAATTTATACAACATCATTATCGACACTTTAATGCCGCCGCACTTGTTGATGCAGCAAAAGGATATGAAACTCACCTTTTGGAAGGCGGAAAAATGATGGTGACACTTGCAGGAGCGATGAGCACTGCAGAACTGGGTGTATCTCTCGCTGAAATGATCAGGCAGGATAAAATCGC
Source organism: Flavitalea antarctica (assembly GCF_054461535.1). Classification (NCBI taxonomy): domain Bacteria; kingdom Pseudomonadati; phylum Bacteroidota; class Chitinophagia; order Chitinophagales; family Chitinophagaceae; genus Flavitalea; species Flavitalea antarctica. The sequence continues at coordinate 250,780 of NZ_JBTLQG010000002.1, forward strand.
TATTATCAGCTGTACCGGGGCTAACCTTGAAGAAGATGTAATGAATCTTGTTGCCCATTCACATTATAAAAGAATACCTAATTACCGCGATCTTACACCGGAGCAGGAGTGGGAATTGCTTGAGCAGGGGCTGAACCGGGTAACAGATACCTGCATACCCGAGGAAGAGGCCTTCAGAAAGATTCAGCAGCATATTGTGAAAATCTGGAAAGATGCCGATGCAAGCGGGGAGCGTTATTTTCCCCACGAGTACATGTATAAGCTATTGCTCAGTGAGGTGATGAAGGACGGATACGAGATAGACACTAAGGACAGCTGGATGATCGCTGCCGCTGAAAAGAATATTCCGATGGTGGTTCCCGGATGGGAGGACAGCACCATGGGGAATATTTTTGCTTCCTATGTGATCAAGCAGGAGCTGAAAGCAAGCACGATGAAGTCAGGTATCGAATACATGGTCTGGCTGAGTGATTGGTACCGCGCGAACTCGTCCGGGAAAGGGATTGGCTTTTTCCAGATCGGTGGAGGTATTGCGGGTGATTTTCCGATCTGTGTGGTTCCCATGATGTACCAGGACCTGGAATGGCACGATGTGCCTTTCTGGAGTTATTTCTGCCAGATTTCTGATTCTACAACTTCCTATGGTTCATATTCGGGGGCGGTCCCGAACGAAAAAATCACCTGGGGTAAACTGGATATCAAAACGCCGAAGTTTATCGTTGAGTCCGATGCAACAATAGTAGCACCGCTCATCTTTGCCTATATCCTGGGCTGGTAAAAAGATAATTATTTTGAAATTTATGTTAGCGGCTACCATCGTAGCCGCTTTTTTTTGGTTTTACCAGACTTCACCAGGAGGTGGCTGTTATTCCCACTCCTTCATTTTCTTCTGCTGGGTCTTGTAAATACGTTTTGAGATCATTACGCTGAACTCATATAAAATAGCCAGCGGAACAAAAACGATCATCTGGCTCATCCAGTCAGGCGAGGGAGTAATGATTGCTGAGATGATCAGGATACCTACATATGCATATTTCCTATAGGTTTTTAAAAACGCAGGCGTGATAATTCCAATTTTGGTCAGCACCGATGATATGATAGGCAACTGGAACGCCAGGGCCGCCCCGATTATGATATCTACCAGGTTTTCGAGATAATCAGCAAGGGTTGGGCGTGCAACCAATACCGCGCTGGTGCCAATTGTGTAATTGGACAGGAAGCTGAAAGTAAATGGTGCCAGGAGGTAATATCCGAAAGCAGTACCAGCAAAAAAGAAAAAAGAAACCCACACGATTGCTCCCCGCGTGCTTTTTAATTCGCGTGGACTAAGGGCAGGCTTAATAAACCGCCAGATCTCCCAGAAAATATAAGGGAAGGCCATAATAAAGCCCGACATAAAGGAAATGGTGATGCTACTCATGAACTCGGACCCGAAAGCAGTGGTTTGCAGCTCACTTTTAGGCGGGGGCAAACACAAGCTGTTCCCAAGTTTCAGCCAGCGGCCGAAGTCACAAAGGGCGGTATAGCTCAGAAAGTCCGGTTGCAGGGGGCCGGTAATAATATTATCAAAGACCCAATCTATATTAATGAAAACGATAATCCCACCGATAATTACGGCAATCAGCGAACGGGTTATATGCCAGCGTAGCTCCTCCAGATGATCTACAAAGGTCATCTCCGTTTTCACTCCTCGTTTACTAAAAAATGGTAATGGCATATGTGGTTTTAGAATTCAAAGCTGCCTAAAGCGGGGCAAATTTAAGGTATTAAGGCTATCAATGTACGAAACGTCAGTGTAAGGAGATTCAGACCGGGGGAACCTCCCCGGGAGCCGTTTCACGCTCAGACACAAACGGTTCGCCATGCTGGTGAACCTGCCAAATGAATAATGAATCGATCAAAAGGGATTGTAAAGCGGATGAAAGCCAATGGCATAAGGACCCGGTTGGGTTTATTTTAATAATTTTATTTTTACCATTTCGATCCGGGTATCGCTCACATTAAGAATTTCAAATTCATAATCATCTATAATTATCCGCTCCTTAAGGCGGGGAATCGTTTCGTGTTGTTGAATAATATAACCGGACAGGGTTTCTGAGTCGTCATTTTCAAATTCGAAGCCATATTTTTCCTGCAGGTAATCAAGCTCAAGCCTGCCCGACAAAATGTATTCGGCGTCGGAGATCTTTTTCTCTTCGAACTCCTCCACGTCATATTCATCCTTGATCTCGCCGAAGATTTCCTCGAGGAGATCTTCCATGGTAACGATTCCTGCTGTGCCTCCAAACTCATCTACTACCCAGGCGATACTTTTCCTTTCTCTCGTGAACTTGTTCATCAGGTCAGTTGCGCTCATGCTTTCAGGCACTGCCGGAATCGGTAAAAGAATATCTTTTATGGATTCAGGGTGTTTAAACAGGTCAAGCTGGTGTACATAACCGATAATATAATCAATGCCACCGTCAAAAATGACCATTTTACTGAGTTTTGTCGCAACGAATTTTTGCCGGAGCTCCTCAACGGTTGATTTCAGATCGATAGATTCGATTTCCTTGCGCGGCACAAGGCATTCCCTGATCTTGATTTTTGGTAATAATAGGGCATTCTCAAAAAGTTCTGTGTTCAGATCCTGGCTATCATCGTTGAATTCCTTGTTTTGCTGGAAAAAATGTTCCAGATCCGTGCGTGAGAAAGGTTGCTTTTTCTTGTCGATTCGGACGTCGAAGATGATGTTTAGTATCCAGCTGGAAATACTTACAAACATCAGGCTTAACTGGTAGAACAAAGAGTCCATCAGACCCAGCAGCCCGGTTCGCGCAGAAAAATTCAGGAGGTTATCACTTTTCGCCTTAAAAACGGCCTTGGGAATGAATTCCCCTAAAAGAATCACAATAAGACCCGAAAGCAGGATCTCACCGGCCAGCCGGATGGTGACGATCCACTGGGTATCCATGTGCAGCCTGCTGAGCAGTGGTGTCCACAGCGCGCTGACCAATAAAGTGAAAAGAACCAGGAACACATTGAAGCCAACGATTATTGTTCCTAAAAATCTTGAGGGATTGTCGAACAGGGCCGAGAGGAGTATTCCACTGCTAAAGCCCTGCTTCTTTTTCAATTCTATGCTTAACCGGTTGGCCGAACCGAAAGCAACCTCGATCCCGGAAAAAAAAGCAATGAAAAAAAGGGCGATAACAATAGCGATGATAACTACTACACTCATAATACGTACACGAATGTATAAAATATGAAGGGTATTACAAATACAATCGGCAGGAAAACGAGGCTGATACTAGGAAAGCATTATAACGAGAGGAATTTCCTGATCTCCTCTTCAGCCTTTACACAGGCATGTTCGAGGTTATCGTTCATAATAACACAATCGAAATGTTGTTTGAATGAAATTTCATAGGACGCCTTATTCACCCTGTCCTGTAAACTCTTTTCAGATTCCGTTCCCCTTGATTCAAGGCGGCGCCTCAGCTCATCTATTGAAGGAGGTTCAATGAATATTGAAAGTGTATTTTCCCTGAACTGTTGCTGAACATGAATGGCACCCTTCACATCGATATCGAGTACCGGTACCTGTTGATTGTTCCAGATGCGCTCGAGTTCGGACCGGAGTGTTCCATAATATTTGCCCTGGTACACCATTTCCCATTCTACAAACTTGTTGTTCTCTATTTTCTGCTGGAAGTCTTCAACTTTTATAAAATAATAATCTTTTCCATTCACCTCATTACTCCTCGCTTCGCGGGTGGCGGCGGAGACGGAAAAAGCAAGCTGCGGAAAAGTTTTCAGTAAATGTTTGGTGATTGACGTTTTCCCGGCGCCCGAAGGAGCAGTGATAACTATAATTTTATTTTTGACGGGCATCCTGGTGGTACAGTTTATAAAAGCCGTAAGATAATTGTTTCGTCAGGAACCGGAAGTCGTTAAGTTTAAAGTTGCTGCAAAGAAACCTCTGGTATCAGTTGCAATATCTTTTCCAGGTAAACCTGATCAGTTGTATCAAAATGCGCATAATGCTCACTGTCTACATCCAGTACGCCTTTAACTTCTCCATTAAATATCAAGGGCAATACTATCTCGGACCTGGAGAAACTGCTGCATGCAATATGCCCGGGAAAGGCTTCAACGTCAGGTATGATAAGGGTTTCGGCTTTGGCCCAGCTACTTCCGCAAACACCGCGGCCCTTGCTGATACGTGTGCACGCCACCGGTCCCTGGAACGGCCCCAGCACAAGCTCTTCGCCTTTTACCAGATAGAATCCTACCCACCACCAATTGAATTGTTCCCTCAGAGCAGCGGAAATATTCGCCAGGTTAGCGATCAGATCTGCCTCGCCTTCCATTAATCCCCTGATCTGGCTGACTATCGATTCGTATTGTTCTTCTTTAGTGCCCGTAGTAATTTTTAAATCCTCTGCCATATTAAGAAGTTGTGAATTATCGGTTTCAACTATTGTTCACTCTTTTTATTTCTGCACCAAGTTTTCTGAGCCTTCCATCAATGTCCTGGTATCCGCGATCAATTTGTTCAATGTTCTGAATCACGGATTTTCCTTCTGCGCTTAATGCTGCAATTAACAAGGAAACGCCTGCCCGTATATCGGGGCTACTCATTGTAATGCCCCTTAATTTGTGTTCGCGTGCAATGCCGATTACCGCTGCCCTGTGAGGATCGCAAAGAATGATCTTCGCTCCCATATCAATAAGTTTGTCAACAAAAAATAACCGGCTCTCAAACATCTTTTGATGTATGAGTACCGATCCTCTCGCCTGCGTTGCTATTACAAGAATGATACTTAGCAGATCGGGCGTTAAACCCGGCCACGGGTGATCATACATGGTCAATACTGATCCGTCAAGAAAGCCCTGTATCTCGTAAACATCCTGTTCCGGAATATAAATATCATCTCCCCTGAATTCCATCTGGATACCCAGCTGTCTGAATTTTTCGGGTATGATACCGAGGTTCGGAAGGCTCACATCCTTGATGGTGATGCTGCTCTGTGTCATTGCTGCAAGGCCGATGAATGAACCGATCTCGATCATATCCGGAAGCATGCGGTGATCTGTGCCACCGAGATAATCGACGCCGGTTATTGTGAGCAGATTACTGCCGATCCCACTGATCTTTGCACCCATCCGGTTAAGCATCCTGCAAAGTTGCTGGATATATGGCTCGCAGGCGGCATTATAGATAGTTGTTGTGCCCCGGGCCATGGATGCTGCCATCACTATGTTGGCCGTACCTGTTACTGAAGGTTCATCCAGCAGCAGATCAACACCTTTCAGGTTAGGCGCCTCGAGAAGGAAGAAACCATCTTCAGAGTGATACTTAAATTCTGCACCCAGCTTTTCAAAGCCGATGATATGGGTATCAAGCCTGCGACGACCGATCTTATCTCCCCCCGGTTTCGGAATGAAAGCCTTCTTATAACGGGCAAGCATAGGGCCTGCGGTCATAACGGAGCCGCGTAACCGCCCGCTTTTTCGCCTGAATTCTGAACTGTTCAGAAAATCAATGTTCACATTATCCGCCTGGAATTCGCAGGTATCCTTTGAGGTGCGGGTTGTCTTCACGCCCATGTCGCCCAGCAGTTCTATCAGCAGGTTTACATCTACAATATCAGGGATGTTCGAGATCGTTACCTTTTCCGGCGTTAATAAAACCGCGCTGATTATCTGTAACGCCTCATTTTTCGCACCCTGCGGTATGATTTCACCTTTCAGTTTTTTGCCCCCGATCACTTCGAATGAATCCATATAATATCGTTATGGTTATTTGTTTGCGGTTTAATTCAACCGCTGGAACCTTGTTGCCGGTAAATAAAAAAAGTTGACAAAGCATACCTTGTCAACCTTCTGAATACTGTGGGTTGTTTATTATTTAAATCTTTTTTTGAACTTGGCACCGCCGCCACCGGCATTACGATCATTGCGGTCGTTGCGGTCGTTACGTCCCGGTCCGCCGCTTGCCCCACCACCACGTGGCTGGAACTTCTGATTATTGTTGTTATTGTTATTATTACGTTTATTGCGGAAATCGCCATAATTGCCACTGCCACTGCGGTTATTTTCACGTCCCTCATTTGGTCGGTGACTTCTTACATATGGAGTATTTGTGAATTCCAGCTGTCCACCGGTTAAGCTGGACAATTCAGACTGGATTGCATCATCATGAACCGTTTCCTTATGCCAGTTATTATAGGCTAGCTTCATATAATAGGCAACCGCATTCGCAAAACCCTGGCGTTTTTCGGGATTTTCTTCCTTCAGCGCTTTATTGATAACAAGCTCAAGGTTTTTACCGAGGTGTGAGAACTTTGGATATCTTTTTGGATAAGGAAGTGGCTTTGGCTTTGCCCGCAGCGTTTCCCTGGTAGGGATGGGATATGGACTTTCCACATCCAGTTTGAAATCAGAAACCAGGAACAGGTGATCCCAGAGTTTGTGCCTGAAGTCTTCCACATTTTTAAGGTGGGGATTCAGAAAGCCCATCAGTTCAATCACCGCATAAGCGTTCCGCTGGCGGGTTTCCTTATCTTCAATAGTCAACAGGTATTCAATCATCTTCTGAATATGCCTGCCATATTCTCTCATGATGAGGTGATTTCTTGTTGTATTGTATTCCATGTTCTCCATGTTCAGCATAGTACAAAAGTAATGAAGTAACTCCAAAATGAAAAAAGGCCTTCTCAGGCCCTTTTTCCGGAATTGTTTATTGGTCAATCACAGGTTTTAACGCGCTATCATAATCCTGTTAGTGGACACCTGGCCGTTTGATGTATTTCTCACACGGACATAATACATACCGGGAGCGCTCACCTTACCAAGCTCCAGGTCGATCAGGCTTGTGTTTTTCACTCTCATGGGTTTTGAGATCACTACCTGGCCCACCTGGTTGGTGATATCAATATTATAGTCGCCATCCAGCTTCGAATCGAACTGGAGTGATACTTTGTTAACTGCCGGGTTAGGGTATGCACTGAACGAACCTCTTGCCTTTTGGTCAAGGTTCAGCGATTTGACTGTTGAGTAACTTACCTTCCCGTTGGCATCGGTTTGCCTGACGCGGAAGTATAATTGCCCTGCAGTAGCCTGATCAGTGTTATATTGATAGGTGTATTTTGCCGAAGCGCCCGATGAAGAAGAACTGGTTTGGATATTGCCTGTTCCAAAGAACTCGCGGCCGTTTTTGCTGACTTGGATTTCATAGGTAGATGATATTAGATTATTACTTACTATCCACGTCAGATCGACGTTTTTATTGCTCTTTACAGCAGTAAAGTTTTTAATATTTGTAGATAGTACAGCATTTGGACACCAGTAATAGGTAAGGCCGAACCTTCCCCAATACCTTGAAACGATCTGGTAGGTGTAGTTGATACCTCCCTGTGTGGAAATAAGACCACCGTTAACGGTATAAGTAAAACTGACATTGCCCGATCCACCGAGGTAGCTTACTGCGGATGACGAACTGGTGGTGTGACTACTGTTTTTGAACAGGGTATCCGGTCCATAAACTGTTCTGTCGCCCGGATCGCCATATTTAGCCAACAATGTTGGGCCGTAATTCCGGTTGGTAGATTCGTTTACAGAAACTCCAGGTCCGGCGAAATCGTTGGTAACGTTTAGAAGGAATCGATACGTCACCGGAACCGATGCGGTATTGATAACTTCCGAAGTGGATATCAGGGACAGGGTATCTGAAAAGCTCACACAGTTCAGGACTCCCATGGCCGGGTTGAATTTTGGAAAAGTAATGGCAGATGAAGGCGCATTGGTTGTATCCAGTACATAAGTATATTTCAGCTCATTTGGCGCCTGGCCAGCTTCGCACTCACATTGAGCCTCCGAGGCCAGCGGGCTTATTATGCCTCCGAGGATGGCGGTTAAGGATAAGGTGTTGAGTAGATTTCTTTTCATAGGAACTGAGTTTGGTTATATGAGTAAATTGTTATTGGGCGGATTACGAACGGGATAAAAGTACATACACTCCTCACCGAATGCAAAGTGTTAATACTTAAATAAGACCTCAGTATTTTCCGCAATCCGGCGCCGGATAAGGGTTTCATTAAACAGGTTAACCCATGATATTCAATACTTCGCGTGGCTGAATGGCAGCGGCCGGAGAAAGTGCAACAAAAAAGATAGTTACTCCGATTACCTGTATTTTTGCATTTCACTGAGAAGCACTTAATTTTTAATACGGGTAATAATGGAATCAAAAATCACAATTAATGTCTCGCTGGATGATAAAAAGGTGCCTAAACAGATCAGCTGGGAGGCAAGTGAAAGCACGGCGGACAAGGCCAGGCCTGCAAAAGCAATGATACTTTCGTTTTGGGATGGGAACGACCGTACAGCTATGAGAGTGGATCTCTGGACCAAGGAAATGATGGTGGATGAAATGGCCGACTTTTATTATCAGACCCTGATCACTATGGCAGACAGCTATGAAAGAGCGACTCATCAAAAAGAACTGGTTGGCGACATGAAGAAATTCGCGAAGGATTTCTACGAAAAATTCAGAGCGATTCAGTTGAAAGAGCAATCAAAGGGATTATGAAAGAGTCAAAAGGATTCATAACTCATCATTCACAACTCATAACTTTATTCACGTGGCTTTAGAACAACAAATTATGACCGAGCTGAAGACTGCCATGCTCGCGAAAGATGAAAAATCCGTCAGAAGCCTGAGGGCGATCAAAGCAGCCATCATCCTGGCAAAAACCTCGGAGGGGGCAGGTGGGGAAATCAGTGAAGATGCCGAAATCAAACTGCTGCAGAAGCTGGTAAAACAACGTAAAGATTCTCTTGAGATCTTTCAGCAGCAAAATCGCGGGGATCTCGCGCTCAAGGAGCAGGAAGAGATCGCTGTAATCGAAAAGTTCCTGCCACGCCAGCTGGATGAGAATGAACTCAAAGACATTATCAGCGGGATCATTACGACTTCCGGCGCTACATCACCTGCTGATATGGGAAAAGTGATGGGACTGGCTACAAAGCAACTCGCAGGGAAAGCTGATGGTAAAACGGTGAGTGCCATTGTCAGACAACTATTAGCCAAATAGCGGATATGCTCATCGACATCATCCTGTTGGGGCTTATGATCATGGCAGTGGTAAAAGGAATTCAGAAGGGATTCATCGTTGCCTTGTTTTCAATGATCGGTTTTATAGTGGGCCTGGTTGCTGCATTGAAGCTTTCCACCGTGGTGGCGGCATATCTTGATGAGTCCGTAAATGTCTCTGCGAGATGGCTGCCTTTCCTGGCCTTTGCCCTGGTTTTTATAGGAGTGGTGCTGCTGGTCAGGCTGCTGGCAGCGGTGATGCAATCCACCATGGAGCTGGCTATGTTAGGCTGGTTAAACAGGATCGCAGGCATTTTGCTTTATGCCATCATGTATATCCTGGCTTTCAGCGTGCTCTTATTTTTCGCGGTGCAGATGAAGTTTTTTGATGAAGACACGTTAAACAGTTCATTCACTTACCAGTATATTGAACCCGTTGGTCCGTTTATCATAGACGGGATAGGCATTTTGTTGCCCTGGTTCAAAGATATGTTTGCAGAACTGCAGGAGTTTTTTGGCAGGTTATCGGAGAAAGTCCCTCAGCCAAACAACAGGATCAGCTAAAATAGCGTTCCACACTTCTGACAGCAGATACCTGAACCTGTCCTCAACCCTAAAATAATCAGGGATTCGCCCGCCATTGCACTAAATTTGACATTTAAGAAAAATGTTCTTTGCTTTGCAAGGGGTGGTTTTTTTCGGCTAAATCCAGTATTTTAGCAGTTAATTGGTTGACCTGAACTGACTTAGACGATGAATTACGAGATTAAACAAGAACAAAAGTTCAGATTTATAGAAGAAGGTACGGGTGAACCGCTGGTCCTGTTGCATGGACTTTTCGGGGCACTTAGCAACTTCATGGATCTTATTGAATACTTCAGGCAACACTACAAGGTCGTAGTGCCTATGCTTCCATTGTTTGAGCTCGATCTGTTACATACGTCAGTCGGAGGTCTCGAAAAATTCGTTCACAAGTTTATAGAGCACAAAGATTACCGGCAGGTTCATCTGCTCGGAAATTCGTTAGGCGGCCACGTTGCCCTGCTTCACGCCTTAAAACATCCGGAAAGGATAAAATCGCTCACACTTACCGGTAGCTCAGGTCTTTTTGAGAACGGTATGGGCGATACTTACCCAAAACGCGGAGATTACGAATTCATCCGCAAAAAAACAGAACTTACTTTCTACGATCCAAAAGTTGCCAGCAAAGAACTTGTTGACGAAGTATATGGTATTGTAAACAACAGGATGCAGGCAATCAAGATCATCGCGCTGGCCAAATCTGCAATCAGGAATAACCTGGGAGAAGAGATAAGCCAGATCAAACAACCCACTCTTTTGGTCTGGGGAAATAATGATGCAGTGACACCTCCTTTCGTAGGACGCGAATTCCACCGGCTGATCCCTAACTCTGAACTGCATCTGATCGATAAATGCGGTCATGCGCCAATGATGGAAACCCCGGAAGAGTTCAACTCTATCCTACACAAATTTCTGACAAAATTAAGCGAGCCTGCAGCGGTCGCCTGATTCTTGCCGTCTTCCAGACCAGGAAGCGCTTTATGTCGTATATATGAAAGGCGCTCACAAACAAGATTCGTAAAGAAGCTAAATTCCCGTACGTGTTAAACAAAGAAATTATATCATCTACCATCCCTTCGCTTAATCCGGAGGATAAGGTTTTCCAGGCCCTGGAACTTATGAGTGAGTTCCATGTGTCGCAGCTTGCTGTGATTTCCCAGGATAAATACCTTGGCCTTGTTTTTGAAAACGATCTCCTGGATATGGATGAAAACGCTGTTCTGAGCTCAGCAACTGATCATTTTTCCAGAATCGCGGTGCACGCAAATACTCATTTTATAGAAGCAATCCAGGCATCTAATGATTATAATCTCACCGTGGTGCCGGTGGTTGAGAAAGAAAATGAGTTTATTGGAGTGATCCAGGCAACTGATCTTCTGAAGAACTTCGGAAAGATAGCAGGAGCCAGTGATCCGGGTGGAGTGATTGTTCTGGAGATGGACCAGCGGAATTTTTCATTCTCAGAAATCAGTAAACTGGTCGAAACAAATGATGCACAGATCACACAACTTAACACTTACTGGGATGCACAGGCGGCAGCTTTTTTTGTAACCCTTAAGATCAATAAGTTTGAGATCAGTGACATTATTGCAACATTTCAGCGTTACGACTACCAGGTAAAATATTATTTTGGGGAAGAATTGTATCAGAATGAGCTGAAAGACAATTACGACCACCTGATGAATTATCTGAATATTTGATTTCCCGCCGGCCAGATTTATCAAACGCATAACTGAGAAACGTTATATTATATTTTTTCTGACCCCTGGGTAGCTGGGGTTTAATCTATACATATTATTCAAAAATTACAGAGCGCGTTTGCCGGCATGCGGATGGGTAAGAAATATTACGCCTTTTTTGGTTGGTTTCTGTGGAGTTGCGCAATCCTTAATGCCCAACAATCTCAAACTACGCGATCCGGAACGGATACGGTCCCTTCCGTCGAGCTTTCCCGTGTAGTTGTTACTCCAAGAGCAGGGGGAACTCCGTTTGTTGTTGGAGAAATCTTTATTGCCGGTAATAAAAGAACTAAACCATATATCGTTGCCAGGGAGTTGCCTTTCAAGACCGGTGACTCAGTTTATCTTCCCGACCTGGTGAAAGGATTTGAAATCGCCCGCCAGCAGTTGATGAATACCAGGTTATTCAACGAAGCAATAGTTGCATTGAAGTCGTTCCGGGGTAATACCGTTGACATTGTGATCCAGGTGAAAGAACGATGGTATATATTTCCTTTGCCGCATCTCAAACCGATCGATAGAAACCTTTCCGAATGGGCCAAACAGGGTTACGGCCTGGATCGCGTGAACTATGGTTTCAAATTTACCCACTATAACTTCACCGGTCGGAACGACAAGCTGCGCCTATGGCTGATTACCGGTTACAGCCGGCAAATCGAATTTCAATACGACCAGCCTTATGCCGACAAATCACTTAAGCACGGTTATAAGATCGGATTCCAGTATTCTAAAAACCAGGAAGTCAATTATAATACACTGGATAACCAACAACAATTTGTTGATACCCTGGCAAGGGGTATCCGCCGGTGGAAAGGCAGCGTTGAATATACCTATCGCCCGAAACTTAGAACCTTCCATGGCATAAGCCTTGGCCTTACCAATGAACTGGTCGATACCGGGATCGTTGTTTTAAATCCCAAATACTTCAATAACGGCAAAACAAGTGTTACCTATCCGGAATTAGCCTATTCCCTTAATTATTTTAATGTTGATTATATTCCATTTCCGTTGAAAGGCTGGCAGGGTGAATTCAGCTTCCTTAAGCGTGGTGTACAGAAAGAAATGAATATGTGGCAGGTTGCCGGCAAACTCAATATCAATAAAGAGATCGCCAGAAAAACCTATTTCGGTTGGTCCGGCCAGGGAGTCCTGAGATTTCCGTTCGATCAGCCTTATGTGAACCAGCGGATGTTTGGGTATAACGATTTCTATCTTCGCGGTCTAGAGAAATATGTGATAGACGGGGTCGCCGGCCTGTTATCGCGGCAGACATTAAGAAGGGAACTTTTCCGTTTCAGCATTCCCACCTACCTCAAGTCAAAGTCCCACGACCGTATTCCATTCCGGATTTATGCCAGGACATTTGGCGATGTAGGTTATAATTACAGCAAAAACACCTATACAAATACGTTAACCAACCGGATGCTTTATACTGCCGGTGCCGGGGTTGATATTGTAACTTTCTACGATTTCGTTCTCAGATTTGACTACAGCTTTAATCAATTGGGAGAAAACGGCCTATTTTTACACATCAAGGGTGATTTCTGATGTTGACAAGAACAATAATTACGAACAGATGAAGGTAGCAATTTATAGCAGGGTTATAGATCTTGATAATCATGTACAGGTGTTGCAGCTACTGGAAGAACTTGCAAAAGAGAGAATAGAACCAGTAATATATTATCCATTTTTTGAAGCGATCAGGGGATTCAATTTTCCTGCCGCCGTTTCGACATTTAACAGTCCTGACCAGCTCGACGACTCATTCGATTTTCTCATCAGCCTTGGTGGCGACGGTACCTTGCTCGATACAGTCATCCTTGTAAAAGATAAAAACATTCCGGTCATCGGTATCAACTTCGGCAGGCTTGGTTTTCTTGCAAGTATCGGCCGCGATGAATTACACAAAGCTGTACGGGCAATCGTAAACCGCACAATTGTTATTGATAAACGTTCACTTGTTCACCTGGACGCCAACCAGACGTTGTTTGACAACGTACCTTATGGCCTGAACGAGTTTGCTATCCATAAAACCGATACTTCGCCCATGATCAAGATACATACGTATCTGAATGGTGAATTTCTGAATACTTATTGGGCAGATGGTTTAATTGTTTCAACCCCTACAGGGTCCACCGGTTATTCATTGAGCTGTAACGGACCGATAGTGTTCCCTGATTCGGAAAGTTTCGTGATCACGCCCGTCGCGCCGCATAATCTGAATGTAAGACCGATCGTGGTGCCTGATGATAATATTATTTCGTTCGAAGTGGAAGGACGCACTGAGCAATTCATAGTTGCCCTTGATTCGAGGCGGGAAATCGTTGACAAGCAAATACAGATAGCGGTTAGGAGAGAGAGCTTTACAATGAGCCTGGTGAGACTTAATGAAAATAATTTCCTGCAAACCCTGAGAAACAAGCTTTCCTGGGGTCTCGACACAAGAAATTAATTTTTAAATGAAAGAAAAAGAGAAATCCTGCGTTATCCATTGTAGCTGTCGATTATAGTTAATATATTGGACCCTTCTCAGTACCCCTTTAAAATTGCTAGTCCCACATTCCCCTGAAAACCGTTGTTTCAAAGACTAAACAATTTTTATACTGAATATATGAAGAAGCTGTTTTTTGTTGTTCTCCTGTCTATTGCTGTAAATTTCGCTGATGCACAGTATGAGAGTATAGTCCAGCAGGGGGAAATCGGTCTTTCGCTTGGAGCGGGCCATTACTTCGGGGATCTTAACACCCAGGCCCGTATCAACCGTCCAAAACTGGCGGTAGGCGCTTTTTTCCGCAAACAATTCGGGAATTATGTAGGTATGAGGGTGAGCGCCCACTACACCCAACTCGGTTATTCTGATGTATATACCACCGATAACGATTACCAGCGCCGCCGGAACCTGAGCTTTAATTCAAATGTATTCGAACTCGCGGTGCAGGGCGATTTCAATTTCTTCAAGTTTTTACCCGGGGATCCTTATCATAGCTTCACTCCATATGTAACCATTGGCGCAGGTGTTTTCAGTTACGATCCATACGCATACCTGAATAAACAAAAGATCTATCTGCGTTCGCTGGCAACAGAGGGACAGGGCCTGGCAGATTATCCCGACCGCAAGCCTTATAATACCATGGCTTTTGCTTTTCCACTGGGAGTGGGCGTAAAATATGCGATTAATGACAGGATTAATATTGGAGCTGAAATAACCCATCGCTTTACCACTACCGATTATCTCGATGATGTAAGTACCACTTATGTTGGTGCAGACCGGTTTCCATTACTTCCGGATGGTACGCCATCCCAGGCAAGATTACTCCAGGACAGATCATATGAAACCGGTGAGATCATCGGTATCGAGGGTCGCCAGAGAGGATTCTCCAAGCAAAAGGATCAATATATGATCGCCGAAGTTTTTGTGTCATTTAACATCACATCTTATCGTTGTCCTACGGCGAACTAAAAAACCTTGACCCACCTAATATTTTTGTACCTTCGTGCACTTCAAAAAAAGAGGTATGCAGAGCCTGAAGGAACAAATTAATATGGAGCGACTTCCGCGGCATATTGCTATCATTATGGATGGCAATGGCAGGTGGGCGCAGGAAAAAGGACAGGACCGCCTGTACGGTCATTTTCATGGCGTTGAAAGCGTACGTGACATTGTCGAAGGTGCCGCTGAACTTGGCATCGAATACCTTACACTATATGCATTCTCCACGGAGAACTGGGATCGCCCCGAATATGAGGTTATCGGTTTGATGGAACTGCTCGCAGAAACCATTCGCAAAGAGACGGAAACACTCAACAAAAACAATATCCGGCTGCATGTGATAGGCGACACTAAGATGTTACCTGAATATGCGCGGAAACAATTGGAAGAATCACTGGAAATTACCAGCAAAAACACCGGGCTTAACCTGATCATGGCGCTCAGTTACAGCAGTCGCTGGGAACTGGTACAGGCGGTGAAAAATATTGCTGAAGACGTAAAAGCCGGCAAACTTGATCCGGCGGTGATTTCCCAGGATACTTTGCAACAATACCTCACTACGAGCCATCTGCCCGATCCGGAATTAATGATCAGGACCAGTGGTGAATATCGTATCAGCAATTTCCTGCTTTACCAGCTCGCTTATGCGGAACTGTATTTCACCCAGGTCCGCTGGCCCGATTTCAGGAAAGAAAATTTATATGAAGCAATTCTGGATTACCAAAAAAGGGAAAGACGCTTTGGTAAAACCGGCGACCAGATCAACAATGAAATCGCCATGACGTGATCAGCACTACTCTCTCTGTTCTCCCGCCCGTAACGTTATTTTTTAAGGATTGTTCCTGCAAACTGCGCCGGGAGCCATCTTTAACATATCATTTTTAATAAATCCTTTTAATTTGCTCAACTCAAATATAACCGGAATGCTGCGGAAGTTTACTCAGATTTTTTTTATCACCATATCAATCCTGCCCTTATCGAAGGCAGTCCGCGCACAGGTTACAGATTCGGTTCGCACCCCGGTTACGGATTCAGCACGCACACCGGTCACAGATACGGTGCCGAATTCTATTGATCCCCGCCTGCTTGAAATAACTGAATCAAGACAACCGAAAGAATATATTATAGGTGGTATAAAAGTGACCGGTACCAAAAGGTACGATGAGCAGCTCCTGACTTCAATTTCCGGAATTAATGTTGGGGATCGTGTGACCATACCCGGTGGAGATAATTTCAGCAAGGCTATAAATAATCTTTGGAACCAACGCCTGTTCTCGAATGTCCAGATCTTTTTTACAAAACTTGAAGGACAAAATCTGTTTATAGAAATTAATGTCCTTGAGCGTCCCGCATTATCGAAGTATTTTCTGAAAGGCAGTGTGAAGAAATCTGAAATAGATGAGATTCGTCCGAAAACCGGGCTGGTCCCCGGTCGTGTGGTTACAGAGAATGTAAAGTTGAACGCCACGGAAGCAATTCAAAAGTTTTATACAGAGAAAGGATTTCAGAGTGCTAAGGTAACTATCGAAGAAGTTCCCGATCCTGCACTTCCGAACTCTATCATATTAAATTTTATAGTTCAGAAAGGTAACAAGGTCCGAATCGGCGACGTGAATTTTTATGGTAACGAAGCAGTCAGCGAAGGAAGACTGAAAAAGCAAATGAAGGGCACGAAGGAAATGTCACGTTTGTCGCTTCATCCCATTCAGCAGGCTAGCCCTTATGGTGAGAACTCAACGCCAAGTTTCCGGGAATATCTAGCTGATGCAGGTCCCTTATCCATCTCAAAAACGAAAGAAGTACTCGACCCTTATTTCAGATTTAAGTTATTCTCATCTGCAAAGTTCAATGAGAAAAAATATGAGGAAGACAAGCAGAAAGTGCTGAGTTATTATAACTCCCTTGGTTTCCGTGATGCAATGATCGATAAGGATACCCAGTATTTCAATAATAAAGGAAATCTTTTTGTTGATGTGAAAGTAGCAGAAGGACGTAAATACTATTTTGGAAATATTACCTGGAAGGGAAATACAAAATACGGCGACTCAATCCTTACCCTCATTCTCGGAATTCAGAAAGGAGATATATATAATCTTGCAACTTTAAACAAGAAGCTTGGAACGGAGATGACCGCAGAAGGTGGAGACATCAACAGTCTTTACCAGGATGATGGTTATCTCTTCTCAAGGATCTCCCCCGTTGAAACTGCAGTGTATAATGATACTATTGACTTTGAGATCCGGATAGTAGAGGGACCACAGGCTGTTTATAAAAACATAACCATATCAGGTAATGAAAAAACAAAAGAGCATGTTGTCCGACGTGAACTAAGGACCTTGCCCGGTGAAAAATACAGCAGGCAGGAGTTGATCCGTACAAATCGTGAGATAGCCCAACTTGGATTTTTTAACCAGGAAAAGATCGGCATCAATCCTGTGCCGAACCCCGAAGATGGAACCGTTGACATTAACTATACTGTCGAGGAAAAATCTTCCGACCAGTTGGAACTGTCGGCAGGTTGGGGTGGTGGTATCGGTCTGACCGGTACTCTTGGTGTTTCATTCAACAACTTCAGTATCAAAAATATTTTCAGGAAGTCGGCCTGGGATCCGTTACCAACAGGTGATGGTCAGAAGTTAAGTCTGCGTATTCAAAGTAATGGTCGCGCCTACCAGAGTTATAACTTTTCGTTTACGGAGCCATGGCTTGGTGGCAAAAAGAAGAACTCTCTTACCGTTGCCTTGTATAAAAGCTTGTTCCGCACAGGTGGTTACAGTCCCGGCACAAACCGTTATGTATTTAGCGACAGCAATAGTCTCAAAAACTTTGGTGCGTCCATTTCTCTTGGTAAGCAACTGAAATGGCCGGATGACTATTTCTCTCTTGTATATACACTGGCCTATACCAGGTATAACCTTAATAATTACCCGATATTTTCGGCAGACTTTCAAAATGGAACATCAAACAACGTGAGTTTGAAGATTGCCATCGGTCGTAACTCTGCCGGTCCGAATCCTATCTTTCCAACGAGCGGATCAAACTTCCTGTTGAGCGGCCAGTTCACTCCGCCATATTCAAGTTTCAACAAAAACATTACACCTCAGACCAGCTTTGAGTCTCCGGAGTTCCATAAATGGAGATTTAATGCGGAGTGGTATATACCAATCGGACGCGCATTTGGAGCAGAACGTACCAACCAGTTTGTGTTGAAAATTGCGGCCAAATATGGCTTCATGGGAAGATATAATAAGAACATAGACTTTTCACCGTTCGAGCGTTTCCAGGTTGGAGATGCGGGACTTGCTAACGGGAACTTTATACTTGGTTACGACATCATTGCTCACAGGGGATATCCTGTTTATGAAACTTCGAATCCAAAGATCAACCCTGATCAGCAGAACGCGAGCCAGTTCTTTACCATGTTCAATAAGTATACTATGGAGTTAAGATATCCGTTCACCACCAATCCAAGTTCGACCATATATGGAACTGTTTGGTTTGAGGCTGCAAACGGATGGTATGATTATAAATCTTACAATCCTTTCCGTCTCCGCAGAAGTGCAGGCGTTGGCGCCAGGTTCTTCCTCCCGATGTTCGGTTTGCTCGGATTTGACTACGGTGTAGGTTTCGACAGATTGAATTCCCGGAACAGTTTCAAAGATGCAACCCGCTTTACGTTCATGTTAGGATTCGAACCTGAATAATCAATCAACTTCAACCTTCTTCGAAACTGAAAATTTAGATAACATCAACTTCATTTCTTACCGGGACCCATTATGTAAAAAAGTGGATTTACATTATCTTCAGCCCGGATCATACAGCAGATCAGTATAAGTAACAGAAAAATCAACGGTAAAAAACAAGTGTATGAAAAAGTTAGCCATCTTCACCGCCCTTATTCTTTCGCTCAGTTTCGTGCAGGCTCAGCGGTATGGAATTGTTGACACAAAGTATATATTAGAAAAAATTCCCGATTATAAAGAAGCGCAAAAAAAGCTGGAACAGTTTAGCGGCCAATGGCAAAAAGAGATTGATGACAGGCAGGTGGTGCTTGATAAAATGTACAAGGACTTTGACGCTGAGCAGGTTATGTTGAGCGATGAGCTGAAGAAACGGAGAGAGGATGAATTGTTTGTGCGTGAGAAGGAAGTCCGCGACCTCCAGCGCAAGCGATTCGGCTTCGAAGGGGATCTCTTCAAAAAGCGCCAGGAATTAGTGAAACCTATACAGGATAAGGTTTATAGCGCGATACAGAAAATTGCGGTCAACCGTCAATTTGATTTTATTTTAGATAAAAGTGAAGGAATTACTGTTATCTTTGCCGACCCAAAATTGGATAGGAGCGAAGACGTGTTGAAAGAACTGGGTGTTAAATAAATCCAAAGAGGAGTTGCTAAATACAACCTGCGGGTAGTTTTTCGCTACTTATATATTAATTCGAATTTTAAAACTAAAACAACATCGCATCGGTTTATCTCTGCGACCTTAAAAAAAAGACCAATGAAAAAGTTTCTAACTGCCGGAATGTTTGCTATTGTTTTGATGGCAGCTAACCAGGTAACTGCTCAATCAAAAAACGGGTATATCAGCACCCAGGAACTTATTAGCGTCATGCCGGAAGCTGCAAAAGCTGATACAACCGTCAGACAATTACAGGAAGCACTTGTTCAGAACCTCAGAGATAAGGAAGCGAATCTGCAGGCAAGTGTTGATAAATTCTATAAAGATTCTGCTACCCTCCAGCCTGCTGTTAAAGAGGTTAAGCGTACAGAATTACAGAAGTTGTACCAGGACCTTGCTGGTGAAGAACAGAGGATTCAACAGCAGTTACAGGAAAGACAACAAGGCCTGATGGGTCCTATTTATAAAAAAGCAATGGATGCTATCCAGGCGGTTGCAAAAGAGAACGGGTATACTTATATCTTCGAAAGAGAAAGTGTACTGGTTGCACCTCCTTCTGATAACGTTTTGGGCCTTGTAGCAAAGAAACTGAACATTAAGCTGCCTCCTAACGCTTCAAGCAATGCAGCTCCTGCTCAACAACCTCCTGCAGGACCGGCTACGCCACCAACAAAAGATCCTAAAGCAAAGAATTAATAAAAATTCCAGTTACAATAGTATAAGCCGCTCCGCAATGGAGCGGCTTTTTTTGAGTGCGTATATGCTTGTGTTATCCGTGTATTACTGTGTGACCAGCGATGAACCCTTTATTTAAATAAATCCTTTACTATAGTGAGTGAATTTTCGGATACCTGGAAGGGTTTGAACATAGATGGTATCAATTGGGAAGGTGAAATGTTCAATTTTTGAATTTATGTTTGCAACTATGGATGCTCCTATTGGCATTTTTGATTCGGGTTATGGTGGGCTGACTGTTATGAAAGAGATCGTGCAAAAGTTGCCGGCTTACGACTATTTGTATCTTGGTGACAATGCACGGGCTCCGTATGGTCCCCGCTCTTTTGAAACCGTATATAATTATACCCTTGAATGCGTTAGATGGTTTTTCAGTCAAAATTGTCCACTGGTAATTCTTGCGTGTAACACCGCGTCCGCCAAGGCGCTGAGAACTATCCAGCAAAAAGACCTGGCCGCAATGGGACAAGAAAAACGGGTTTTAGGAGTGATCCGGCCCACCACTGAAACCATTGGAAGTTACACCCAAAGCGGGCATATCGGGATCCTTGCAACCACGGGTACGGTGACGTCCCGTTCTTACCTGATAGAGATCGATAAGTTCTACCCCGGCATCGAAGTCACACAGGAGGCCTGCCCAATATGGGTTCCCCTTATCGAGAATAATGAACACGAATCAGAAGGGGCGGCTTTTTTTATCAGGAGACATGTTTCAAACCTTATGGGTAAGGATCCGGCCATTGACACGATCCTCCTGGCCTGCACCCATTATCCGCTGATCCAGCAACAAATCAGGGATCTTGTTCCTTCTTCAGTAATGGTACTGGGGCAGGGAGAAATTGTAGCTGCTAAGCTGGCGGATTATCTGGACCGCCATCCCAGGATGGCAGATAAAATCAGCCGCGCAGGTAGCCGGCGGTTTTACACCACGGATTCTACTGAAGATTTTGACAGGCATGCATCCCAGTTTTATGGTGAACCGCTTCGGTCAATGCATCTTTCAATGCACTAGGATAGTCAAACTTATCTTTCCGGGGATCATATTAAAATTCCGGTGTTTCCCAATTATTTAAGCGCGTTTACGTTTATGTTATTCCGAGACGATTTTTCGACATATTTTTTAGTAACACATTCTTAAACAACATAATACTCAACCCTAACCTAACAAACTGAACATGTCAAACTTTTTGAAAACGTGCATGGCCCTTACAGCTATGATTTTGCTGGCAGCCTGTGGAAAAGAAATGAGCGTGGATACCCTTGGCAGTACCGGGAATACGAACACCAGTGCCGCCCGCTTAAAGATGTCGATCAATGGGAAAGCCTGGCTGGCAGACAGGGTTGCAGCCGCAACAATTACAGACGACATGATTGCTGTGTATGGCATCAGTTACGATAAGAAAAGTTTTATTATCAGCCTGGACGGCACTTCAACCGGAGAATATACGCTGGATCAGCGTTCATTCCACCTGGCAGCATGGACAGACAGCACTGAAACGAACCACGAAGCATACACCACCAATCAGAGTGCAGACCAGGCTAAAGCCGGTGGTAAAGTTTATGTAACGAAAATTGATACAGTCAAGAAACTGATCTCAGGTACTTTTGAACTCAAATTGTTCCGGCAGTTAGACAATGGTGAAAAAACTGTTCTTGAGGGGGTATTTGAGAATATTCCGTATGGTTCTACCCCTACTACCGTGGGAGGAGGAACCGGTGGCTCCGGCGGACCGATACAGGTTGGCAATACGCTACAGGCCACTATTGATGGCGCGGTGTACAAACCAGCAGATGTGAGCGGATTTTTATTTCAGGGTAACATCCTGGTAAATGGCGCGCAGACCGACGGTTCAAGAGCGCTTGGATTACAATTTCCGGCTAATATTACGCCTGGTACCTACAACTTCGATTTTGTCGGCGGTTATGTTGGACTTTATAACCAAAGCACCACGGTTTCATTTCTGGCGAGTTCTGGAAAACTAACCATATTGGAACATGACCCGGCCAACAAAAAAGTGAAGGGCTCTTTTAATTTTATCGGGGAAGTGTTGCAAAGCGGGGCCACTAAACCAATTACAAACGGATCATTCTCCATAAGTTATCAATAGCCTGAAAAAAAGCTAAAAACCTGTTGGTTCACATACTCAAATTTTAGTACCTTTGCCGTCCCTTTCACGGCAGATACGGGATGGTGCCCGTGCTGTAGTTTGAAATGATGCCTGTTTCTCCACAGGCAATGTTCCAGAAACGGGTTAGTAATTATTAAAAAGTAAACAATGAAACGTACATTCCAGCCACACAGGCGCCGCCGTAAAAGTGTTCACGGTTTTCGTAAACGTATGCAAACAGCCAATGGCCGTAAAGTACTTGCAAGCCGTAGAGCAAAGGGTCGTAAGAAGCTTAGTGTCTCCGATGAAAGTCGCTTAAAGTAATCTCGCAAGCTATCGCAACCGCACAATATTCAGCCCCTCAAAATTTGTGGGGCTTTTTTATTTAAATTCCCTGCAATCAAATCGAGCGAGACACTAGGAAGAACCGAAAGGCTTAAGAGCCGCAAGATCATTGAACTGCTGTTCAAAGAGGGGAAGTCTGTTGCTGTTCACCCAATCAGGATCACGTATACGAAGATGGAGAACCAGGAGTTTATCCTACAGGCTGGATTTAGCGTAAGCAGCAGGAATTTCAAAAAAGCGGTGGATCGTAACCGGGTCAAAAGACTATTGAGAGAAAGTTACCGGAAACAAAAAAGCACCTTCCTTGAAATGATGAATAAGGAAGGCGCTCCACTCTCAATGGCGATTTTTATTATCTATACCGGTAAAGAACTTCCGGCATATGAATTTGTTTATGAAAAGATGACCCTTGCCCTCAAAAAACTTGCGGATCAGTCAGCTTAGCCGGTCGTGCTGAAAAACTAATTTTACGGATGAAATCACTAATGCAGATCCTCAGTTACCCGTTTATTGCACTGATAAAAATTTATCAGTGGCTGATATCCCCGTTGCTGGGTCCGCAATGCCGGTTCACTCCTACCTGTTCAAACTACGCATTACAGGCCTTTCAGAAATATGGGTTGTTTAAAGGCTTCTTGCTGGCGCTTAAAAGAATATCGCGCTGCCATCCCTGGGGTGGCCACGGAGAGGATCCTGTGCCCTGATTCCGACTGTACTATTAGCTGAAACCATTGCACATCTTGATACCGGGCCGAGTAGTTCCGGTTATTTCGCTGAATCTGTTGGATTCATTACCGGCCTGATCTTCTGGATAATTTCGTTTACTTCTTTGTTAGTATAGAACTTGTAGATCTCATGGTCTTTGCCACCTTCAAAAGTTGTTGGCATTTTCAGGTATGGTCCTATCACTTGTGCCTGGGTGTTAGTACTGACCTTTGCGACCTGTCCAGGCGGAAGGAAGAAATTCCTGTTTGCAGCATTCACATTTGATCCCACCATAAGTTGATTCAGACTATCAACCCTTGTGCGTAAAACATCCTGTGTGATCTTTGTTTCACCAGATCCTTCTACCACCCGCTGATAACTTCCGACCAATGTATCTTTTTTCAGATTTAATACATACAATCCTGATTCAGGTACCGCAATTTCTTTAACACCCTCAAATCCGTTCACAGTAATTTTATCTGCAGTTACCTTGAGTCTCTCTTCATTGTGACGGCTGCCGGGTTCTATGGTAACGCTGTTCTCGCCAAGCGTTAATTTTCCGCTTCCCATGATAAGTACCTCTTTGCTCTCACCTGAACATGCCACCAGGAACATAAATAAAGCAGCGGTTGCAAACGTTGTAAGCTGTTTCATGTAATAAATATAAAAGTTTAACAAAGAGCCCCCACACTGAGTGGGGGCCACAATAACATATGAAAATATTCAAATTTATTTGGAAGCTTTTTCGAAATGCTCATTAACTTTTTTCCAGTTAACGACATTCCAGAAAGCAGCAAGATATTCTGGCCTCCTGTTTTGATATTTCAGGTAATATGCATGTTCCCAGACATCAACACCCAGTACCGGTGTTCCTTTAACTTCTGCAACGTCCATCAGGGGATTATCCTGGTTTGGAGTAGACGTTACTTCCAGTTTGCCATCCTTTACAATCAACCAGGCCCAACCGGATCCAAAACGGGTTGTGCCTGCAGCATTCAGTTTTTCCTTGAAAGCATCAAATGAACCGAAAGCGCTGTTGATGGCTTCAGCAATTTTTCCTGATGGTGCACCACCCGCACCTGGTGAAAGAATCTCCCAGAAAAAGCTGTGGTTCCAATGCCCGCCTCCGTTATTACGAACTGCCGGGCTGATTGAGCCTGCGGAGGCAACCAGTTCTTCAATAGATTTATTTTCATTGGGTGTGCCTGCAACCGCTTTGTTCAGATTATCGACATAAGCCTGGTGATGTTTACCATGGTGGATCTGCATGGTCTGACTATCTATATGAGGTTCAAGTGCATCTGGCGCGTAAGGAAGCGCGGGAAGTGTAAAAGCCATAATACTGATATTAATTATTAATGATAAAATGCCTGTTGTAATACGGTCACTTGTGATATAACAAATTTATACTTGTTCAGTTGATCCACAAACAGAAAGATTTGTGTTGCACCCGGAACCGACTACTTATGAAGCATTTACAATCAAAAACATAGCCATAAACTCAAACCCAATTTTTTGAGGTCAGACAAGGATTTTATAGCTAAATTACCCGACGAAAAATATTGTTTCATTAAATTTTTTAAGGATCCATCATGAGCAAAAGTGCTAATAACGGCAACTCACGCCGGAATTTTATCCAAAAGGTTAGCAAAAGTGTTGCCGCTGCTACCATTATTCCATCATTTGCCAATGCCACGGAAGAACAGAGACATGTAGAATGGATGAAACGCGAACGTTATACTGCGAATGATAATGTGCAGATAGCATTGATAGGTTGTGGTGGTATGGGAAACGCGGATGCTGAAACAGCAACAAGTATACCCGGAGTAAAGCTGGTTGCTGCCTGTGATCTTTATGACGGGAGAATAACTGAAGCAAAGAAAAAATATGGCAATGATATTTTTGTGACCAAAGATTACCGCGAGATTTTAACAAGGAAGGATATCGACGCGGTGATAGTTGCCACACCCGATCACTGGCACAAAGATATTTCCATAGCCGCCATGAACAATGGTAAAGCAGTTTATTGCGAGAAGCCAATGGTGCATGATATAACTGAGGGACCCGAAGTGATGGCCGCACAGGCAAAAAATAAAGTGGTGTTCCAGGTTGGGAGCCAGGGAATGAGTTCTCTCGGAAATGAAAAAGCAAAAGAGCTTCTTGAAGCAGGCGCAATAGGTAAACTGAATTATGCAGAAGGATTCTGGGCACGTAACACTCCCGGCGGTGCCTGGCAATATGATATGCCAGCTGATGGTAATACAACCACGGTAGACTGGAAACGCTTCCTTAATAAGTATCCGGATCGTCCCTTCGATCCAAAACGGTTTTTCAGATGGAGATGTTTCAAAGATTATGGTACCGGCGTGTCGGGCGATCTGTTTGTTCACCTCTTCTCAAGCTTGCATTCCATTGTCGGAACGACAGGGCCAACCAAGATCATGTCTACCGGTGGGTTAAGATATTGGAAAGATGGCCGCGAAGTACCGGATATCCTCCTGGGTATGTTTGATTATCCGGCCTCTGAAAAACACGGCGCATTTAATTTGTCGCTCCGGGTGAATTTTGTTGACGGGTCAGGTGGCAACAGTTCATTGCGCCTCGTAGGAAATGAAGGAACAATGGATGTTGAATGGGATAAGGTAACACTTACAACAAACAAATTCTGGCCGCCTGAAAATTATGCACAGTATTTCTCAGAAAGGCAGTATGAAAAAGATTATGACCGGAAAAAAATGAGTGCACCCGCTGTTACGGAGTTCCTGGTTGAGAAAGGTTATAAGGGAGCACATTATGATCATCATTATAATTGGATCCGCGCTATTCGTGGAGGCAAACCTGTAATCGAAGATGCAGTATTTGGTTACAGGGCCGCAGCGCCTGCCCTGCTCTGCAACGATAGTTATTACCAGGAGAAACCAATTAAATGGGATCCCAAAAATATGAAGTTGCTCAGCTAATACTTTCTGAACTCAAACAAATGCTATATGAATAAAAGAATGATCCAGGGGGTAATAGCAGTAGCTGCAATCACCACCATGTCGTTTATCACAACAGGCTCAACAAGCTGGCTGGCGGGCAAAGACAATACACTGTCTCCACAGGAAAAAAAGGATGGCTGGAAATTGTTGTTTGACGGTACCTCTACCAAAGGTTGGCGAACATACCAGAACAAACCTTCTGATGGATGGCAGGTTGCTAACGGCGAATTAAGTTGTAAGCTGGAAGGTGTAAAGAAAAGGGCCGATCTGATCACTACTGAGAAGTACGACAATTTTGAATTATCCATTGATTGGAAAGTTGCTCCGGGTGCTAACAGTGGCATCGTTTACAGGGCTACTGAGGCGCACAACGCTTCCTATGAATCGGCCCCGGAATATCAACTGATTGATGATAACGGTTATAAAGACAAACTTGAAGACTGGCAAAAAAGCGGGGCGGATTACAATATGCATCCACCTGCAAAACTTGCTGCGAAACCTGCGGGGCAATATAACACAACAAAGATCATCGTGAACAATGCCCATGTTGAACACTGGCTCAATGGTGAAAAAGTTGCTGACTTTGAACTGTGGACACCGGAGTGGGAAGCGCTGAAAGCTAAAAGCAAATTCAAGGACAAAGCAGATTGGGCCATGGCTAAATCGGGCCATATCGCGCTCCAGGACCATGGCGGTGGTCTCTGGTTTAAAAATATCAAAATAAAAAAATTATAGCCTACGGAAGCAATCAGATTACTGTTGCTCCTCTCAACGAAAAGGTCCCGCTACCAGGCGGGACCTTTTCGTTTGTGCTCAAACGTTATGTAGCCTGTGGGTGCAACTATTACTCATCAACCCAAAACTTACTCAACACTCATCAATGATCTGGTACCGGTCCTACCGTTTTGATCTGAAAAAGTCTTTCATGAGTTGTGCGCACTCCTCTTTCATAATGCCTTTATTAACTTCTGTTTTCGGATGAAATGGCCAGTTCTCCTGGGTAATTCTTTTATGTCCGTTTTTTTCGTCATCTGCACCCCACACAATCCGTGATATCTTGCTCCAGTAAAGAGCACCTGCACACATCAGGCATGGTTCAACAGTGATGTATATCGTGGCTTCAGGCAGGTATTTACTGCCCAGGAAGCTGAACGCTGAAGTCAACGCAATGATCTCTCCGTGAGCAGTCGGATCGCTGAGTTTTTCCACCTGGTTATGTCCGCGTGCAATGATTTGTCCGTTCATCACGATAACTGCACCAACAGGAACTTCACCCGAATCAAAAGCTTTGATCGCCTCACGGTAAGCGTGCTTCATAAAATGCTCGTCAGTCATAACAACGAATATGAGGCGAATCTAATGAATAGTTTCCTTCAGCAATTCCGATAAGCCTGAAGGCGATTGCTGAAATCGGCCACTTACTCTCAGATATCTGTCTTTCAAGATTATGAAACCTCGCAGGCGAGCTTAGCGGGCCGTTCAACGGTTACGGGTTTAGGCTTCCGGTATTTGTTCAGGTTAACCAGCAATACGCTCAGCAGGATGATCACAAGACCTGCTACCTGTAATATGGTTAACGATTCTCCAACGATCAGCACACCCAATAAAACGGCGACTATCGGGTTCACATAAGAATGTGTACTAACCTGCGTTGCGGGACGGACGCTTAACAACCATACATAAGAGCTATAGCCGATAAGTGAGCCAAATACTACCAGGTAGGCAAGTGAAAGCCATCCTGTTGTTGTAACAGCTGCAACTTCAAAGGTTTTTGTTTCTCCACTGGAAAAACTCAATACCGAGAAAAGCAATCCTGCACTAAGCATCTGCCAGGCTGTATTAACGGCGTTGGACTGGCCGCTTGTTTTATATTTTGAATACAACGATCCACCTGCCCATGAAATAGATCCGATTACCAGCGATGCTGTTGCTATGATCTGCAACATGCTTCCGGTACCGGAAAGCGCTTCAGTAACATTGTTGCTGAACAGGACAA
This sequence comes from Flavitalea antarctica, assembly GCF_054461535.1. Taxonomy (NCBI): domain Bacteria; kingdom Pseudomonadati; phylum Bacteroidota; class Chitinophagia; order Chitinophagales; family Chitinophagaceae; genus Flavitalea; species Flavitalea antarctica. Next base: position 278,941 of record NZ_JBTLQG010000002.1, read on the forward strand.
TCACACCTATAAATCCAATCAATAATCCTGTTATGATATTCCTGCTTTTAAGGTTTACACCCCAATTGGGTTTATCGAGCATAACAAACCAGATCGGGCCGGCAGAAACAAGGATAGCAGCTAATGAGCTGGCGAGATATTGTTCGGACCACACAACAGCACCATTCCCTATAAAGAGCATCAAAACCCCGCTTACTATCGCCGGCTTTATCTCCTGCCATTTAAACAATTGTTCCTTCTTATATATACACCATGTAAACATCATCATTGCGGCGATAATAAAACGGATAGCAGCCATGATGAAAGGCGGAAAATCCTCTATCGCCAGGCGAATGAAAAAGTAGGTTGAGCCCCATACGATGTAGACCACCCCAAAGGCCAGGATGACCATGAGTTTTGAAGGTGGAATTTTCGGAACAGTAGACATAAGATAAAATTTATGGTAATGGTGGTTTGGATATCATTATGGTGTTTTCTTCCTTCACGGTTTCCAACACTATCGTTGTTCTTGTTGAAACAATTCTGGGAATGCTGCTTAATCTTGTACGCATAATATTCATTAGCGCTGCGGAATCCGCAGTACGGATCTTGATCAGAAAGCAATCTTCACCCGCGATGTGGTGGACCTCCTGCACCTCAGGTATTTCAGCAATATATTTTGCAGTTTCAGTAGATCCCATTCCATCCGATGCTTTGATGAATATAAAAGCCAGAAGTTTTTGTTGCACCGCCGTTGGATCAATACGGGTGTGATAACCTTTGATTACTTCTTTTTGCTCCAGTTTTTTTACACGTTCAAGAACAGCTGAAGGTGCCATCTCCAGTTGACGGGCGAGCTCAACATTGGCAATCTTTGCATTGCATTGCATGATGTTAAGAATCTGCAGGTCGACACTATCGAGGGTGATGTCCATGAATTTGTTTTTACAAATGTAGAAAAAAACAGAATTAAATTCACATTTTGGACAGAATTAAGAATATTATTCTGAAATGAGCCTCAAATCAGCATATTATTCTTGTCTTGTTCTGGTCCTCCAATAATAATTTGACTTAACTTGTTGATTCACTTCTAAATGTAAAGAATGACCTCATCGCTTCCCCAGGTGATAATCGCATTGCTCGCTGGAATAGCCCTGATCATATTGTTAACAACCCGGTTTAAGGTGCATGCCTTTTTTGCCCTGGTGCTGGCAAGTTTTGTTGTCGGCCTGGGCGTTCAGATCCCTGCCTTACAGGTAGTTGGGCTGGTAAAGGAAGGCTTTGGAAATATCATGAAATCGTTGGGTCTGATCATAGTCATCGGCACAACCCTTGGCGTGTTACTGGAAAACACAGGAAGTACAAGGGTTATGGCCGGTTACATTCTCAAACGTGTCGGGGATAAACACGCTGCATGGGCGATGAGTATAACCGGCTTCGTGGTTGGACTGCCCATATTTTGCGATTCCGGCTATATTGTATTGAGTGGTCTCAATAAGTCGATAGCAGCGCGGACGGGGATCTCCATAGTGATCATGAGTGTTTCCCTTGCAACGGGTCTGTATTCGGTACATTGTCTTATTCCTCCACATCCCGGCGCGGCGGCAGCTGCCGGTACATTGTCAGTACCTTATGGTAGGTTGATCCTGGTAGGAACTGTGGTAGCCATACCTGCTATGATTGTTGGTCACTGGTGGGCGAGATACGCAGGCAAAAAGATCCCGTTTTTGCGACCGGCGGATGAAACTGAGACCGGAATTCAATCTGAGTTGCCATCACCTTTGAAAGCATTTCTGCCGGTAATTGTACCGATTTTGTTGATTGCCATGCATTCTTTTGTGGAAGGAAATGTGACTTTTACTCCGTGGCAACAGATGATCCTGATCTTAGGTGATCCGGTGCTGGCCTTGTCAATAGGAGTGTTGCTGGCACTGAATGCAGGTAAAAACTGGAAACGAAGCGCCTTAAGCAAGTTGCTCACAGATGCAGCCGAAAAGGCCGGGGGCATCCTTGTGATCATTGGTGCGGGCGGGGCTTTCGGCGCAGTGCTGGCCGCGACAAAGATCGGCGAACATTTCGGAAATGCCGTTGCTTTAGGAAGTCTTGGATTACTCTTCCCCTTTCTGCTGAGTTTTGTGTTGAAGACCGCCCAAGGGTCGTCAACGGTAGCCATCATTACTTCGGCATCGGTAGTATTGCCGTTGCTTCCTGCCCTGCAGCTTGACACCGAGAATGGCCGTCTGCTTACTGTGCTGGCAATGGGTGCCGGCTCTATGATGATCTCTCACGCAAACGATGCGTATTTCTGGGTCATTGCAAAATTCAGTGGCCTGGATATGAAAACCATGTTAAGAGTTTATTCCGTTGCTACGGTTTGGATGGGAATCATCAGTATCATGATGATTTATCTCGTGTCGATTTTTCTGTGAGATTGATCGGAAACCCGCAGATTATCGTTTATATATCTCAATTTGCATGTTGACGAACGCTTTTAATAATAACAAACAGAAACGCTGATGCCGGATAAGTCATTAACACCGCTTCGCGAATATTTTGATTCCGGTGCAACAAAATCAATAGACTTCCGCATCAGCCAATTGAAGATGTTGAAGCAACTGGTAATTAACAGTGAAGCTTTAATTGCCGCTGCGCTGGAGAAGGATCTGCATAAGAGCCAGGAAGAAGCCTATGCAACTGAGACGGGTTTGCTCCTGGCGGAAATCAACTATTTCTTATCGCATCTCCGGAAATGGGCCGCGCCCGTATCCGCAAAAACCACATTTGCCAACATACCTTCATCCAGTAAAATATATCGTGATCCGCTTGGTGTAGTGCTGATCATTGCACCCTGGAATTATCCATTTCAGCTGATTATGATTCCAATGGTGGGCGCGATTGCCGCAGGTAACTGTGTAGTGGTAAAACCCAGTGAGATGGCAGCTGCAACAGCGGATCTTATTGAACAAATGCTTACCGGAATTTTTCCTGAAAATTATGTCCGTGTTGTCAAAGGTCCGGGTGACGAGGTAATACCACCAATGCTGGATTCGTTCCGGTTCGATCATATATTTTATACAGGGAGTACTTTCGTAGGTCGGCAGATCTATAAAATGGCAGCAGACAAGCTGGTGCCTGTAACGCTTGAACTTGGTGGCAAAAGCCCCGCGGTGGTTGAACCGGATGCTGACCTTGATGTAACAGCCAGGCGAATTACTTTGGGCAAGTGGCTGAACGCGGGCCAAACCTGCATTGCACCTGATTACCTGCTTGTCCAGGAATCTGTGAAAGATAAGTTACTCGCAGCTATCATCAGATCCATTAAAGATTTCTATACGGGCAACCCTGCTGAAAGCCATGATTATGGAAGAATCATTAGTGAAGGCAGATTCAGAAAACTATTAAGTTATCTCGGTAATGGCCAGGTAATCCATGGAGGCGATCATGACATCGCCCAATTATATATCGGACCAACGATCCTCGATAAAGTAGATGTAGAAGGGGCAATTATGAAGGAAGAAATATTCGGTCCCATACTACCGGTTATTACATACAGGAACATGAAGGAGGCTATGGCGATTGTCACAAAAAATCCTGATCCGCTTGCATTTTACCTTTTTACGCGCGACCGGGAAGTTGTAAATGCCTGGATAAACAATACTTCATTTGGGGGTGGTTGTGTTAATAATACTGCGTATCATTTTGCAAACTATCATCTGCCTTTCGGCGGAGTAAGGGGTAGCGGTATGGGAAGCTATCATGGGAAATTCAGCTTCGAACTTTTCACTCGTCCGAAGTCAGTGATGAAGACACCCTTTTGGTTTGATCCAGCTATCAGGTACCCGACATTTAAAGGAAAGATTAAACTTCTTAAGAAGATCTTTAGGTAATTTTGATCCTGGGCCGTGTCGTTTGCGATACGGGCATTTAGTATAGTCAGATGAAAAACAAGAGGCGAAATAGCTGGTTGATTCTTTTATCGGTGCTATTACTGATCAGTGTAGTTTATTTTTTTTTCGTAAACAGAAACTCAAGGGAAATGACGGGTAAACAAAAAATAATGAAAACCATTTACCCGTTGATCACCGGGGTAACGAGATTGTTTGGTAAAAACAGTGATGTGTTTGTAAATAAAGATTACAAAAAACCTGTGCAATCAATATATGATCTGCCGGTCAGACTAAACACCGGCAGCGAGTTAAATCTGAGGGATCTATCCGGTAAAAAAATACTGGTGGTCAATACGGCTTCTGACTGTGGTTATACGCGGCAATATGAAGAGCTGCAGGAGCTGCAGACAAAGTATGCCGGTAAACTTCAGGTGATTGGTTTTCCTGCAAATGACTTCAGTGAACAGGAAAAAGGATCAGATGAGGAGATCATGCGATTCTGTAAACTCAATTACGGGATCACTTTCCCGCTTTCAACAAAAACGATTGTAATAAAATCAGCGAACCAGAATCCTGTATTCAGGTGGCTGTCTGACAGCACGCTCAATGGCTGGAATGATAAGGCACCTTCATGGAATTTTTCCAAATACCTGATAGACGAAAACGGTATTCTCACACATTATTTTGATCCTTCAGTTAGTCCCCTGGGTCAGGGTATGATTCAAGCAGTGGAGCATGAGCGAGGCGACGTTAAACAGGGCATTGTTCATGGCGGCTCTCTATAATGATGAAGAGCGGATTCTTTTATGACTGTTCTCTGACATGACGTACACCGCATACCTTCCAAAGCAGGTCCCGGGATGAGTTAGACCGGGCACTTTTCATGGTAGTTCTCCAGGACAATGGGCGTCTTTTCGAATTGAAAACCTGCATACTGAACGATAATTTCATTCAATACTTCATTGATTTCTTCGGGCGTTTTCAAGGTGACCAGGCGGCCACGAAACTCTTTAATATTTGGTAAACCTTTTAAGTAATTGGCATAGTGGCGACGCATCTCATTGATACCCACTATCGGGCCTTTCCATTCCACTGATCTCAGCAGGTGCTTACGGCAAACCGCGACCCTGTCCGTAATCGTCGGCGGTGGAAGATGCTCCCCGGTCTGAAAATAATGCTTGATCTCGTTAAATATCCAGGGATAACCTATCGCTGCCCTTCCGATCATTATTCCATCTACCCCGTACCTGTTTTTGTATTCGAGGGCTTTTTCGGGAGAATCTATATCACCATTACCAAAAATCGGGATTTTGATTCTCGGGTTGTTTTTCACTTTTCCGATCAGGGTCCAGTCTGCATCCCCTTTATACATCTGGGTGCGGGTGCGCCCATGTATGGCGAGCGCCTTTATACCAACATCCTGCAGGCGTTCTGCAACTTCTTCTATGTTTCTTGTTGAATCGTCCCAGCCCAGGCGCGTTTTGACAGTTACCGGCAGTGACGTCGCTTTAACGACGGCCGATGTGAGTCGCACCATCAGGTCAAGATCTTTCAGCACTCCGGCACCAGCACCTTTTAGGGCAACTTTTTTTACGGGGCACCCGAAGTTGATATCAAGCAGGTCGGGGTTGGTTACCTCTACTATTTTCGCTGCAAGTGATAAACTTTCTTCATCGCCTCCGAAGATCTGGATTCCCACAGGACGCTCATAATCAAATATATCCAGCTTCTGGCGGCTCTTGATCGCATCCCGGATCAGGCCCTCAGACGAAATAAATTCAGTGTACATGAGATCGGCACCGTTGTCCTTGCAAACTGCACGAAAAGGGGGATCACTAACATCTTCCATGGGTGCAAGAAGAAGGGGAAACTCCGGTAATTGTATGTTGCCAATCTGAATCATAATTATCACTTTTCCAGTCATCCGCAGTCAGTGGATATCCTTATCTTGCGTGTTCTGAAAGGTTGCAAATTTACAAATTAATACTCGTTTATACCAGCCATGACAGGTCATTTAAGAATTAAATCACCCAAGACACAGCTGGGGGTGCTCTTATTGGTTTATTTCGTTCCACAATTAATTCTGGCAAGCCTGAGCCAGATAATCCTTGGCGGCAAAATCGATCTTACAGCACCCGAAAATATCGCCACAATGAAATGGGTTCAGGCCGCATCATCTTTGATTTTCTTTTTTTTACCCGCGCTTTTGTATGCCTGGTTTAGCTTTCGCGGGAGGTATTTTTATTTCCTTGGTTTCAGGGCCGCCGAAAAAAGCAGCATGTATGTGTTGGGTATCGGGTGTATGTTACTCGCTTTTCCGCTGGTTTTCTGGCTGGGCGAGATCAACCAGCTTATTCCCATGCCGGCCTCAATAATAGAAATGGAAAAACAGGCGGCGAAGCAGATGGAAGCTTTCCTGAAGATCCGCGGTCCGGCAGATATCCTGATCAATGTGATTGTCATTGCTCTTCTGCCGGCGATTTGCGAGGAAATGTTTTTCAGGGGCGCGATGCAAAGGGTGATCATCCAGCTTACCAGGAACCCATGGCTGGGCATAATCGTTACCGCCGCTTTATTTTCGGCACTCCATTTTCAGTTCCAGGGATTCATCCCAAGGATGTTCCTTGGAGTGGTGCTGGGAGCCCTGTATTGGTTCAGCGGAAGTTTATGGACGTGTATCCTGGCTCATTTTATCACCAATGCGGTTCAGGTCATCGTTGCTTCATACGCAACGAAATACATTAGTGAAAATCCGGCTGTGCCTTTATACCTCGCACTGGTCAGTGCCATCGCCGTCTTTGGAATCCTCCGCCTATATCAGCGACTTTCAACGGTAACCTGGTCGAAAGTATATAACCGCAATGACCTCACACCTCATAACAACTATATAGCCTGATGACTAACCAAATCCTGTTTTCGTAATATGGCGCTGAATCTTGCTACATTCAGGAAACGGGCAATTACTGCCCTGGTTTTTGTTGTCGTGATGCTGACGGGTTTGCTGTGGAACCAGTGGACTTTTTTTGTACTGTTTTCAATCATTCACTTTGGATGCTGGGTTGAATACCAGAAAATTATTGCCCTGATTTATCCCGGGTACAAGGAAATAAGCGCATTTCACCGGTACGGCGTTATGCTGGCGGGTTGGTGCATCATGTTGTATTTCACCAATGACATGTTTAATATCGGTGACTTTTCACTTCATTCAATGGGGTGGTGGCTTGGGCTGATGTTTATTTTTTTATTACCTCTGGTAGAATTGCTTTTTTCGCGGCAGGTGTCGGAAAGAAATGTGGGCTTTTCATTTGCCGGGCTCATTTATATTTCATTAAGCTGGGCAATGATGATTGGATTATATGATTTTTATCAGCCCTCGCCATTGTCTCCGAGGAGTGCATACATTCCGCTTACCATCATTCTTGCCGTCTGGATCAATGATACCATGGCTTACCTTGTCGGTTCGTTCATCGGTAAGACACCATTCTCTAAAATCTCTCCGAAGAAGACCTGGGAAGGAACGTTGGGCGGTATGATGTTATGTGTGCTGATCATCGGTTTTATCGGCAGCAGTAACTATTCAACTATCATTGGTGTGCCAGCAGATTCAACTGTTCCGGATTACCATTGGTTCATCATCGCGGCAATTGTTGCGGTGTTTGGCACTGCGGGAGACCTTTTCGAATCCAAGCTGAAAAGAATGGCAAATATCAAAGACAGTGGAAGCATCATGCCTGGTCACGGTGGCTTCCTCGATCGTTTCGATTCATTGCTGTTCGCGGTTCCGGCTGTTTGGATCTATGTTCAGTTGTTCCTTTCAAATCCTTAAATTTGCGACTTAAATTCCAATATGCGGATACATAAGGAGGGTTATAAAACGATTTTCATAATTGCCGTTGCTTTTGCATTGATCAATCTTGCTTCATTCTACTATATCAGTTTTCACTATCCCGTGTTAAGCTGGTTAATCTTTATAGTCTCATTCATTTTTCTTCTTTTTATCATTTCTTTTTTTCGCGTTCCTGGCAGAACGTATACAAAAGATGATAAGGTTGTGGTTTGTCCTGCCGATGGGAAGGTTGTTGTGATCGAAGAAACGATTGATGAAGAATATTTCAAAGATAAGCGCCTGCAGGTGTCAATATTCATGAGTCCCATGAATGTTCACCAGAACCGAAATCCTGTTTCAGGAGAAGTTGTATACAATCAATATCATAAAGGCAAATACCTGGTTGCCTGGAACCCCAAATCATCCACGGAAAACGAGCGTCATACCACTGTTGTAAGGGGTCCTCATGGCGAGATACTTTATAAACAAATTGCCGGTGCGGTTGCCAGGCGGATAGTAAATTATCTTACTGTTGGCCAAAAAGTGGAACAAAGCTCCGAGTATGGATTTATTAAATTCGGAAGCCGGGTAGATATCCTGCTACCTGTTGGTGCTAAGGTAAAAGTCAATATTGATGATATGGTCCAGGGGGGCGTTACTGTACTGGCTACATTCTGATCCGCTATACTCAGTTCATGTCTGAATCTTTTGATGGCAGATACCCGGTTCGTGTCTCACATATCTGTTCTGGAATACAGTATGTGTTTAACTCCTTTTATCAGAAACACTGATTTCAGGTGTAAGTCTTTTGACCAGGATGCTTAGTTAAGATTTGATTACACTTGCCAAAAGATCTGAGCTGGTTCATTTCTCTAAAATATCTGACCTAATTCTTCCAATGAATATATTGTATAGGTCGGGGTAATTTCCGGAGTTTCGTTGATGTGATTTACAAAGACCTGGTCTATACCTGCATTTATCGCACCCTGTATATCTGCATCGATACTATCACCAATCATGATGCTTTTTTCGGGGGCTGCGTTCGTTAATTTAAAAGCAAATTCAAAGATCTCTTTTTTCGGTTTGATACTATTACTTCCTTCAGAGGTAATCACCTCTTTAAAATACCCTGCCAGCCCGGAATGCTGCAATTTACAATGCTGGGTTTTTTCAAACCCATTGGTGATCAGGTGAAGATCATAGCCTTTGTTAGTGAGGTATTCAAGCATCTCGATGGCAAACGGGAAGAGTAAGGTACGCGAAGGAAGCAGATCCAAAAACCGATCGCCAAGGGCCTTTGCAAGTGATTCGTCACCGATCTTGAAATCAAGTAAGGTAAGCGACATCCGTTTCCATCGCAGTTCGTCAACCTTCAGAAGTCCTTTCCGGTATTTTTCCCACAAATGGTTATTATGAATGATATAATTCTTGTGAAAGAGATCAAAGTCATGAACACCTTTGCTGGCAAGCCCGTGCCCATGATATATCTCATGCAGGGTCAAACGAGCATTCGCATCGAAATCCCATAAGGTGTGATCAAGATCGAAGAAGAGATGTTTATACTTCATTTGCTTCATGCTAAATTACCAAACCCGTTTCAGTAAAAAAAGTTTGCCAGGCTGCAATAGATTCTACCTTCGTAATAAACAATGCAGCTATGAACATTGTAATAACTGGTGCATCGAAAGGATTTGGAAGGTCGATCGCGGAGAAGTTTGCTGCAAATGGCAAATCGCACCTGGTCATGTTGTGTGCGAGAGACAAACAACGACTCGAAACAACTGCGGAGGAGCTGAGACATAATTATAAGGCTTCCGACTTCAGAACTTTTGATTGCGACCTGGGAGTAAAGGATCAGGCAATTGCTTTTGGTGCCTGGGTACTCAGCAACACCACTGAAATTGATATCCTTGTTAATAATGCAGGTATTTATTTTCCAGGCACCATAAGTAACGAAGAAGATGGCGTACTGGAGAAACTCATTTCGGTGAATCTTTACAGCGCCTATCACCTTACCCGCAGATTATTACCGGCAATGATAAAAAACCGACGGGGTCATATTTTTAACATGTGTTCGATTGCGTCATTAAACGCGTACCCGAATGGCGGCGCTTACAGCATTTCGAAATATGCCTTAGCCGGATTTTCGAGGAACCTCAGGGAGGAATTGAAACAATTTGATATCAAAGTGACAGCTGTATTCCCAGGCGCGGCTTATACGGATTCATGGAAAAGTTCGGGGGTAGATCCCCAGCGGCTGATGGATGAAAAAGACATTTCGGATATGATATATTCTGCGGCCCACCTATCGGCCCGGGCCTGCGTGGAAGAAATCCTCCTCCGCCCGCAACTTGGTGATCTGTGAGCTTCGGCCGGGTAATAATGACCATTCGTCCATTTAACTTTATTTAAGCGCTGAATTGGCTTGCTTAATTTTATATTTGTTTGAATCAGCAGGGCCCCAGATGATGCAATTCGACTCAAAGACATTTACAGGAAGTTTTCACCGGCTAAGTCTCATTGCCGGGCTCCTTTTTTGTTTGATGACCGTAACTGCCCAGAATGAGCTGAAGTTCGTGGCAGTAGTGAGTGAAAAAAACGTGGCGCTTAAACAGCCGTTCCAGGTCCAGTTTGTTGTCTACGGAGCCAGGTATGTGCCCGATATCAAAATCCCTTCCATCCGTGGATTTGTAGTAAACGATACTTTTACCAACCAGGCTTCCCAGGTAATTGGCGGGAAGACATTGCAATGGGTAGATTCTTATTCAAAAGTGCTTGTGCTGACCCCGATGAAAACGGGCAGGTTTACTATTCCTTCGGCATCGCTTACCATCAACGGTCAAAAGCTGAAGACAAAGGCAATAACTATAACCGTTAGTCAGACCGGCCTTTCTTCTGTTCCTGATCCGGGGGAGGCGAAAAATGAACCTGTTGTGCAGGATGAATCCGAGATCCGGCCGGGAGAAAAAGTCGAAGATAAAATCAGGAACAATTTTTTTCTTCGCGCTAATACAAATAAAACATCCTGTTATGTAGGCGAGCCACTGGCAGTTGCATATAAAGCGTACTCTCGACTCAACTCAAATTCACAGGTGGTCAAAAGACCTTCTTTTCCAGGTTTCAGTGTTGTCGAGATGGTTGACTCTTATGACAACAAACCTGAAGTTGAAGTAATCAAAGGCAATGCTTATTATACTAACCTTATAAGAAAGGTTCAGCTGTTTCCTTTGCAGGCCGGTAAGTATGAACTTGATCCTGCAGAGATTGAAAGTGTCGTTCATTTTGTGAAAACGAACGGGACACAAAACGATGGTAAGAGCCAGTTGCAAAGACTGCTTGATCAGTCATCTTCCTATAGGTCCAATTTTGAACACTATACCACTTTAAAAACTGCGCCGGTTACCATTGATGTGAAACCTCTCCCTGAAAAAGGCCAGCCCGATGATTTCACAGGTGCGGTCGGGAAATTCACGCTACAAACTATAATGCCCCCTCCCGAAATCAAACAAGGTGAACTGATCAACATCCAGTGGCAACTTTCCGGCAGCGGTAATCTGCAGCTGGCTACCTTACCAGATGTGGAATGGCCCCAGGGAATTGATACTTCAGAACCATCCGTAAAAGAAGAACTTAACCAGTTCGTTTATCCGCTGAGCGGTAAAAAAACGTTCGATTATGCAATCACGGCCCGTGATACCGGCCAGTATTCGATCCCGGTTCTTTCGTTTTCTTATTTTGATCCCGAAGCAGAAGATTATAAAACACTGGTATCCGCCCCGATCAGTTTTCATGTTTCTGCTTCTGTAAAAACGCCCTTCGCTGAAACTACGGTTGGTAGAAGCCTTGCGGACAAACCGCTTCACCTGTATTGGTTTGGCGGTGTTGCTCTTGTTATTGTTGGTTGGATAACTTACCAGGTATTGTTCCTTAAGAAAGGATCAAAGGAACCGGTGACTGAGCCATTAAAACCCGTTCCCGTTGCAGAAATAAAAATCCAGGAAGATGTTTCTGCTTCGGCTATGTTCGGGAATGCACGTAAGTCGCTTGCTAATGATGATATCAAGGGCTTCTACCGGGAGATTCAGCGGGTGCTTTGGAAAATAGCAGCTGAACGCTGCGAGGTGTTGCCTTCATTTCTGAACAAACAAAATATCAGCTTTCAGCTTCAGCGACAGGAAATTCCTGCACCGTTGATCACAAGTTTCATGGCCGTTTTAAACGAATGTGAATGGGCGCTTTATACCCCGGATCACAGCCCTTCGGACATGCAGGAGTTGCTTGACAAGGCGGTGGAGGTGTCCGGGAAACTGAAAGTCTGAAATTAGTCTTCTGTTAATCTATTCTGAGTACTTGTAGCCCACGCCTCTTACTGAATGAAAAAACTGGGGGTTGCGACTATCCTCTTCAAAGTATTTGCGAAAGTTAAGGATGAAGTTATCGATGGTCCTTGTGGTTGGGTACACATTATAACCCCAGACAGTCTGCAGGATTTTTTCGCGGGGCACTACTTCATTTTTATTTTCAATGAGCAATTTCAGCAGCATAGCTTCTTTTTTGCTCAACTGGATTTTCTCCCCGGTTTTGATTTGGGCTTCCTGTGCTTTGAAATCAATTTTATTCGCGCCAAATGAATACGAATCTCCGATCGTATCCTTATCCTGCATTTTTTTGTTCTTGTTGATGAGCTTCTGAACCCTTAGCAGCAGTTCTTCAAGGTTAAATGGTTTGGTCAGATAATCATCGGCACCTTTTTTTAAGCCAAGGACCCTGTCCGCACTATTATTTCTCGCACTAAGGATAAGGATCGGAACATCATTGTTATGGACCCTTACTGTTTCGGTAACCGTGATTCCGTCAACCTCGGGGAGCATAACGTCCAGGATAATAAGATCAAAATATTCGCCTTCCACTTTTTTCAAAGCATCGGTACCATCGTAGGCGGAGGTTACTTCATAGCCTTCAAGCTCAAGATTCAGCTTAAGTGCTTCATGAAGGTTCTCTTCATCTTCAACAAGTAAAATAGAAAGTTTTGAGGCCATATAGGGTTAAGTTAAACCGGGAAGCGAATAATGAAATTAGCACCTGTTGGATGATTGTCTGTCACACGGATGTCTGCATCGTGATCATCGGCGATTTTACGGCAAAGATAAAGACCAATGCCTGTTCCTTTTGCAGTTCTTGTTTCTTCATTGCCTATACGGTAGAACTTTTCGAAGATCTTTTTCTTTTCTGAATCGGGTATTCCGTTGCCTTCGTCGGCCACCATCAGGACTGCCCGGTGGTGATCTTTTTTCAATGTGCAGGAGATCTTTCCATCTTTGGGAGAATACTTTACGGCATTCTCCAGCAGGTTATTCATCATTATCTGAAGGAGCAGTGCATCGCCTTTAATATCGAGTTCAGGTTCTATATCGGTGACCCAATGTCTTTCCGGGAAGCGATTAATGAAATCGGCCACGCAACTTTTTGCAAGATCTGAAATATCGAGTTCTTCCTTTCCAACCCGGTAACGACCACCTTCCAGCTGGGATGACACCAGTATATTACTTGAAAGATTATTGAGCCTGTCAATTTCCTGCAAGGTCATCTGCAGCATCTTTTGTTTTCGGGTATCGTCAAGCTGATGTTTCAGCATGGTCTCCAGGTTGAGTTTTGCAACGGCAATGGGTGTTTTCAGTTCGTGGGTCACAGCCATCATAAAATTCTGCTGCTGTTGCTGAAGAATGATCTGTCGTCTTACCGCCCGGTAAACAAAAAGTGCGGCCACCAGGATCATAGCCAGGAAGGTGATCCCTTCCCCGAGGTATTGCGTTGTCTTTAACCTTTTCTCCGCTGCAATCTTTTCAACCCTTGTAACGTATTGCGGGTCGTCTTTTTTTAATTCATTGAGTTTGTAATTGGTCATCTGCCTGTTCTGAGTTTCCAGAACAAAAAACCAGAAAAAAAGAATGGCAATGATATATGCCAGCAGGAACCAGTATACTATGGTGGCGACTGCAAGTTTCTTTTTTGATGGAAGTTTCATCAGCGGGTTTGCTTATTTGGCTTTTTCAACCCTGATGCCCATGTTCAGGACCTCTGGCAGTGGGTCAACGCGCATAATATTTTCGAGTCGGAATGTATAGGTGCCGGCTTTAGTCAGTGCTTCGGGTTGTGCCGTGATCAATATCCGGTGTTCAAAGATATCGTCCATCCCGCTGCCGAGCCAGCCCTTTTCATCAGTGGCAAGTTTAAGATCCAGTTGTTGTTTGCGCTCCGTTGAATCACCGGGAACCTTTGTGTAGATATTGATCCAGATATTATTGAATTCATAGGCATCGGTATGACGCACCACTACATATATATTATACCGCGCGCTCGTATCCTGGACCGTGAAGCTGATCTCAGGTTTGAAACCCGACGCCCATGCGCGGTCTGGTATCACTACATTTTTTTCAAAGACATCGATGCTTTGCTGGCAGGATCCCAGGGCCAGGGCAAACATTAGGAAGGGTAGAAAGTATTTCAAGTGACCGGTTTTTTACAAAAATACTGGAAACAGTTAATCGGTGCCATGCAATTGAGCTAACGCCCCGGATGGCTAAAGTGCATTAAGAACCTGTTCTTTCGCTTTTTCAAGTTCATCCTTCATCTGTATCACATATTGCTGAATGTTCGAGTCATAGGCTTTGGCACCGGTGGTATTGATTTCTCTCCCGATTTCCTGCAGTATGAAGCTTAATTTTTTGCCCTTGCCTTCATCATTAGACTGTAACAGGGTTTTAAAATAATCACAATGGTTCTTCAGGCGTACCTGTTCTTCACTGATGTCGATCTTCTCAATATAATAGATCAGCTCCTGTTCGAGCCTGTTAGGATCGTAATTCTCTTTGCCAACGTTTTCTTCCAGCACCTTTACGAGTCCGTCCCTGATCTTTTGTTTACGGTTAGGTTCGAGTTTTACGATCTCGTCCTGTTGTTGCTGTATATTATTGATGCGGAGCAAAAGATCGGTTTCAAGTGCCTTGCCTTCTTCAAGCCTGTGCTGATTTAGATCTTCAATGGCGGACTCCACGACTTTTTTGAACTCATCCCATTCTGAATCCGTCAGGGTTTCGCCGGTTGGTGTTATTACCTCGGGCAGTTTGAGCAATGTGCTTAGTATAGATGATGGATCAAGGTTAAGTGCAGCGGAAAGGTCTGCGATGGGCTGATAATAAGCCTTTGCCAGTTCTGTGTTTATGCTTACGGGTTTCGAACTGCCGGTTTCCTTCAGGTTGATGGTACAATCTACAGTACCACGGTTAAGATTTTTTGAAAGCAAGGTGCGGATCTCGAATTCGAAAGGCTTTAAAAAAGCCGGCATTTTCAGGTTAAGTTCAAATTGTTTTCCGTTTAATGATTTTATATCGACAAGGAAAGTTTTATCACCTACAGATCTTTCAGTTCTTCCAAAACCAGTCATGGATTTTAGCATATTCCAATTTTTTTGTGTTGGCAAGATAAGAATTGAAGCTGATTAACGGGTTTGTTTAAAAGAATGGCATCATTTAATTCCCAATAGCTGGTATATCTGCTGCCTGTCCCACTCCTTATATTGACCCGGTGCCAGTTGGTCAATGGTTATATGGCCAATGCGATAACGAATGAGCCTCAAAGTGGGAAATCCGATAGCAGCTGTCATCTTTCGTACCTGCCTGTTTTTACCTTCTGTGAGGATAAGCCTGATCCACGAAGTTGGAATGTTCTTTCTGAACCTGATCGGAGGGTTCCTTTCAGCGACGGGAGGTGTAACCGTAAAGACCATTGCCATGCACGGGGCTGTATGATACCTTCCGCCTTCGATCGAAATGTCAACTCCTGCCCTCAATTGTTCCAGCGCTTCAGCATTGATCTGCCCTTCCACCTGCACCCAGTATTCCCTTTCATGCCCGAAAGCCGGATTAAGTAATTTATGATTGAGGGATTTGTCGTTGGTAATGATCAGCAGACCTTCACTATCATAATCGAGCCGGCCCACGGGATACACATCAGTTGGAAATTGGTAAATATCCTTTAGTGTTTGTTTTGATCCCTCGACTGAGAATTGAGAAAGTACCTGGAAGGGTTTATAAATGGAGTAGTAGATAGGCATGCTTCAAAAAAAAACCTCCCGATGAATCGGGAGATTTAATATGTAGATGGGTTAGTAAGTAGTGGGAATCAAAATTTCCCTACACAATATTAAAAAGAATTTTTTCTTTCAGAAAAAAAATTAATGCAAATTTTATTCACATTTTATTTTAACGTGTGGAAAAGGGATGATAGAAAGAACCCTTTAAGAGCCCTTGATTTTGATATCGGGCAACTGGTTACAACATCACAAACAAACGTAGTAAAAATCGATCTTCTGAAACACTTGTCACCACTCATTTTTATCGGCACGTAATTTTAATGCCTTAATGTTTGATATGAGTTGCTATCAAATCATGATCAGCAAAATGGAATAAAAAATGCCCTGACGCTATCTAAAAATATTTGAAAAATATTTTTAGAAAATTGGTCGGACCATCGTAGAAATACCCAAAAACATTGAATAAAAGTCAATATTGATCATCCGGATAATCAAACATCGCTTTTTAACATCCGGTTTAATAATAGGAACCTCCTTTAAATGTCCCTGATTTACTTTTGCAGGAGTCATCATCTAACCAAAATCAAGAACAATGAAATTTCCCGCCCCGGTATCAATTCAATGGATAGCAGAACTCATAGGTGCAGAGATCGAAGGAGATAAGGACAGGCAGGCGACAGGGATAAACGAGATACACAAGGTAGAGAAGGGCGACCTGGTTTTCGTGGATCATCCCAAATACTATGATAAATGCATTCAATCCGCTGCAAGCTTTATAATCATCAATAAAAGCACCGGCTTCCCGGAAGAGAAGTCGTTACTCATCGTTGACCAGCCTTTTGAAGCCTATCAAAAGATCGTCAGGCATTTCAGGCCTTTTATACCGGCTGATAAGGCCGTTAGTGACAGTTCGGTTATTGACCCGTCGAGCTATATAGCGCCAAATGTGTTTGTCGGGCATCATGTAACGATCGGAAAAAACTGTTTCATTCATCCAAACGTAACTATACTCGATTATTCAGCAATAGGAGATGATGTAGTGATCCAGGCAGGAACGGTGATTGGGTCGGACGCATTTTATTACAATACTAAAAAGGACCGCAACATCTGGTACAAACGAATGGAAAGCGCAGGTCGTGTAGTGATTCATGATGCTGCAGAAATAGGAGCAGGCTGCACCATAGACCGGGGCGTTAGTCATGATACGGTGATTGGAGCAGGTACGAAAATTGATAACATGGTTCATATAGGACATGATACCGTTATCGGTAAAAATTGCCTTATTGCTGCCCAGGTGGGGATTGCGGGGGCTACTACCCTTGGTGATGGTGTGATACTATGGGGCCAGGTCGGCGTTTCAAAAACATTATCTATAGGAGACAACGCAGTTGTACTGGCTCAAAGCGGGCTCGGGCAGGATATACCTCCCGGTAAGATATACTTTGGTACACCTGCAGATGATGCAGGACTCAAAAAAAAGGAACTCATCTGGATCAAACGAATTCCTGAATTATGGAAAAAAGTGATGGAGAAGGAATAGGCAGCTCTATTCGTATTCGTAGTTGTAGGGAAGTAGTTCCGCCAGTTTCTTCCATGCCCAATAACCGGAATTGATCACATCATACTGCTCGTAAAAATATCCGTTCTGCTCTATCACAAACCCATCAGCGATGTCAAGCAGTGTAACCTGCCTTGCAGTATTGGCAGGAAGCTTAAATTCCTGGAGAAATTTCTTTTCGGGCAGCACTTTCTTGTAAAGAATCCTATAGCGGCCTTCCCAACTTACTGCAACGCCATTACTATCTGCAAAATAGAATGAGCTGTCGTAAAGATTTTCGATATCTGCTCCCTTTGTACTTTTTGGATCGTCATTCATCTTCTCAACGGCAAATCCTTCATCGGCAACTATGCTGTCGTACATCGCGCGCATAAAATGCAATCTCGAGCCGAGATACGTTTTCGCCCTGTTAGATACCCAGGACTGCTTTACCGCATCGGTTGTATCCAACTCTTCAAATAACGGGTAGCCCGTATACTGGCTGATCTTTGTATTGTAATCATAGCTGAATGAATCAAGCTGATACCTGATCCGGTAGCCAAGAGCATTGTTTACCACCAGGATGTCTTCTTTTGCCGTCACCTTTAAACGGTTTCTCTTTTTGGTATAGAAAAACCGAAGTGCTTCCGGATTCTGGATGGTACACTGGTCGGCATTCGGAGTTGTCCCGATAAAGTTTTCGGAGAAGAATTTGCCATACTTGTTCCATCCATCCTGAACTTCGTTGCTTGCTACCACGGCAACTTCGGTCATTGAATTATCCTGTGGAGCCAACACAAACAACAAGGTATCCTTATGCGGCTGACTATTGCTGATCCGTAACAATTTCTTTTCATAGCCAGTATAAGATATTACCAGGTCATAACCGCCATTCGGCAGATTCATATAAAACAGGCCTTCATTATTCGTAATGGTTCCAAACGTTGTGTTCTGACAGAACACGGAGGCTTTACTAAGCGGTTGACCAGATGATGAATCGACGACTTTGCCCAGGATGGGAAAATTCTGAGCCTTCAAAACACCCGCAAAACAGATAAAGCAGGCGAGGAAAATCAATTTTTTCATGAATACTATTTGATTCAGTTATTAAACGTTGTATAGCAGGCTAAAAGTATACCATATATCGGGTGCATACTTCGCATATACTATGCTTATGCCAGGTCCAATCTTATCAGCGGGTGAGTTGTGGCGAAACCAGGTAGTTTTTGCAAGCCTTCTCTATACTTTGAGGTAAAGGAGTGAACTTAAAACCGGGCAGCCTCGCCATGATCTTGGCGGTATTGAAATATGTTTTCGTTTGTGAAATTCTTGCGGATTCTCTTGTCAGGAGAGCGGCCCTGCCAGTGAAGAGGGATTTTATCTTCTCAAGTCTCCATGCAATCTCTCCCAACAGTGGGGTGGCTCTCCTTGTTGGGATCTTTTTATTGAATCCCCGTGCTATATGGTTAAGCAATTCCTGGAAGGTCCAGTTTTCACCACTCAGGATAAATCTTTCGCCGCTACTATCCGTTTCTAATAATAAGACGATAGCCCGGGCCACATCCTCTACATCTACAAAGCCATTGACGCCGGTAGTGTACCAGGGAAACTCGTGATATACATTTTTGAAGATTGCGCAACTCGAATTGTTCCAGTCACCGTAACCAAGTATCGTACTTGGGTTAACCACAGTAACATTTAACCCTTCACCCATGCCACGCCACACTTCCATCTCTGCATGATATTTACTTAAGGCATAATTGGTATTCATCACATTTTCTTCCCACTTCTTTTCTTCGGTGACAGTATCCCCGTTTTTGGTGCGGCCCAGGGCTGCTACAGAACTTACGTATAACACTTTTTTGATACCTGCTTCAAGTGCAAGGTTAACCACATTGGCAGTGCCCTCAATATTTGTCCGGAACATTTCTGCCCGATCTGAGGCATCGAAAGATACTTTGGCGGCAGCATGAACCACTGCGTCCATTCCAATCATGGCTTCTCCGAGGGCAACAACGTCGAGTATGTCCCCTTCGATCCATTCAACCTGCTCAAAAATTTTTGGCGAGATAAAAAACGGCCA
Organism: Flavitalea antarctica; assembly: GCF_054461535.1. NCBI lineage: Bacteria > Pseudomonadati > Bacteroidota > Chitinophagia > Chitinophagales > Chitinophagaceae > Flavitalea > Flavitalea antarctica. Next base: position 298,345 of record NZ_JBTLQG010000002.1, read on the forward strand.
CTTCTTTCTGCCGCGCCTGATAGCCGTGACTGCGAATCCTTTGTCTACAAGTTCCTTTATTATGTATGCCCCAAGAAACCCGGTTCCACCGGTGATCAATATTTTACGTGGTTTATCGATGAAGTCTCAGTTAAGGTTGCTAAAATACTTCATATCGGGTTATCCACCAATCAGCTCTTTTCAGTCTGCGGGTTTGAATAATCATAGAAGCCTTTACCACTTTTGATTCCCAGCTCATTTGCTTCCACCTTTTGTTGTTGCAAGGCCGATGGTTCGAGGCGGGCCGGACGATTCATAGCATGATAAACCGATGAGCTCACTGCATGGTTGATGTCATTACCGATAAGATCCATCAACTCGAAAGGTCCCAGTTTGAAGCCGGTCGATCTTACCAGTTTATCAATATCCGCGATCGGGACCTTATGTTTTTCCACGAGGTGAAGTGCCTCAAGATAAAAGGGCCTCGCTACCCGGTTTACAATAAAGCCAGGCGAGTCTCGACAAAGAACACCGGTCTTCCCGATTGTTGTGATAAACATTGTCAATGATTCAACCACTGAGGGGGCGGTCACATTAGTCGTTATCAACTCAACAAGTTTCATCACCGGCGCGGGATTAAAAAAATGAAGACCGGCAACCCGCTCCGGATTTTGCACCGCCATCGCTATTGAGGTTACAGACAACGAAGATGTATTGGTTGTAAAAAGTGTTTCCGCGTGGTTGATCTCTGCCAGTTGATTGAACAACGCAATCTTTGGTTCCTCCTTTTCGACAATCGCTTCTATGATAAGATCGGCAATACAGTCGTTTATAGCAGTAGTAAACCGGAGATGAGCAAGCGTATTGTCTTTCTGGATTGGAGTGATCTTGTTTTTAGCCTGGAGCCGGTCCAGCTGATCCGATATATTTTTCTGGCTTTTTGTCACCATCACGGGATCAACATCATAAACAATGGTCGGGACTTCCTTGCTGGCTATAAGCTGGGCGATACCGCTGCCCATAGTACCTGCACCACAAACACAGACGGTGTTGATCATAATATAACTGTTGAGTAATTACGCTAAACAGCGCTGATAAACTGCCTCAGGAACCGGACATCATTTTCGCTGAAAAGCCTGATATCATTGATGCCATATTTTAGCATGGCAGGCCTTTCGATTCCCATTCCAAAAGCAAAGCCGGTATATTTTTCAGGATCGATATTGCAATTTTCGAGGACCTTGGGATGTACCATACCGCAACCGAGAATTTCGAGCCAGCCGGTGCGTTTGCATACCGAACACCCTTTGCCATGACAGATCTGGCATTCAATATCCATCTCTGCGCTTGGTTCGGTGAATGGGAAATAGCTGGGACGGAACCTGATCTTTATATCCTTTCCATACATTTCCTGAACAAAAAAGTAAAGCGTTTGCTTCAGATCAGCGAAGGAAACATTTTCGTCAATATACAGGCCTTCAATCTGGTGGAAAAAACAATGGGACCGGGCACTAACGGTTTCATTGCGATAAACTCTGCCCGGGCAAATAATGCGGATGGGCAGATTCCCTTTTTCCATCGCCCTGATCTGCGTGTTACTGGTATGGGTTCGCAGCAACCAGTCGCTCATTCCGGGTTTGGCATGTTCGAGGTAAAAAGTATCCTGCATGTCACGGGCAGGGTGATGCTCCGGGAGATTAAGCGCGGTGAAATTATGCCAGTCATCTTCGATCTCGGGACCTTCGGCAACACTAAATCCGAGTCTCTGGAAGATCGACTCCACATGGTTTAAAAAAAGATGGATGGGATGGAGGGATCCCAGGGGAAGCTCATCGCCCGGAAGACTGAGGTCCGCTCCCGCCTGCGTTTTCGGGCCCTTCGATGAACCGAGAGCCTGCTTTGAAGTTTCAAACTTGTTTTCAGCAATTTGTTTAAACTCGTTAAGAATAAGCCCGAACTCTTTTTTCTGAGGGCCAGGCACATTTTTCATTTCAACGAAGAGTGCCTTTACGATTCCCTTGGTTCCGAGAAATTTTATCCGGTATGTTTCCAGTGCTTCGGCGTCTGACAGGTTGAGTTCTGCAATTTCCTTTTTATAGCCATCAATTTGCTGTAACAGTTGCTCCATCCTGCAAATATAAGAAGATTGGATTTCGCGCCCGGGCCTGAAAATTACCTCCACCGCTATTGGTCATTCGTCAATGACCAGTAACTTGCAAGCATGGCTGATCTAATGTACATCGCGGATTTTTTAGAGGCAGTAAATACCGGCATGCTCTCAGATGATGAAGGTTACCGGGACGGGCAGTTTGGAAGAAGTATGGTTATTTATGAATATGAGATGCCTGACCTGGCAGAAACTGATATCATTATTGTTGGTTGCCCGGAATACCGTGGAAGACAGCCCGGGAAATACCAGGCAAGCGGCCCGGACAATGTCCGTAGTCACCTCTACAGCATGTATTACTGGCACCCGGAGATCCGTATTGCAGACATTGGGAATATCAAACATGGCGCAACGCTGAGTGACACATATGCGGCTTTGAAAACCGTGGTGGGAGAATGTATGGATGCAGGCAAAACCGTCATTATTCTTGGTGGATCCCATGATCTTACACTTGCGCAGTATTATGCCTATTCCGACCGTGGAAATATCATAGAGGCTGTTTGTGTTGATGCGCAGATCGATATTGATGTCGACTCCCGCAAACGGGAAGACAGCTTCCTCATGGAAATGCTGACCGGTGAACCCAATTATATCAGGCAATACAATCATATAGCTTTTCAGAGTTATTATGTTCATCCGCATATGTTGCAAACGATGGATAAGCTGCGATTTGATTGCTTTCGGGTGGGGCATGTAAAAGATGCGATTGAAGAAATGGAACCTGTTATCAGGAGTTCAAATCTTTTTAGTTTTGATATTTCGGCTATTGCTAACAGTTATGCTCCGGCAAACCGGTTTTCCCCAAACGGTTTAAATGGCGAGGAAGCTTGCGTATTGATGCGGTATGCGGGAATGAGCCCGGTGGTGAGCAGTATTGGTATTTATGGCTATGATGATATACTGGATAGGGATTCATTAACTGCGAAACAGGTAAGCCAGATGATCTGGTATGCCATTGATGGACGGAGCCGGGCTCTGCGCGAGGCACCACTTGACGAGAAGGGATCGTTTAATGAATACCACCTGGCATTTGGTGAGGTTCAGACTGTGTTTATGCAAAGTAAAAAAACCGCCCGCTGGTGGATGCAATTACCGGATAAAACATTCATCCCCTGTTCGCACAAGGATTATCTTCTGGCGAGTTCAAATGAAATTCCGGAAAGATGGTTAAGGGCACAGGAAAGAAGCTGATTATTTTCAAACGGGATCATTAAATTAGCAGATGCTTAAGTCAATAAAGGGGTTCACTGGTTTGCTTTTCGTGTTCGCGTTGGTTTCATGTTCAGTACAAAAGCAACTGTCCCTTAAGTTGAGTAATGAGATATTGAAGGATCAGCATCTTACCAATGCCCATGTCGGTGTTTTGATCGTAGATGCAGTTAACCAAAAGTCACTGTTAAACTACCAGTCGGACAAATATTTTGTACCGGCGTCCAATACAAAGATCTTCACCTGTTATGCTGCACTTAAGTTCCTGGGCGATAGTGTAAGGGGCATCGAATATACCGAGGATGATACGGCTCTTTATTTATTTCCTACCGGTGATCCCACCCTCCTGCACCAGGATTTCCCTGAGCAGCCCGTGATCAGATTTTTACAGGCTGCAAAAAAGCCACTCTATATAACTGATGTCAACTGGGATGATAAGGCCCTGGGCAGTGGCTGGTCGTGGGATGATTACAGCAGTTCTTATATGGCCGAGCGAAGCCCGCTGCCGGTGTACGGAAACGTCATCCGGTGGATTCAGGAAAGGGATACTTCTGTGCCTGTACCGGAAAACATCCTTGATCAGCAGGTGTTCACCTATTCTATTCCTGATGTCAGTTGGCCGGTAAAGTTTACGCCGGATCTGGGCAAAAGAAACTTCTCGGTTGAACGCGATAAAGATGCCAACCTGTTTACGATCACACAGGGTATTGAAGCAAAGAAAGAACAGCAGGTACCTTTTATCACCTCCGGACTGATATCTGCTATCGGGTTATTACCGGACACGATCCGAAAGACAGTTACCAGGCTGGACGAACCAGTGGCTCAGCCAGGCAAGAGGCATATTATTATGTCAAGGCCGGTCGACTCTTTGCTGATGCCAATGATGCATAACAGCGATAACTTTTTTGCTGAGCAGATTCTTCTTATGGTGTCTAACCAAAGGTTTGGGAGAATGAATGACTATCTAATCACCGATACCCTGCTGGACATCGAATTGAAGGATTTACCTCAGCGGCCGAGGTGGGCAGATGGCAGTGGGTTGAGCCGGTTCAACCTCTTCACCCCGGCTGATTTTGTGTCGATTCTGACCAAAATGAAAAATGAGTTTGGTATGGACCGGTTACAGCGCATTTTTGCTACGGGTGGCGAAGGCACATTGTTAAATTTTTACAAAAAGGACAGCTCCTTTATTTATGCCAAGACGGGAACGCTATCCGGCGTCGTAGCTTTAAGTGGATTTATCTATACCCGGAAAAATAAACTATTATGTTTCTCCGTTCTGATAAATAATCATCGTGGCAATGCTGTGGCCATTCGTCGGAAAACAGAAGCTTTTCTTTCGGAGATACGCCGGAAATATTAAGTTTTCCGGGTCCCGGGATGCTACTTTGACCCTTTAAAATTCTGCTACTACCCAACTTAAGTTAAATAAAATCCGTATCCTGAGAAGCAACCTTATCCCGTCACCAAATCCATCACGAAACAAAGAGGATACACAGGTAATTGTCAGGTAATCCTGTCGATATAGAGATGATAAACGGTTGTATTAACAACGACCGGCGGGCCCAGGAAAAGCTATATAAGCATTTTTACGGGTCGATGACCACTTTGTGCCTGCGGTATACGCGAAACGAGGAAGATGCGATTGAGGTGCTGCATAACGGTTTTCTAAAAGTGTTTAAAAATATAGGAACATACAATAACAGCAAGGGGTCATTATACACCTGGATAAGAACGGTCATTGTGCACACCGCTATTGACTTTATCCGGCAGCGTGAGAAGTTTTTTACTAAAACAGATATTGACCATATTCCAGAGCCTTCTGTTGAAACAGATGCATTGCATCGTATGTCTGCCCAGGAGCTACTAAAGTTAATTAAGAAGCTGCCCACAGCCACACAGGCTGTATTCAATCTCTATGTAATAGATGGATATACCCACCGCGAGATAGGATCATTACTCAAGATCAGTGAAGGAACAAGCAAGTGGCACCTTAGCCAGGCAAGAAAACTCCTGCAAAAACTTTTACAAAACCAGCAACCATCATTGAATGAATGATCATCAACCATACGACCAGTCGCTACGCGATAAACTAAACAGGCTGCCTGTGCCGGACATGCAGAAGTCCTGGCAGGAGATGCGCATGATACTCGACGATGAGATGCCCGAGGATGGAAAATCCCGGCGCCGCGGGGGATGGTGGTTTTTCAGTGCCATTCTTCTGTTTATTTCCGCAGGGAGCTGGACGTTGCTAAAGATGAATTTCAGTAAGCAAAATGTATATCCTCCCCTCTCGGCAACAAAGAACACATCACCGCCGCCGTCAATTGGCCAGGAAACAAAACAGTTCAGAGCAGGTACCCAAAAAACTTCAGAAAAACCAGGTGTTGAGGATGATAAAATTTTACTCGGGCAGGAAGATAGATCAGACAATAAGAAATCAGAAGAAGCGGAATTAATAGTTACACCGAAAACAGGAGAAAAAACCGTGTCCATATTTACCGGGGCCGAACCTGTGCGTGATGACAAGGTAACACGTGAGAATAACCAGGTAACACGTGATGATAACCGGGTAACACGTGAGAATAACCAGGTAACACGGGATGATAACCAGGTAACACGGGATGGCAACGAGGTAGCAGGAAGGAATAATTCCCTGGCAAAAAAGAATGTTCCCGCGGGTCCGCAAAAGCTTGCTGGACCGCTACCGGGTGAGTATGCACCGACAGGAAATCCTTCTTTTTTTATGATCCCCGTACTGCCTCCAGGCCCATCGGAAACCAGCGGGCCTGAAGCTGCTGTTGTGAAAGGCATTGAACGATTGCCCTTGCAATCTGTGGCTGAATCGATCGATTCAATTAACCAGGACTATGGATCTTATATATCATATGCCCCGGTAAGCCGGAAGTACTACCGGCAGCATAAAAAGTATGGCCGACCAGCCAACGTTCGTCCTCCCTATACCACGGTAGGTAGAAATTTTGCGTTAGGCTTTTCTTTACCTCTTGTGTTTCCAGTTGGCGACCAGCAGGCGTTGAGTTACAATGTGAATGCACGGCCAAACACAACGAGTGATTACATTCCGGCACCTCATGCACAATTCCATTTTAACGGAAAGGTTTATGTTCAGTCTGAGTTGCAGATAATGAGCCCGCAATATATCAAGCCGGCGTTGTTATACCTGAATAAGACATCAAACAGTATGTATAATACCACCAGTTCAATTTCTGCGGAAAAGCTGTATTATTTCAATGTACCGTTCAGTTTGCATTATAGTCCTTTCAAACATTTCTACATGGGTACCGGTCTCCAGTTTTCATCACTGTTGAGCGGTGTCGCAATGCATGAACAAGTAAGGACCGGAATGGTCAGCAGTGACAGTGTGCACACCGTGAGTTATTCAAAGTTCGCAAACGATTCAATCTCCGATAAGCTATCCGGAAGTGAAATGAGATTGATGCTCGATGCAAATTATTACTGGAATAAATTTACTGTTGGCCTGCGTTACAACCAGGCGCTGAGTAATTATGTAAGTATGCGCGCCGCTCCCATGGTGCCAATGACGGTTGATAAAAATAAATCGATTCAATTTTATCTCCGATACAATCTGTGGGAGGATAAGAAGAAAAAGAATCCTGGTCCAAAAGCACTGGTGGTAAAATAGAACAACTTACCCCCTCTTAAACAGCTGTTCGAGGTAATCCTTTTTGAACTCAATATATGTTGGCTGGCCGGAAGCATTGATATTGGGCTGTGCTGCATTAAAGAGCTGGCTGATCAATAGGGACATTTCCTGGTGGTTTAATGTTTTTCCGGGTTTGATCGCATGCTGACATGCAAGTGTGCGAATAAGCTTCTCCCTTTTGGAAAACCGGATATCACTGGAAAAGTGTTTGAACTGTTCAATTACATTTTCAATAGCGGCCTTCTCATTTCCCTGTTCCAGGTCTGCGGGGGTTCCCTGTATAACATAAGTATCTTTACCAAAAGGTTCTATAAGGTAGCCAAGACCGTTGAGATCCGGTATCAGCTCCTGGAGCAATACATTGTCCTGGGCAGAGAGTTGAATAGTTACCGGAAAGAGACTTCGTTGTGATGGAATGGCATTGCCATTTGAGGATGCAGCATACCTGTCATAAAGAATACGTTCATGAGCTGTTTGCTGGTTGATGAGGATAAAACCCCGCGTTGTGCAACAAACGATATAAGCATTCATCAGCTGGTAAGGCAACACCTGTTCCAGGACCCGCAGCTCTGTCCGGTTTGGCAGCAACGAATTAAGAGAGCTGGTTTCAGATGATTGTTTCTCTTCGGATTTTAGCTGGTCAATCAGTGAAATAAACTTTTTCTCCGGCGCCTGGTGTTGGTTCCAGTGTTTCAGTTCAGATTTGTTTCCTGCATCAATAGAATGTGCCTGGTTTTTCTGTGTGAAATTTTTATAGATATCGGAGCTGGCAGCCTGTGCCTGTTTATCAGCAGTGAAGGGCTGTGTGATGGCTTCGAGGCCCTGGATACCAGGATCCAGGTCGAACTCAAGCGTTGGCGTAATGCTATATTGCGCGAGCGAATGTTTTACTGCAGACTGAATGAATGCATAGATGATCCTTTCATCTTCAAATTTGATTTCCTGTTTTGTTGGATGAACATTTATATCGACCTGTGAGGGATCAAGATCAATGAACAAAACATAAAGGGGAAAACTTTCGGGACTTATCATCTGCTGGTAAGCACTCATCACTGCATGGCTCAGATAAGGACTGCGGATGAACCGGTTGTTCACAAAAAAATACTGATCACCTCTTGTCTTTTTTGCTGTTTCAGGTTTTCCTACAAAGCCATAAATGTTCATGTAGTCGGTTTGTTCCTGAACCGTAACGAGCTTTGCATTATAGTTGTGCCCCAGTATTTGTACAATACGCTGTTTAAGTGAACCCTTTTCGAGATGAAAAACCTGCAGGTTGTTTGCGGTGAGTGAAAATAGCAATTCAGGGAAGGCAAGCGCAACCCTGATGAATTCATCAACGATGTGCCGCATTTCAGAAGCATTCGTTTTTAGAAAATTTCTGCGGGCAGGAACATTGAAAAACAGGTTTTTCATGGCTATGCTCGTACCCGTATTGCAGGCAACTGGTTCCTGAACAACAACCATCGAGTTTTCTATTTCAATATAGGTGCCCGTTTCATCTTCTTCCCTTTTGGTTTTAAGCTCAACCTGGGCCACAGCCGCTATTGATGCCAGTGCTTCACCCCGGAACCCCATGGTGCGGATCCTGAAAAGATCATCAATGTTTTTGATTTTGGAGGTTGCATGTCTTTCGAAGCACATCCGGGCATCTGTTTCACTCATGCCCCGGCCGTTGTCAATCACCTGTATCAGTGATTTGCCCGCTTCATTTACAATCAGTTTGATTTCGGTTGCCCCCGCATCAACGGCATTTTCCAGCAGTTCTTTCACTGCACTTGCGGGACGCTGGATAACTTCTCCTGCAGCAATCTGGTTAGCGATGTTATCCGATAAAAGTTGAATGATATCTGTCATTGTCTTACACGAAACCGGCTCTCAGTACGTTCTGAAGAAAAGATGATTACTTACGCAAACGAGGGTCAAATTTAAACCTTTACTTTGATTTCCGGGTCACGCAACCCTGCAATTGTCAATAAATACAAACCAGCTAACAAAAAAAGTTTATTTCACGCTTTAACGCTATAGTAATCAATCTGTCAAACTAAAATCCGCTAATCTTCTTAATTTGTAAAAATTTCTCAAAGTAACTTATGAATAAATTGTTTCTAGTGATCGGCCTGGTAATCAGTAGCCAGAGTTTTGCGCAGGTAGCGGCCGACAGATGGGTGGACAGCGTTTTTCAATCACTCGGTAAGGATGAAAAGATTGCCCAGTTAATGGTTGTAAGAATGTCTTCTGTAAGTGGTTCCGGCGCAAATCGCCGGGTAACTTTTTACGAAAAAGAAGTGGAGGATGCAGTTAAGAAATATAATGTAGGCGGTATTTGTTTGTTCCAGGGCGGTCCGCTAAAACAAGCAGCTCTTATCAATCAGTATCAGCGGATGGCAAAAACGCCCATACTTATTGCTATAGATGGTGAAAACGGAGTGGGTATGAGGTTCGACAGCGTAGCGGGACTTCCCCGCCAGATGATGCTGGGTGCGGTGCAGGATCCGGAGTTGGTCTATCAATATGGTAAGCTTGTTGGCGAACAATGCAAACGGATCGGCATCCATGTAAACTATGCGCCGGTAGTAGACATTAATAATAACCCGGCAAACCCCGTTATCAACGACAGATCATTCGGAGAGAATAAATATCGGGTGTCTGACTGGGCGCTTCAATATATGAAGGGTATGCAGGATGTGGGAGTGATGGCATGTGCCAAACATTTCCCCGGGCATGGTGATGTTTCAGTTGATTCGCATTATGATTTACCGGTTATTACAAAAAGCCGGGCTGAACTGGATTCCCTTGAGCTTTACCCGTTCAGGCAATTATTCAGTGCAGGGGTTGGATCTGTAATGGTGGCGCACCTTTCAATTCCGGCAATCGATACAACCGCAAACAGGGCAACTTCAATCTCCTATAACAACGTTACAAAATTGCTGAGGTCCGAGCTGAACTATGAAGGCCTCACCTTTACGGATGCACTTGAAATGAAAGGCGTCACAAAATATTTTCCAGATGGCGATGCCTCTGTACAATCGCTGATTGCCGGGAATGATATGTTATGCCTGCCCGGCGATGTGCCAATGGCCATAGAAAAGATCAGGGAAGCTATCCGGAAGGATCAGCTTAGCTGGGACAAGATCGACTACCATGTTAAGCGGGTACTTAAGGCAAAATACTTATATGGCGTGAGCAATGTAAAGCCTGTTAATCTCAATCATCTTACGGAGGACCTGAATGCGGGCATCGACAAGATGCGCAAACTCGTTGCTGAAAATGCCATAACATTATTACGCAACGATGATTCTCTCACTTTCCCGCTATCAACCGGCAAAAGAGTGGCCTACCTCGGCGTAGGGTTAACTGCAGACAATGAATTTGCTTTACAACTTCGGAAAGATTACAATGCCAACGCATTTTATTTCGATTATAAGATGGATTCGGTCCAGGCTGAAGCCATGCTTTCATTGTTATCAAACAGGTATGATGTTGTTGTTATAGGTCTTCATAATCTGAACCGCTTTCCCGCAAATAATTTTGGTATCAGCCGGCCGGCCGGTTACCTGGTAAAAAGGGTGCAGGCGACAAACAAGACTGTTACCATGTTATTTGGTAATCCTTATGCTGTGAGCCAGGTATGTGATGCACCTGTACTCCTTGTTTGTTATGAAGATGATGCCGCCACCCATCAGAAGGCAGCGGATCTTTTGTATGGAAGATTTTTTGCAAAAGGAAAGTTGCCGGTTACGGTTTGCGGACCTTTTAATTATGGCTATGGCATTACCGAAAACAGGATGTTGAGAACTGTGCAGCCGGCAGATGTAGGTTTGAACAAACAAAAACTGATGGAGATCGATTCCATAGTTGAAGATGCGATCCGCCAGCAAGCCATCCCGGGCGCAGTTGTGCTGGTTGCAAAAGATGGCAAGATTGCTTACGAAAAGGCTTTCGGGCACCTGGGGTACGACAGTACTGAGCAGGTTTATCCTCAAACGTTATATGACCTCGCGTCAGTTACAAAAGTGATGGCCACCACTGTTTCAGTTATGAAGCTGTATGATGAAGGCAAACTAAAGCTTGATAAAAAGTTAGGGGATTATCTCCCCTGGGTCAAAGGAAGCAACAAGCAGAATCTTACTGTCAGGGATATCTTGCTTCACCAGGCGGGATTAAAATCATTTATCCCCTTTTATCGTGAAACCATCGATCTGACCCCTGAAGGGTTGCCTAAGTATTCAGTCTATGTTCCAAAACCTGATTCATTACACATGATGCGGGTTGCTGCGAACATGTATATGCGTGATGACTGGATGGATACCATTTACCGCCGCATTCTTCAGTCCGAAGTCGTTGGAAAAGGAAAATATGTTTATAGCGATAATGATTTCATTTTCCTGGGTAAGATAGTAGAGGCTATCTCGGGAATGCCACTCGACCAATATGTGAAAAGGGAGTTCTATGATAAGCTTGGTATGACTTCTACAGGGTTCAAGCCCCTCAACCGGTTCTCGCTAAACCGCATTGCGCCGACAGAGGATGATAATTTGTTCAGAAAACAGTTGATCCAGGGCGATGTACATGATCCGGGTGCCGCTATGTTTGGGGGTGTGGCAGGACATGCCGGTTTGTTCAGCAATGCTTATGACCTCGCAGTTTTATCGCAGGTTATGTTGAGTAACGGAACTTATAACGGACACAGGTTCTTCAAAAAGGAAACCATAAAATTGTTTACGACTTACCAGAGTGCGATCAGTCGGCGGGGATTTGGATTCGACAAACCTGAAAAAGACAATGCCACCCGGAAAGAGCCATATCCGACTTTGTCTGCCTCTCCCGAAACATATGGGCATACAGGATTTACGGGAACCTGTTTCTGGATCGATCCAAAGCATAATTTAACCTATATTTTTCTGTCAAACCGCGTTAACAGCCCTGACCAGAATAAATTCGGAAAAATCAACGTGAGGCCTAAGGTTCATGAAGTTATCTACAACGCGATGATCAAAAAGTAGGCAAAACGAAATATCCGGCTTCCGAAATACGGAGAAGTTTTCAAATCCCCTTTGTGGCGGACGCGTGTCCTCATGCGGTTCCCCTAACTTATATTAATTTTGCGCCACATACAGTTAGTAATGATAGGTAAAGAAGAAGTTCTCCAGGAGGTTATCATAAAATTTGCGGGCGATTCGGGCGATGGAATGCAGCTCACCGGCAGCCAGTTTACGAATAATACTGCGTTGCTTGGCCTGGACCTGGCCACTTTCCCCGATTTCCCGGCTGAGATCCGTGCTCCGCAGGGTACTTTGCCGGGAGTGAGCGGATACCAGCTTCGATTTTCAAGTGACCGGATCTATACTCCGGGTGATGAATATGATGTGCTCGTTGCAATGAATGCGGCTGCGCTGAAAGCAAATCTCAAAGCGCTCAAAAAAGGAGGCAGGATCATTGTTAACACGGATGGATTTGATGCAAAAAATCTCCGTCTTGCAAACTATCCGGAGGGGATCAACCCACTTGAGGATGAAAGCCTCACTAATTACCAGGTCACCAGGATCGATGTGACCAGGCTCACCCGGGAGGCGCTTAAGGATATTACCATGGGTACTAAAGAGAAGGACCGCGCGAAAAACATGTTCGTGCTCGGCTATCTCTACTGGATGTATAACCGCGACATGGAAAATACCATTGCTTTCCTCACAGAGAAATTCGGAAAGAAGCAGGAAATCCTCGACAGCAACGTAAAATCTCTCCAGGCAGGATATAATTATGGTGACACGATAGAAACATTTTCAAGCCGGTTCCGGGTTGAAAAAGCAAAAATGGACCCTGGTGTTTACCGTTCGATTATGGGTAACCAGGCGCTGTCTTACGGATTGATCGCCGCTTCCCAGAAAAGTGGTCTTCCAATTTTTCTTGGCACTTATCCGATAACGCCAGCTTCAGATATTTTGCATGAACTCAGCCGGCACAAGGCTTTCGGCGTCCGGACCTTCCAGGCCGAAGATGAGATCGCTGGAATTACTGCTGCAATTGGCGCCGCCTATGGCGGTTCGCTTGGTATCACGACTACTTCAGGACCGGGTATGGCACTTAAAGGTGAAGCGATGGGTCTTGCTGTTATGCTGGAAATTCCGTTGCTTATTATAAACGTTCAGAGAGGTGGTCCTTCCACTGGGCTTCCAACAAAAACGGAGCAGAGTGACCTGCTACAGGCTTACTATGGTCGTAATGGGGAATGCCCGATGCCCGTTATCTCAGCTTCAACGCCAAGCGACTGTTTCGAAGTTGCCTATGAAGCTGTCCGCATCGCGGTACAACATATGACCCCTGTAATACTGCTGAGTGACGGATATATCGCCAATGGTGCAGAACCCTGGAAATTTCCGAAGAGTGATGACCTCAAACCCATCGATGTTAAGTTCAAAACGGAACTGGGTCACGGCGAAGAAAAGTTTCAGCCTTACCTGAGGGATGAAAAACTGGTGAGACCATGGGCAATCCCAGGTACGCCCGGACTTGAACACCGGATTGGTGGGCTTGAAAAACAAAATATCACAGGTAATGTAAACTATGAACCGGAGAACCATCAGTTGATGGTTAAAATAAGACAGGAGAAAGTTGACCGGATTGCCCAGTATATACCTGACCAGCAGTTGGACAGCGGCCCCGATAAAGGCAAATTGCTTGTCCTGGGTTGGGGATCAACTTATGGATCGATTAAAAGTGCGGTTGCCCAGCTGCAGGCTGAAGGCCACCAGGTGGCGCATGCTCATCTACGTTACGTGCGGCCGTTTCCAAAAAACCTTGGCGAGATCCTGAAAAATTATGAACAGGTGCTGATTCCCGAGATCAATAATGGGCAGCTCATCAAGATCATTCGTGACCAGTACCTTGTTGATGCCAAAGGTTACAACAAGATCATGGGAGTACCGATCACAAAAACGGAGCTGGTGCTTAAACTAAAGGAAATTCTCCAGGAAGGTAGCCATCTTTAGGACGAGCGACCGGATTGAATATGAGTGCCGGAATAAATTTGAATTGTTGAAGCAATTCTGATCTATGACTCAGTGACAACGAAAGCGATGCCAAAGGCAATAATGGCAACTATCAACCCGAACATAAAAATGTTATAGGATATTCTCAGGTATTTGTATTTCCTGGCGAGCACCACTCCCAGGAAATAAATATCCTTGATCATACTGCTGTTCAGATATTCGCGGTCGCTCATCATCTCCTTCATCGCCCAGTCATAATCCTGCAGTCCCATATTGTAAAAGTTGCCGAAAAATAACAGGTTCACTTTTTTGTTCATTATGTCATCCTTTGTAAATGTGCCGCTGCTCACATTTGGACGGGTAGCAAGAATGGCAAAGATGACAGCCGAAAGGCAAACACCCAGCAGGATGATGGTCGGCAGTATGTATTCAGGATAAAACTGGAGCTTGCCCAGCAGAACGGAAACCAGTATCGACATCACGATCGTATTCACTGAGATCATGATGTTCGCCTTACTGTCGGCCATCTGGCTTAAGCTCACATGATTATCCGAAATGATCCTGAACATCGTGGCGATGCTTCTTTCAACCTTGCTATCTTTTTTGATCTTTTCTGTATCAGCTTTTTGCGCCTCAGCCTTCAATTTTTCTGTTTCGCGGCGGGTTCTTTCCAGTTCGTGTTTGATACTGTCTTTGTCCTGCCTGCTTTTTTCGGGTGCCGCTATAGTTTGTGGACCCTCAATTAGCTGTAACGAAGGCAGGGCGGCAGGCGTTGCGGAGTTGCGTGGACCATTAAGGTCTATCTTCACAACCTCATCTGCATCCTCTGTGATCTTTGCTTCAATCTCCCTTATAAATTTTTGCTTGATGGGTTCAAGTTTTTCTTTCCCATAGCTTGTAAAATACTGGTGCTGGCGAAGGAACAATACGTTTTTTTTATGCCATTCCTGTTTGCTGATCTTTATATCAGTAAGTTTATTGATCTCCTTGCGCAGCAATTTATTTCTTTCGTCAAAGCTTTCGGTGCCAAGATGGAAGAGGTCGGCATCGCATAAGATCATGTCAATCTGACTCACAGGCGACTGGGGGACGCGGGTACTAAGTATGCAACGGTTAACCCGGGCTATAAAACCTTCGTCAGCCTTGTCTTTCAGATACTCAGCCGCAATTTTCTGACTCAGTACTTCATGGTCCCTGGCAACACCTCCGGTGTAACCAGTATCATGAAACCAGGCAGCCACCAGTAATGGGAGCCTGTCTTCGTCACTGATCTTATAATAGTCCGCCAGTAGTTCGCAGGATTTTACAACGTCTTTGGTATGGTCGAGGTTGTGAAATATAAATGACGGATTCAACTTCGTATGGAGGAGATTGACAACATATTGCCGGACCTGTACCAATAATTGTTGAGCGGCTTCCGTCATGCTTTATTAACTTTGAACTTTGAAATTAAGCAATATTAAATTCGGATTTCGGTTAGATTTAATAAAATACAAATCTATGGTTGGCAATTCCGGCATCTTTTACAAACTGCCATTCCGGATGCTGATACCTGTATTTGTGGTTATTACCCTGGTGTCCTGTAGTGGTAAAAATGGCAAGTCTTTTTTACCCGAAATTCCTGGTTACGACAATAAGAACAGGGAGGTGTTTCTTTTACATAAACGGCTGCTGGAAATTTCTGGTATAACCTACATCAATAGCCGGACTTTATCGGGCATCAATGATGAAGATGGAAAAATTTTCACCATTGATTTCGGAAAAGGAAAACCAGATGCCCTGGACTTTGGTGAAAAAAACGACTACGAGGATATAGCTATTGTTGATTCTACTTATTATGTCCTTGAAAGTAATGGAAATATCAATGTCGTTTCCCTGAAAGACCAATCTACGGCCCGGAAGGTGCCGTTTAAAAAGAAATCAAAAATCGAGTTTGAAAGTCTGTATTATGACAAATCCATTGAAAAACTAGTCCTGCTGTCGAAAGAACAGAGAATGCTGCAGGACGCGTTGGTGGCTTATAGTTTTGATCCTCTCCTTGAGAACTTCTCTGCCGAACCCGTTTACATAATTTCATTGCGGGAAGTTAAAAAGCTAATGAAAGATTATTCAGCTGAGTGTAAACCGTCGGCTGCTGCTGTTCACCCTATATTAAACAAGGTATTTGTAATTGCATCGGTCGGTAAAGTGTTGGTGATTTGTTCACTGAAAGGTGAGGTTGAAAACGTATATTCCATGAATCCTGATGTATTTGCTCAGCCGGAAGGGATCTGTTTCTCACCCGAGGGCCATATGTTTATTGCCAACGAAGGTTTGCAGGGAAAAGCTAACATCGTCAGGTTGTCCTATCAACCCGGAATCAAGCCAGGCAATTAGCAAATGTCAGCCGCGGAAGCCGGGAATACGTCTTGCGATGGACACATGCCCCCGATAGCGCTTGCCTGCGAAAAGGGATGTTCAACAAAACGAGCAGAATGAGGAATCTCTATTATATAATCATACTTCTTATTTTCAGCCAGGCACTTGCCGCGCAGGAAGATTCAATCGTACAACGGCTGATAATGATCGGTGATGCCGGCCAATTGAAAAACGACCGAAATCCGGAACTGGAACTTGTTGCCCGGCTTTATTCGCTGAAAGATTCCAACACGGCAGTTATATATCTGGGAGACAATATTTACCCGGTCGGGTTGCCCGAACCGGGGTCCGCAAATTATGAGACCAGTAAAAGAATACTTGATCTGCAGATTGATTTGCTGAATGGCAAGGGCGCGAAGGGCATAATTATACCTGGCAATCATGACTGGATGAAAGGAGGTCCTTATGGAAAGGATCAACTCCGGTACCAGGAGTTACATATTAAGGGCAGACAGCTTTCAAATATGATCTTCGCTCCCGGAAGCGGTTGTCCGGGACCGGTAGAGATACCTTTGAATGAGTCGGTCGTAATGATTGTTGTTGACAGCCAGTGGTGGTTGCAAAAAGAAAACCGTCCCGGCGAAACCTCGGATTGCGAATGTAAAACCGAAGATGAGGTAGTTATCCAGTTAAAAGATATGCTTTATCGTAACCGCAGTAAGCTTGTCATTTATGCGGCACACCATCCATTCAAATCCTATGGCCCGCATGGAGGATATTTTACCTGGAAGCAACACCTGTTCCCGCTTACAGAACTTAATGATAATCTCTATATTCCGTTGCCGGTATTGGGTTCAATCTATGCATTCGGACGCGGGGGCCTTGGCAATATCCAGGACCTTAAGAACCCTGAGTACAAAGATTATACAAACCGGATAGACCAGGTATTGTCCGATCACCCATATTGCATCCGTATTGCAGGCCACGAACATGCGCTACAGTTGATAGAGCAAAAAGGCCAGCAATATATTGTAAGTGGCGCCGGCTCAAAAAGCACCCAGGTCCGTAGGGGATCGGGAACCGTTTTCGCTGATGAGGGAACAGGGTTTGGTGTATTGGAATTATTGAAATCCGGAAACGTCATATTAAAATTCTTCTCCTCAAAATCATCAGCTCCCGACCAGCCTGTTTTTGTACAAGCCCTGAAAGGATTCACAACGGGCGTTGCCAAAATTGAAGAAGATAAGCCGGTATTGTTTCCCGATTCAATGCAGATGATCCCTGCTCCATATTATAAAGCCGGCGGATTTAAAAAATGGTTGCTCGGATCAAATTATCGCGAAGAATGGACAACTCCGCTTAAAGCCAGGACATTCAGTATTCAAAAAGAAAAGGGAGGACTGACACCGGTGAAACGAGGCGGAGGCTTTCAATCAAAATCACTGAGACTTGAAGATGCGAAAGGAAATCAATACGTATTGAGAAGCATTGAAAAATTTCCGGACAGAACATTACCTGAAGAGTTCAGGCAGACCTTTGTTAAGGAAGCGGTTGTTGACGGAGTATCGGCTTCTTATCCTTATGCTGCCTTATCTGTGCCGGTACTGGCTGAAGCAGCAGGAATACCACATGCCAATCCTGAGGTTGTTTATGTTCCCGATGATCCTGCACTCAAACAATACAGGTCCGATTTTAAAAACGGGCTTTATCTGTTTGAAGAACGGGAACCTGCATCAATTAAAAAGACCTATAGCTCTACAGATGTGTTTGAAGACCTGCAGGATGATAATGACAATTCCGTTAACCAGGAAGCAGTGTTGAAGGCCAGGTTGCTCGACATGTTCATCATGGATTTTGATCGCCATGAGGATCAGTGGCGATGGGGTAATTCATCAGAAAAGAAGGGCGATGGAAAGCGGTATTTCCCGATCCCGAGAGACAGGGACCAACCATTTTTTATCAACAACGGCGTTATCCCAAGGGCGATAAGCCGGCCTTGGATACTACCGAAGTTCCAGGGCTTCAGGGCCAAAGCAAGAAATATAAATACGTTCAACTTCAATGCAAGATATTTTGACCGCTCGTTTCTTAACGGGCTGAGCGAGGTTACGTGGATGAAGGCGGTGGATTCATTTCTTCCACTGATGACAGATAAACTGATTGATTCTGCGATGGCAGAACAACCCGTTGAAATACAAAAATTCCGATCTGCATGGATCGCAAAAAATCTGAAAGAGAGAAGGCAGTTCCTGAAAGATGAGGTCATGGAATATTATCATTTCCTGGAGAAGGAAGTGGACGTTGTGGGAACAGATAAAAGAGAATTTTTTGATGTGCTCCGAAATGGTGATGGCTCGGTAAAGGTGAGCATGTATAAGATTAATAAGGACGGTAAAATTTCGTCACAGCTATATAACAGGACTTTTTATCGCGGTAACACAGATGAAATAAGACTTTGGGGCCTGGGAGACAGAGATAGCATACTGATCACTGGTAATGCATCACGTACGATCCGTGTAAGGGTTATCGGCGGCTCGGGCCGGGACGAATTCATTAATAATGCAGAAGCCAAACGATCGAAGACGATCTATTATGATTTCAAACCGGATACGAATAACCTCAGCGGCAACGGCCTGCAGATTAACAAGACTTCGGTGGATCCCGAAGTAAACAGGTATGACCGGAAATCTTACAAGTATAACATCGTTGCGCCGATGATATCTGCCGCCTTTAACCCGGATGATGGAGTGTTTCTGGGACTATCTGTGAAGATGACCAGGCATGGCTTCAGGAAAGAGCCTCATAAAATTATTCATCATTTCAGGGCAAATAAAGCACTGGCCACGGGTGCTTATAATTTCAGGTATAAGATTGATGCTGTAGATGTTTTTGGCAAATCTGATTTTGTGGGTGAAGCCGACATCAAAGCACCGGATAACGTTCAGAATTTTTTTGGGATAGGAAATGAAACTGAGTTTATCGATGAAGGTGATAAAGGAATTTCGTATTACCGTTCCCGTTATAACCTTATACAGGGTTTTGGCTTGTTGAGAAACGATGCGGGTCCTCACCTAAGTTTGCTTACGGGTCCGGTATTTCAGCGATACTGGATAGAACCGGAAGAAAATATCGGAAGATTTATTTCAGAGCCTGGTCTTAAGGGTATAGATAGTGCTGCGCTTAACAAACCCAAAGGTTTCCTTGGCTGGCAGTTCCAGGCAAATGTTGATAACCGTAACAACGAGATGTTGCCCACCCGCGGTGTGCTCTGGAAAAACACGGCAAGGGTTGTCAAAGGATTAAACAGCTATGCAAATGATTTCGCCCAGCTTGCAACGGATCTCTCATTATATCTCAGTTTTAATGTGCCGGCAAATGTGGTTATTGCTGCCCGCGTGGGAGCTGGAATAAACTTCGGGAAATACGAGTTCTTCCAGGCCCAGTACCTGAGCGGACTTGAGAACCTGCGTGGTTTCAGAAAATACCGTTTCGCCGGCGACAGAATGTTTTACAATAACATAGATGTCCGGATCAGGATTGCAGATTTCCGGAGTTATCTTTTACCGGGTTCGATAGGGGTAGTGTTATTCAATGACATCGGGCGTGTATGGGTGAAAGATGAAAATTCGGGGAAATGGCATGATGGTTATGGAGGAGGGTTGTGGCTCGCACCGGGTAAGCGCTATGTTATTGCGGCCTGTTATGGATTTTCTTCAGACGGTGGTCTGCCTTTCGTTACCCTCGGTTTTCAGTTCTGACAACAGAAAACGACTAACCCAAAATACCTTTCAATGAAATAAATAAAGTAAATTGTTTATGCGTATGAGTGAAGACAAGCCATACCAGAACAACCAGGGTATAGTTGAATGGAGCAAGTGGATTACGGGCATCAGCCTGTTTTCCGCTTCCGGCTGCGTTGGGGTACTTGTTACCAAAGGAGTCGGAGAAAAGAATATCATCAATATTAAACTGGCAATTGTCTTTTTCCTGGTTTCCATCATATTTGCCTGGCTGATCCAGCTCGCGATCGCCATGCAGGACCAGGGGACTTCTTACCAAACGGGCCGCAAACCTTCATCACAGGCTTTACTTAAATCGCTCATCGCAGTTGAAATATTAATGTTTTTATTGTCATGCTTTTACCTGGCAAGATGGGTCTGGAAGTTTCCTGCTGTTAAACCTCCACAGGAGATAACTATTTCAGACAAACCCAAAACAGATACTGTTAAACGTGATTCCATTAAACCAGTCTTTGTAAAAACCCGCGCGCTCAAAAGCGAGGCAGGGAAGCGTGATGCGGGCAGGCAACATTCCGCCCGCCGCGATGCAAGGTTGGTTGTACCTAAGCAGGATTCTGCTGATTCAACAGCCTCTAAACCGGATTCTGTTAAAGAATATTAATAAGTCCCGACTAATCAGGAATTATGTCTTAGCCGGCCCGGTCATGATTTTTTGTCAAGACTGATTTAGTCAGAGACTATCGATCATATTGTTCGCATCTTAGCCAACGCAAATTTAATCTGAGACTATCAATTACTCAGGCTGCTTGCAGATCTTGAGGTTTGGTTTTCTGTGGGTTCCTCACTGAAGTTTATAGCGACTCTCAAACCACGAAGGCCACTCACTCCCTGGAGATCTTCCAGATCAAATTTTTCAACATCGCCGGTAAGCAAGCCCTGGTTTTGAAGAAAATCGATATACTCGAGATACTCATTGGCTTCATGTGTCTGTGAGTATACGATTGCCAGCATTCCAGGCTGAGTGAGCCTTTCGTTGGAATCCTTGATATGAACCTTATCAATCCGCTTTTTGATGATTTCGTACCTTATATTATAAGCACCATCCACATCAAATTTTCTTTCAGCCGTTCTGAAGCTGATAGAAATGGGTTGACTGTGAGCAAGGATCAACTGTGATGTCTGTAGTGGCACCTTCAGTTTCTTCTGTAGTTTGTTTGTAAGTATTGCCGCTTTTGCCAGCGTGTTCAGCTGCCAGATCTTCAGATTTTTCAGGTAGAAAAAATCGAATTTTTTATCTGGCGTTATGGACTGGCCGATATAAATATTGTAATCAACGCCATCGGTCACGAATCGCTCAAAATAATGCGGAAATATTTTTTGTGCAGCTCTTTGCTCTTCATCGATGAACCGGGCAAGTTCATTATTGATCGTGGTAATACTTTCTTCGTAAGATTTCCGGTGGTTGTAAAGCATTTCAACCGGTGAATCGATCACATCAAGATACCCATTTATCTCACCCGCCAACGATGGGATGATGGATTGAATGTGTGTAAACATATTCACGATCTCTGTCTTCAGAAAATGGTGAATAGCTAACTCTTCATCTGCAAAAAGTATATTGTTTACCGCATGTATATATTTCTTCAGCTTAAATAAAATCTCGTCCAGAAGTGGAAATGAGGTTTGTTGTTTTGCAAGCTTGATAATGTTTTGAGCCATCTTCAACTGTTCGAGCAAATCCTGCTGGATCGCCAGGTTCCTTTCCACCGATGAGTTGCGGATATCGATGGCTCCATATAAAGGATACACCTGGCTGAAAGTAATAGGGGCAATCTTGCTTTGTTCCCCCTGGTGTTTGCTGACAAGATAGTCCAGGGCCGCTTCTGTAAATTTCCATTCTACGGCATCCTGCACAGCAGTGAACTGATCCTTTATAACGCGGTCCACCTGGTGATCAAGATCCTGCTGGGTCTTTTCCAGCGCCAGTTTAAACAGCGGAATCGCCGGTTCCAGTTTCGCGACATGTTTCCAGGTGAACTGATTTTCTTTTTCAGACATGATCATCACCATACCAATCATTACTCTTGACGCGGTAAACAACGGGCACATGATAGCGCTTTTGTAGCCCATTTTAACCACGGAACTCATGAAAGGATATTTATCGACAAGTTCCTGGTCGATCTTTGGTATCACCTTTGGTCCCTGTGAGTTTTTAAAGGCTTCAACAACAAGATTGTAAGACTCATTGACTTTTTCAGGGGCTGGCAAAATCTCCTTGGGCACACGGGTGTTTGAGTACAATTCGGAGATCACCAGGTGATCATTTACCCTGTAAAAAGGCTTAATGGCGGTTTGTGCTCCAGGCACGTTCACCAGGTTCTGGATCTGGCGTTGAAGCTCACTGAAAATGGTGGCGTCCGAAAAATTATCGATCTGGAGCAGGCGGTTACGGATGATATTGTAAACTTCCCTCTCTGTAACGTCTTTCAGGTTGAAGATAACCATCCCTTCAAACTCAAAGTTTTCCAGGTTGAAGGCCTGCTGAATGCCAGGAATATCAGGTATTTCAAAACCATTCATCCAGCCGTTCAGGCAATCTGGCGTAAGCGGCGGAAGGTCGCCTTTGTAGGTTACATAAACGAACCTGGTGTCAATTTCCAGTTCCATATACCTGTCCAGTGTGGTATCGGGGCAACTGTATGAATGAACAGTTGTCATAGTATCCGGGATAGGAACATTGTATAAACGGGAAAGAATCAACTGGTATGCCCCGATAAGTTTCTCCTTTTCCAGGGAATTTGGATTGTGAATATCCGGCATGATGATCCGGCTGTCTTCACTACCGAGGAAGAGTTTCCGGAATCTCTCGGAGCCATAGATCACTTTCATTTTAAAAGGAACCAGGGTACCGTAAAGATCATCCTTGTCGGATAAGGTAACCGGAAAGATCGTCGCCATCATCTGTTCCACAAGATTGCGGTTTGCCTCAAGGACACTTTCACTAACCGCGGGTAACAATAGTTCTGGTACCTCGCTGACCTTTTCGAGCAGGTCCCTGTAAAGTTGTCTTGAGCCTTCCCTCCCATGCTCAGCCAGTTCTTTCCAGGTATTTATAAGGGGGCGAAAAGAAAATACAGAATTGAAGTTTGTTGTAAAATTACATTCCATCACTGCCGGTTTTATATAAATGATTGACGGCCCACCGTTTCAAATATTCTACGAAATTAAAAAATGCCGGGATAATTTAATATAACCTATTATGGGCGGTGGATCATTAGTGCTGCCGGCTCTGATTTTGGGAAAGATGATGGGATGAACGAAATCAGGCCCCCCCGATCCCGCGGGATGCGGAGCTGATGATAACCTTCCGGTAATAAATACAGATATTCCGCAGACCACATTCCCCGCATTTAGGATTACGGGCCAGGCAGATATAACGACCATGAAGGATGAGCCAGTGATGGGCTTTGTGAACCAGGTCTTTGGGCAGATAACTAACAAGTTGTTTTTCGGCCGCGAGCGGCGTTTTTGCACCGACGGTCAGGCCAAGCCTTGCGGAAACCCTGAAAACATGGGTGTCAACGGCCATATTTGGCTGTAAATCAATTACCGATGTGATTACGTTTGCGGTTTTTCTTCCGACACCGGGCAGCCTGACGAGTTCCTCAACGGTCAGGGGTACCTCACCGTGGAATTCATCCATAAGCATCCGGGCCATGCCGATCAGATGCCTGGTCTTGTTGTTTGGATATGAGATGCTCCTTATAAAGGGAAATAACTCCTCTATAGTAGCTTTCGACAACGCCTCCGGGTCGGGATAGCGCTCGAATATTGCAGGGGTAGTCAGGTTTACGCGTTTGTCTGTGCACTGTGCTGATAAGATAACCGCCACCAGTAGCTGGTAGGGACTATCGTAAATCAGTTCAGTTTCCGCATTGGGCGCATGTTGCTGGAAATAGTCGATGACGACTTTGTAACGTTCTTTGCGTGTCATTGATAAATGACTGCGAAAATACAGGAAGCCAGGACTATATCAATGATCAGGGGACCGGGTTCACCTCTGTATTGCGGGCGTAGTTCATAATATTCATAATTACTTCTGCCCTGGGTGATTCGAGAATGGTTTCCAGTTTCTGTGTGGATGCTTTCAAAACTTCCAGCTTTTCGCGAAGGGTCCAGTCTTCACGTAGTGCTGCTTCGATAGCAAGTGTTTTTTCCTGAGAAGTTTCCTTATACAAATACTGTATAAGTTCCTCTGGTGTAAAGAGTAAGTACATGTGCAAATCCATTTATGTCCAAAAAAATCCGAAATAGTCAGTTTCGGGTGTCCGTCCGTATACAAAAACGATTAAAGGGGTCGCTTATTGCATGGGATTCAGATTTCTCTGGTTTTCAATGGGATTAAGGATTGGCGGAGAGGGTGTCTGAAGGGTTATAGACAGGTAAGATAATAAATGATTATGAGCCGGGCATTAGTAGAATTACGAAGCCGGCAAATTTATTCGGCGATGATGAAGAGGTCCTCATCGTCCTTTTTCATCCGGTATTTTTCCCTGGCGTACTTTTCGAGCGTAGCCGGGTCCGATTTAAGTTTTTCCAATTCAGCAGAGGTGGTGTGAATTTCCTGGAGATAGTAGTCGCGGCTTTGTTCAAGATGCTTTAACTCGCGGTTGTGCCTGAACTGAGTTACAATATCCCTGTCATCAAAAAAAAGCAACCACACAGCGAAAACAATCGCCGTAAGAAAGTACTTGTTTCTCAGCCAGGGAGGCAGTTGTTGAATCAGTTTCATGGGAGTTTGTTGAAAGTTACTGATCAGCGTCAGAAGACTGCTGCTAACACCGATCAGTAACCGATTAATGAAATATCATTGTTC
The DNA here is from genome assembly GCF_054461535.1 of Flavitalea antarctica. Classification (NCBI taxonomy): domain Bacteria; kingdom Pseudomonadati; phylum Bacteroidota; class Chitinophagia; order Chitinophagales; family Chitinophagaceae; genus Flavitalea; species Flavitalea antarctica. The sequence goes on from NZ_JBTLQG010000002.1 coordinate 323,345, forward strand.
TTATTTTCCGAATTTAATTTTTCCGGCAGGATAAATTCCGTTGATGCCCAGTGACTCTTCAATACGGATCAGTTGGTTGTATTTTGCAATACGATCCGTCCTGCTGGCAGAGCCTGTTTTAATCTGGCCGCAATTTAATGCTACTGCAAGATCAGCAATTGTAGTGTCTTCCGTTTCGCCACTGCGGTGACTCATAATGGTATTATATCCGTTGCTTTGTGCCAGCGAAACCGCGTTGATCGTTTCCGTTATAGTACCGATCTGGTTAACCTTTACAAGCAATGCATTCGCAATATTACGGTCAAGACCCTGCTGAAGGCGTGTAACATTGGTAACAAACAAATCGTCACCAACCAGCTGACATCTGCTTCCGATAGTTTCAGTCAGCAACTTCCATCCATCCCAATCATCTTCAGCCATTCCATCTTCAATAGAACAGATCGGATATTTGTTAACCCAGCTTTCCCAGTATTTAACCAGTTGTTCGCTGGTCAATTCCTTGCCATCGCTTTTATGAAAGACGTACTTTTTCTTTTTGCTGTCCCAAAGTTCAGAATTAGCTGCATCCATGGCTATCATGATCTGTGAGCCCGCTTCGAATCCTGCAGCAGTAATAGCAGTCAGAACCGTTTCGATGGCTTCTTCATTGCTCTGGATATTGGGAGCAAATCCTCCTTCATCTCCAACATTGGTACTGAATCCTTTTTTCTTCAATACTGTTTTCAGGGCATGAAATATTTCAACTCCCCAGCGCAAACCTTCGCTGAAACTGGTGGCTCCAACTGGCATAACCATAAATTCCTGGAAGTCTATTTTGTTGTCTGCGTGAGCACCGCCGTTCAGGATGTTCATCATTGGGATAGGCAATGTTCTTGAGTTAGTACCACCAACATACCGGAACAATGGAAGGCCCGACTCAGCTGCTGCGGCTTTTGCCACTGCCATGCTTACTGCCAGGGTCGCATTTGCGCCAAGATGTGATTTGTTTTCAGTGCCATCAAGATCGATCAATGCCTGGTCGAGCCCGGCCTGATCTGCAACATCAAAGCCAAGTAATTTTTCAGCTATAAGGGTATTTACATTTTTAACTGCTTTCAATACACCCTTGCCTACGTAGATCTTCTTGTCGTTATCACGCAATTCAACAGCCTCATGGATACCAGTGCTTGCCCCGCTCGGAACTGCAGCACGTCCAAGCGCCCCTTCGTCTGTAAGGATATCAACTTCGATCGTTGGATTTCCACGGCTATCTAAAATTTGTCTTGCATGAATCTCGGAAATGTAACTCATTGTATTACTTGTTTATGATTGTCTGATTGTTGTGTTCCCTTTATGTCTCTGTATTAATCGTATTGTTATAGAACCGCAATCACCTCGTCAGTTCCCTGAATAGTTCTTCAAGACTCTGTTCACCGCTTTGCAAAGAAACTATATTCAGGTTTTCTTTCAAAGATAGTTCCATCAATTGTTTGCGGAGATTATCAGGGGAGCCGGTTTGAAGTTCCCAGTTGAATTCATCAATCGCACGAACAGCCGTAGCCGAAGATAATCCGCTCAACAGACCACCGTCAATCTTCTCCTGGAAGGTTACCCGGATATGCCGGGCGCCTTCCATATTTCCCCTCAGCGCCGATATGGTATCATTCGCTACAAGTTTCCCTTTATTAATTATTACCACGCGATCACAAACTGCTTCGACTTCCTGGAGTATATGCGAAGAAAACAATACTGTCTTTTCCTGCCCGAGTTTCCTGATTACTTCCCGGATCTCGAGGATCTGGTTCGGATCCAGGCCGGTTGTTGGTTCATCAAGTATCAGCACCTCAGGATCATGTATCAGGGCGGCAGCCAGCCCAACCCGTTGTTTATATCCTTTTGAAAGTTGGCCAAGCTTTTTCTTACTCTCCACACTTAATCCAACCATCAGGATCACCTCTTCAATACGTTGTTTTTTATTTTTTACCTGGTGAATATCTGCTATGAAGTCCAGGTATTCCCGTACATACATTTCGTAATACAGCGGGTTTGCCTCTGGCAGATAGCCTATACGACTCTTGGTTTCAAGTGGTTTGTCCTTTACATTAACGCCACACACGATAGCGTCACCTCCATCCTGTGTGAGGAAGCCGGTGATGATTTTCATTGTCGTTGATTTACCTGCACCATTTGGTCCAAGGAATCCAACGATCTCTCCCTTGTCTACACGAAAGGAGATTGAGTCAACCGCTTTCTGTCCGCCATACAATTTAGATAGATTGTTTACCTCGATAGACATCCGACAAAACTAGTGATTAATGACCAATAGTGTAACGCAGCAGTTATGGCTGTCATGAATGATCTTCGATAACGTCAAATTCGCCTTTCCAGGCGTACCAGCCGAAAATTGATAATCCAATAGCTATTGGGGTGAAAATGGCGATCACGATGATCCATGGTATGGGCTTATTGATATCACCCGTTCCTTCGGACCGGATATTAACCGCTGCGGCCAGTACAAGCACAATGATGATTGCCGGGCCAAGCAACATCCATAAAATTCCGAGGTATCGTTTAAGTAGTTTCATGTTTGAGTCTTTTCAGTCTGTCAATCTCCCACATTTTTGTCTATGCGATTTGTAAGATACAGGGCCCCGATGATGAAACTAAGGATAGCAACGCCGACGGGGTACCATAGTCCGGAAAGATGGTTTGATCCGGGAATTGTAGTAATCAATGTCGCGATAAAAGGGACTAATCCACCAAAAACGCCATTTCCGATATGATAGGGAAGTGACATCGACGTGTACCGGATTCGTGTCGGAAAAAGCTCAACAAGAAATGCCGCGATTGGTCCGTAGACCATGGTTACAAATATCACCATCAGCGCTATCCACCCGATCATCTGCCATTTTGCGGATTCACCGAGAACAATTTCCTTCCGCGGAGGTGGCAGCTTTATGGCACTATGAGTACTCAGCCTGCTGGCTGTCCGCATCATTGAGCCGTCGGTATAATATTGCGTCACCGTTTTCAGTTGAATATATTCTTTACCGGCACTCAATGATCTCGAGGTCTGTACCTGTTCTTTCTCCGGCTGAACAGTTTTGGCGCTTACGTCTGCAATATTATACAGCTCCTGGAAGATATAGTGATAGGACAAAATGCCAAGTAGCATCCCGGTTAGTATGATGTGTTTGCGGCCGATCTTGTCTGACAAGGACCCAAAAATCACAAAAAATGGGGTTGATATCAGTAGTGCAATAAGTATGATTGAATTTGCCTGTTCATACTCAACAAGGCATTTGGTAAGGATGAAGTTCTGTGCGTAAAACTGGCTTGTGTACCATATTACTCCCTGTCCCATTGTTGCACCAAACAGGGCCAGGAGTACCATCTTGAAATTTGTCTTGTTTCCAAAACTTTCCTTCAATGGGTTGGATGATGTTTTTCCCGCCTTTTTGAGCTTACTGAACAGTGGCGATTCGTTCATTCGAAGTCGGATAAAAATGGACACGATCACCAGGATTATTGACAACAGGAAGGGATACCGCCATCCGTTGCCTGTGGTGAATTCTTCCACGCCGACCAGTCTGCGTATCGACAGAATTACGCCAAGGGATATAAAGAGCCCGAGGGTGGCAGTTGTCTGGATCCAGCTGGTATAAAAGCCCCTCCTGTTTGCGGGAGCATGTTCGGCCACATAGGTTGCCGCACCTCCATATTCGCCACCTAAAGCAAGGCCCTGCAACAACCTCAGCACCAAAACCAGGATGGGCGCAAGAGCCCCGATACTTGCATAGGTGGGCACACAACCTATCAGGAACGTGGAGCCACCCATCAGTACAAGGGTCAACAGGAAAGTATATTTTCTGCCTATCAGATCACCGAGGCGGCCAAAAAATAATGCACCGAACGGTCGGACAATAAATCCTGCCGCGAATGTTGCAAGGGTAGACAGTAAGGCTGCCGTCGGGTTAGTGTCGGGGAAAAACTTTTGCGCAATGATGGTGGAAAGGCTGCCAAAAATGTAGAAATCGTACCATTCGATCAGGGTTCCAACAGATGAAGCAGTGATGACTTTCCAAATTCCCTGTGTTGGTGAATTCATAAGCAGGCTCGCATTTATATCACCGAATATAAAGTAAAGTTTTTACCGGTGTTTATGTGCTGCGAGAATTGCTGGCACAAATAAGAAAGCTCCTGCCCGATATATACCGGTTACAGGAGCTTTTCATAGTAAAGATGTTTTCGTCAGGAGCCGGAGACCGGTCTAAACAATCACATACTTTTCATCAACTTTAGGGGGTGCGATATGTGATATCCTGTTCAGGATGCCGTCTTTCAATCCATAGCTCCAGCCATGGATGTGAACACGGTGGCCGGATTCCCATGCCTGCCTGATCGTTTCCGTTTTTGATAAATTGATTACCTGCTGTTTTACATTATACTCGGTAAGAAGGTCAGCGCGTTCCTCAGGGGTAGGTTTTGAATTGATCATTTCAAAATTTTCCTGGTAAACCTTTTTTATGTTGATCAGCCATTTGTCAAGAATACCGAGACTCTGATCACCCATTGCTGCTTTAATACCCCCGCATCCATAATGTCCGCACACAATTACGTGTTTAACTTTCAGATGGGTTACCGCATACTCAAGCACACAGAGTACGTTCAGGTCGTCTTCAACAACGAGGTTTGCGATATTGCGATGTACAAAGATCTCACCGGGGTCGGTTCCGGTAACTTCATTTGCGGGAACCCTGCTGTCACTGCATCCGATCCAAAGGAACTCAGGAGTTTGTAAATGTGCGAGCCTTTCGAAGAACTTCGGATCGTCCTCCAGCTTTTCGGCTGCCCATGCTTTATTTTCGAGCAGTAGTTTTTCAAATGATTTCATTTCTTAAGTATTTAATTATTCGTTCCGCGTTACCGCAAATATTTTAGCACCGGTCTGTTTAGAATGGTGTACGGATCAATGACCGTGGTGCATGTCGTTTCATTGACGATTATGCATTCTATTATTAGTGTTTCGAAGCAGCGGATGCAAATCGCGCATCTCCGAAACCTTGTTCTTTATGAGCACTTTTTTTGAGTTCTACCTTGATGTTTTTGAGATGCGCGCGGTGCATGAAGTCTTCAATCACCTCGATCACATCCTTGTCTATGAAGTCTGCCCTGGCAGCATCAATCAAAACAAAAGAATCTTCTGGTACCTGTTCAAGCTTGTTTTTAATAATGGGTTTATTCAGAAAAGACACATCTTTTCTCAGTCTGAAGAGATAATTTTTATCGTCATTGACCACAAATACTGCTGATTTGAAATTGCTTCTCATCACGAAAAACAAACCAACACAACAACCTATCAGTATTCCTACAAGGAGATCCGTAAACAAGATCGCCAGGACAGTAACCACAAAGGGTACAAACTGATCCCATCCCTTCCTGAAATACGTTGAATATAATGTAACCTTGGTAAGCTTATAACCGGTGTAAATGAGTATGGCTGCGAGCGATGAATATGGGATCCTGTTCAATATCTGAGGGATCAAGGCCACGCACAACAATAACAGCAAACCATGCATAATGGTAGACGCCTTTGTTTTAGCGCCTGCATTTGCGTTTGCGGAAGTTCTAACGATCACCGAAGTGATAGGTAATCCGCCAATCAGACCGGAAACGATGTTTCCAACTCCCTGGGCTTTCAACTCCCGGTTAGTGGGTGTAACACGTTGAAGGGGATCCAGCTCGTCAGATGCCTCAACATTTAACAGTGTTTCAAGACTTGCTACAATTGCAAGCGTAAGAGCTGTTGTCCATACTGTAATGTTCCCTATCTGGCTAAGATCAGGAAAGGTAAAAAATGAAAAGAACTCGGCAGCTGAGTCAGCCGTCGGGATATTTACAAGGTGAGCCGAAGTGAGGGCAAGATCGGGCCTCGACACCTTAAGGAATTCGTTAATCAAGGTTCCTACGATAACCACAATCAGCGGCGAAGGAACCTGTTTAAGAAATTTGAATTTTTTAATGATCAGTTTATCCCAAAGTATCTGGAAGCCCAGGCAAATAAGACCAATCATCAGGGCCACCGGCATAAGATTCATTATCGAAAAATAAATTTCCGAAAATGTATTTTTCCCGTCCGGCTGTTTGAAAGATTCATCGCCCTGGAAATCCGATTCATAGCCAACAAAGTGGGGGATCTGCTTCAAAATCAGGATCAGGCCGATAGCCGCCAGCATACCTTTGATCACATTGGAAGGAATATAATCTCCCAGTATACCGGCCTTCAGAAAACCGAGGATCAACTGAAAAACTCCACCGATTACTACAGCAAGCAAAAAAACCTCGTAAACTTCGAGTTTTGTAATGGCAACGGCCACGATTGCGGTTAACCCCGCTGCCGGTCCACTTACACTTAATTGAGAACCACTTAAAGATCCTACTACAATACCACCGACAATTCCGGCAATCAAACCGGAAAACAGTGGGGCGCCGGAGCCCAGCGCGATTCCAAGACAAAGGGGAAGTGCTACAAGAAACACAACAACCGAGGCCGGAAAGTCAGAACCTAATGAACTGAAAAAACCTTTTGGTTGGTTAGACATAGTGAGAGAGTTATGAATTATGATTGGTGAATAATGAAATGGAATAATAATAACCCTGCCTGGTTGTTGGCCTTAAATCAGAGCCTATGCATTACGGTCACTATGTGCAATTTTAAAAAAGTCATTTTTGTGCTCATGTATGGGCACACCTATCCTCAGGAAAGAGATAAACGTTCAGGAGGAGGAGAAAGTAGCTCGAAGTGGACGAGTTCAATTTTTTCTGACGCTTTGATAAGATGTTTGAACAAGCGGTTACTCAGAAAGAAATCAGTGACTTCAAGATGACCATGAATATACTCTTCGGAGAAAGAAACCGGTGGGCCAGGTGCTTTTTCGTCGGGACCTGAAGGCGAGCCGGGGAAACCTTCCGCTTCATCAGTCTGGCCCGACATAAACGAATACCCGGAGTTTGAATCCTGGGGGTAGAAGAAAAAATTAGCCGTAGTCAGAAAAAGTAACAGGAACATCAAGGCCACAGCAAGAAGATTCTTGCCGGCTGAAATGTCCTGATATTTATTTTTCTGAGATGTCATCGCCACAAATATAGCCCTGAAAGCACGGAAATGAAATCCGTTAACATTTTTTTAAATAATTTCCAATAAAATCACTCATTATCCCAGCTTTCTTCAATTCCAAAGCATTTTATTAAGACGCCATTTATTTCGAATTACTCTCACCTTTTTGCAGATATTTTTTATTAGGCTAATTTACCGCCTGATGTTACTCCTTGTGGAGTAGGGCTTTAATATGAAAATCTGAAAATTGTTATGTCTTATTCTTATCAGTTGAAATCTTCCGAAGATTACCAGAGCGCCTATGATAGAAGTGTGAATGATCCGGAAGGATTCTGGGGTGAGATTGCGGCCACCTTTCACTGGCGCAAACCCTGGGACAAAGTCCTCCAGTGGAACTTTACAACTCCAGAGATAAAATGGTTCGCTGGCGGCAAATTAAATATCACCGAGAACTGCCTCGACCGGCACCTTGCCGATAAAGCCGATACGCCGGCAATCGTCTGGGAGCCGAACGATCCCGCCGAACACTACCGGATACTTACCTACCGTGAACTTTTCAATAAAGTTGTCCAGTTTTCAAACGTATTAAAGAACGTCGGAGCCAAAAAAGGCGACCGGGTTTGCATTTACATGGGGATGGTCCCGGAGCTCGCAATCGCGGTGCTTGCCTGCGCCCGGATCGGAGCGGTTCATTCGGTTATTTTTGGCGGATTCAGCGCCCAGAGCATTGCCGACCGGTTGCAGGATGCGCAGGCTGAGTTTGTGATTACCTGCGATGGTGCTTTCCGGGGTAACAAGGAGATTCCGCTGAAAGGTGTGATTGACGATGCCCTGGTTCAATGCCGGTTTGTGAAAAAAGTAATTGTTCTTACCCGTACCCGCACTCCTGTGAGCATGATCAAAGGACGTGATGTTTGGTGGGAAGATGAAATCCGCAAGGTTGAAACACAGGGCAACCCGGATTGTCCCGCCGAAGAGATGGATGCCGAGGATATGCTGTTTATCTTATACACCTCGGGCTCCACAGGCAAACCAAAAGGTGTGGTTCATACCTGCGGGGGTTATATGGTTTATACCAATTATACTTTTGTAAACGTTTTCCAGTATCAGCCCGGCCAGATCCATTTTTGTACCGCAGACATCGGTTGGATCACCGGTCATAGCTATATTGTTTATGGTCCGCTGAGCGCCGGTGCTACTTCACTCATGTTCGAAGGCATTCCGACCTGGCCGGATGCGAGCCGCTTCTGGCAGATCATCGATAAATACAAAGTTAACATCCTTTATACCGCTCCTACTGCTATCAGGTCATTGATGGGATTTGGAACCGAACCGCTTAACGGGCATGATCTCAGCTCGCTCACGGTACTCGGCACGGTCGGAGAACCGATAAATGAAGAAGCCTGGCATTGGTACGATGAAAATATCGGGAAGAAAAAAAGCCCGATCGTTGATACCTGGTGGCAAACGGAAACCGCGGGAATCTTAATCTCGAACATTGCGGGGGTCACCCCGGCAAAACCAACGTTTGCAACCTTGCCCCTCCCGGGGGTTCAGCCGGTACTTGTAGATGAGAACGGAAAGGTATTGGAAGGAAACAATGTAAGCGGAAACTTATGCATAAAGTTTCCATGGCCCGGCATCTTGCGGACAACCTATGGCGATCACGAAAGATGCCGCCTGAATTATTTCTCCACCTACGAGAACCTTTATTTTACCGGGGATGGCTGTCTCCGGGATGAAAACGGATTCTACAGGATAACGGGTCGCGTAGATGATGTCCTTAACGTGAGCGGGCACCGGATAGGTACAGCCGAAGTCGAAAATGCGATCAATATGCACGCCGGTGTGGTGGAAAGCGCCGTGGTTGGGTATCCTCATAACGTTAAGGGACAGGGTATTTACGCATATGTAATTTTCAACGACCTTCATAATGATGCTGAACTCACCAAAAAAGATATTTCACTCACTGTTACCAGGATAATCGGACCTATCGCCAGGCCGGATAAGATCCAGTTTGTTACCGGTCTTCCAAAAACAAGAAGTGGTAAGATAATGCGACGGATTCTAAGGAAGATTGCTGAAGGTGAAACAGAAAACCTTGGCGATACATCCACTTTGCTTGATCCGGGGGTGGTTAAGGAAATAGCCGAAGGAAAACTATAATTTTCAGCCCATGCTAAGACTTACTGCCGTCGCAATTGTATGTGGAGTTCTTTTCGGTTCCTGTAATGATCCGGAATCACAGGTAAAGGTGGATAAGCCTCCCAGGGCAAATATGAAATTCAGGCCCGCGTATTTTGAAGACCAGTCAAGATCAGAGAAACTGAAAAGTGTATTTCCGGCAGCAGACAGCATGCTCAGGAAATTTACTGAAGAGAATCATATTCCCGGGCTGGCCTATGGCATTGTCGTGGATGGCAAGTTGGTCCATACGGGTAATTTCGGCTTTTCGGACCTGGGAAAGCAGGTTCCTGTGAGTTCGTCCACGATGTTTCGTGTAGCCTCGATGAGTAAAAGTGTAACAGCAATGGCTATCCTGAAACTTCGTGACCAGGGGAGACTTTCGCTTGAAGACAAAGCCAGGAAATATATTCCTGCTCTCGCGCTCCAGGAATATGTCACTGCCGATGCCCCTGAAATTACCATCCGGCATTTGCTTACCCACAGTGCTGGTTTTCCTGAAGATAACCCCTGGGGTGATCGCCAGTTGGCCGATACGGATAAGGACCTTATGGATCTTCTGAACAAGAAGATCACTTTTTCAAATCCCCCGGGAGTAAGTTATGAATACAGTAACCTGGGCTTTGCGCTTCTCGGTAAGATTATATCGGTAGTTTCCGGCAGACCCTATCAACAATATATTCATGATGAGATCTTTTTGCCACTTGGCATGAAGCACTCCGGTTATGAGTTCCGGGATATAGAGCCGCAGCAACTGGCACATGGTTACCGTTGGCTTAATGAACAATGGATCGAAGAAGAACTTTTACATGACCAGGCGGATGGCTCCTGGGGAGCTATGGGTGCGCTGATAAGTTCGGTTGATGAATTTGCAAAGTACCTCGCAGCTCACATGGAAGCCTGGCCCGCATCCAATCTCGCTGAATCACCGGTATTAAAGAGAAGCTCGTTGAGGGAAATGCATCATCCCTGGAGATTCGATGCAATGAATTTGAAATATCGTTATGCTGATGGCCGCAACTGCCCGGTTGTTACTGCTTATGGATATGGTTTGCGATGGATGCAGGACTGTGAAGAAAAGACAATAGTGAGTCACAGTGGCGGTTTGCCGGGTTTTGGCTCCCACTGGGGATTCCTGCCTGATTATGGTATCGGGATAGTTACCCTCGCGAACCGGACTTATGCCGGTGCAGCACGCATTAATCCTCATATTCTTGACACGCTGGTAAAAAGGGCGGGACTGCAGCGCAGGATTTTGCCTCCCTCTGATATTCTTGATCAAAGAAAAAATGAATTGGTGGCATTATTTCCAGATTGGAAAAATGCGGCTGCCAGCGGAATCTTTGCTGAGAATTTTTTTCCGGACAATCCTGTTGATTCCCTGATCAAATATAACAGGCTGGCTTATGAAGCCGCCGGAAAGATTGTTTCGGTTGGCCCTCTCCGTGCCGAGAATCAACTGAGGGGCGAGTTTCTTATTAATGGAGAAAATGGTACGATACCAGTCTACTTCACACTGTCTCCCGAAAATCCCGCTTTGATCCAGGAATTCAGTATGGGAGCATTTGTGCCTTCAACAAAAAAGAGATAGGGAACCGAAAACATGAACGTCCACAATCCTCGTGTTGCATGAAAAACCCCACTGGCTGGAATTTGTGGGGTTTTCATAGTGAGACATTGCATTGCCGTTTTCAATTACAATGCAGTATGGATTGAATTGTCTCCGGATTAAATGGGCCGCAAACTATCAAGAGTATCTCAGGATTATTCGCTTCGGCCTGGATGTAAGATACAATAAGTTAACCCCCGGTGCAAGCGGGGGCTAAAGACTTAACACTTATCATATTATAATATAGTGACAGGGATAACCTGATGAGAAGTAAATGGTTGATTACCTTTGAATGGAAACCTGTGTGCCAACCGGCAGGAATTGTTCAAGTTCATCCAGGTCATCATTTTTGAGCGCGATGCATCCGTTCGTCCAATTTGTATAATCGTCTACCACAATGTTATCATTTGGCCAGGTTCCATGGATAGCGATCCCGCCACCAATTTTTGAACTTTTGGGTATCATGCCTTTTGCCTTACGTTCGTTGAATTTTGCCCAGCTGTCTTTATTTGGATAATCGAGCATCAGCATTTTGTGCCATTTCTCATGTCTCCTTTTGGAAATGATCTTAAAACTGCCTTCCGGTGTTTTACGATCGCCTTCCATCATTTTATCTGTGAGGTTTTTGTTACCGAATACTACCGGGTAGGTCGCATACCATCCTTCGTCATCGTACACCTTTAATTCATAATCCGTTTTGTCTACAACCAGGTATACGGTGCCCGTTGGACCGTTACTGAAAACTCGTTTTTTTATTATACGTTCTTCAACTGACCTGAAGGCCACCAGAGAAATTCCCACAATAACCGGGATGGCAATAAGAAGTCTGCGTTTCATAATAACCATGGTTTAAGTAAAGGCCAGGCAATAATTTAATTGTTTAGTGATAGATTATTATTTAACACGGCTTATGGGATTGTGGCTTAAATGAAAACGTATCTGTTGTAGCTTTATTTTCGACAGGGATAACTTTTAACAGAGTGTTCAAAAAACAAAATAGCGCGTCAAAAGACGCGCCACATTTACAACTCTGTTATTTATTGTGATTTATTTTTTCATCACTGCCAGGCGCTGAGCCTGAGGCCAAAATTATATGGAGTCTGATCAAATCCTTTTTCAAACATACTTTGGCTTGCGAGTGAACCGTAAAGAGTGACGGGTCCAAGTTGCAGTTCACCTATATAAGATATTTTCCATTTGCGCAGGTCGAAATCGTTATGCACTTTTTCCAGCCCATCCAGATCTGTGATCGTTTTTTGCCGGCTTGAATAAAGGTAGCCTGCGCTTACACCTGCACTTAATCCAAAGCCACGACGTTTACCTGGCGTGAAGTTAAAATTCAACATCATTGGGATGGTAATGTAATCTGCGGCCAGTTTGTTCTTTGAGTAGACTTTTGTGTTGTCAAGTACGACTTTGGTTGGACTTGTTTCAAAAATTACTGGCTCGTTATACCTGTAGTTGTTTAGTTCGATACCCAGACCATACTTAAGGTTTACAATATTTTTTACCATATTTAATCTTTGCAGGAACAACCAGATGTTAACGTTCACTGATTTACCTGTGCGAAGCTTCATTTGATCTTTACCAACGCCGGGTCCTGTAAAGCCGCTGGCCGATGTAGCAGCATAGTCCGTTTGATCATCATAGTTAGCAAAGCCGAGATCGAGAACGAGCCAGTTTGTAGTGATCAGTGAAGGCTTATATTCATTTCTATGATAGATCCGGGTTTTTTCTTTCTCGCCGGGCTCATCACCAGGAGTTTTCACGATGATCATAGTGCCAATCTTGATGGTATCCGGCGCTTTCGAAGTGGAGTCGGTCTGAGCCATGCCTGTTATACCCATACTTATCCCGGTCAGGAGTATCAATATCCTTTTCATGTTTGTCTTTTTATGTTTTTTGAATTATTTGAGACCTATAGAAAAGCTTGCGATGCGCACATCTTTTCTGTTTTCAGCAGGCTCCCTGCTGGTAGCTTTGTCGAAGACGCGGGTTACTTTTCTGAAAATTCCGCGCATTTTATTTTTCTTGTCTGATTGTTCAAACTCTTCATCTGTTTCATTGGCAAGCCTGGTAAACACATTGTCAGATTTCAATTCTACAGGTCCGATGGCTACCTTGTTTTCAGTACGTTCGGGTTCAACCATTGCCAAAGCCTCGTCTTTATTCGGGATAACAGGAACGATGATTGCATCATTGTCCTTGTTCTTTTTCAATCCGTCTTTTTTGTCTGAACCATCTTTCTTGTCAAACTCATCTTTCTTATTAAGTCCATTGATCGTGTTGGTTCCTTCGTTATCAGCACCGGTGGTTTTTACAACCTGGTTCCCTTGTTTTACGTTTGAAGGATTGATAATGTTACTCCTGTTGTTGTCTTTTTTTAGATCCGACTGTGCAAATGAGTTATTGCCTGATTGATTCTCTGGTTTGAGGAGCTTCTCAAGATCATCCTTGCCGGACTTTATTGTTTGCTTTTTATCCACGTTGCGGTTATCAGCAACTGTTGATGATTTATCTGAAACCGCATCTGTAGATGTTGTAGCAGGTAAGATCGGATCAGTAACTTTGTCGGCTGTTACTTTATTGTTATCAGCAACTTTATTATCAGTAACCGGGACTTCCTCTTTTTTATTATCTGTAACAGGCACTTGAACGGGAACCGGATCCGCGGTAGCCAGGCCATTTAAGCCGGATCCATTAACTGCCTTATCACTAAGTGCATACCACACTGTTCCCCCGATCGCCAGGATCAATGCTGCGGCTGCAACCATCTTCCAGGAACGCATCCTGGTAAACATCGGTACTACCTTAACATCATTTTCGGACCGGTAAAGAATTGATTTGTCCGGAAACAGAATATGTTTCTCAGGCTGAAATTTTACCTGTTGTATCAGTTCAAAATGTTCCTGGTATTGTGGATGACGGTAAACGAATTCTTCTACAAGTGCATTTTCATCATTGTTAAGTTCATTATCGCCATACATTACGAAAAACTCTTCACAGTTAAGGTCGTTTATGAGTGCCGGAGGCGCCTCGCTTTCACTTCTTAATAAAACATCTTTGTTGACAAAGGGTTCCATTTCATCCAGTGGAAGAATGGTTTGTGCAAGCATTTCCAGTTCTGTTTTCAGATCAGGATTGTGTTCTACAAATTTTTCAACTGCAACCCGGGCGGCCGGACTGAGTTCTTTATCTATATAGAGAACAAAAAATTCTTCGTAGTTATCACGATTGATGTTCATTTTACATTACGTTTTCAGGACTTACTAAATAATTCTTCAACTGTACTCTTGCCCGGTAGAGGTAAACTTTTACCTGGCTTTCATTTAGTCCCGTTATTTTTCCAATCTCCTCATATGAATACCCTTCATAATCTTTAAGCAATACTAATGATCTCTGTGTTTCCGGTAATCTTCCTAAAGCCTGTTCCAGTATTTTCTTTGTGTTCTGTACCGGTTTATCATAAATCCTGGACTCTTCTTTGAATTCTTCTTTCAGCGTGATCCTTTTTGATTTCCTGATATGATCAATCATCTGGTGATAAGCCACCGTAAACAGGAAACTTTTGCACTTTGAATTATCAACATCTGCGCGGTTGATCCACATTTTTTCAAAAGCCGACTGCACTACATCACGCGCGTCCTCTTCATGCCGGAGATTTTTTAAAATAAAACGGAACACATTGTCCGCATATTCATTAACACATTGATTATACTCTTTCTCTGTCATAAACAGTGCTTGACTGGCATTATATAGGCAGTTTGTATCTGTAGTACGTCCCTCGTGCCCCGAAAGTTACAAAACAGTAAAACTATTTTTAAAAAAAATGGCCCCGCCAGTGCGGGGCCATATTTATTTTCTGTTAGAGAGATTAATGGTAGCCGGCTGTAATGTAACGGGTGATGGATTGCAAAATGATAAACTCGCCGGAAACCTTCTTTTTCGCGGTTAAAGGGATCTCATCATTACATTGATCTTCAGCATGTTGCTTTTTTAGTCCTGACTCAATAAAAAGCACGCTGCTGATTGCAACGAAACTTACCACCATTAAACGTATCAATAAATTCCTTTTCATAAAATTTCGGTATTCAAATATATGACGAGGTTCGTGCGGGAATGTTACACAATCATTAAACTTTTTTGTGTTTGTGCCCCGAACCCTCTGCCAACAATCTTTTACCTTCGTGCCAAACCATGGGTAATTATGAATGAAAATCTTGTAAGCAGGATTTCGGCCGAACTGGACGAAATCAGGTCAAATGGGTTATTTAAGACAGAAAGGATCATAGAATCCCCGCAGGGAGCGGAGGTTATTGTTAATGGTAAGAAGGTTTTAAATTTTTGTGCAAACAATTATCTTGGTCTCTCGTCGCATCCAAAAGTGCTCGAGGCTGCAAAAAAATATATTGATTACCGGGGTTACGGAATGAGTAGTGTACGGTTCATCTGTGGTACCCAGGACATTCATAAAGAGCTGGAACAAAAGATCTCCTCTTTCCTGGGAACAGAAGATACAATTTTATATGCCGCTGCTTTTGATGCCAACGGGGGTGTATTTGAGCCTTTGTTTGGAGAACCGGATGCGATCATTTCCGATGCCCTCAACCATGCCTCGATAATTGATGGGGTGCGCCTGTGTAAGGCAAAGCGATTCCGGTATGAACATAATAATATGGAAGATCTGGAGGCCCGTCTGAAAGAGGCCCAGGAAGCCCGAAGCCGTGTAATCGTAACCGATGGCTCATTCAGTATGGACGGCACGATCGCCCAGTTGGACAAAATTGTTGATCTGGCTGAACGATACGATGCAGTAATTATGATCGATGAGTGTCATTCAAGCGGCTTCCTGGGCAAAACCGGTCGCGGAACCCATGAATATCGGGGGGTGATGGGAAAGATCGATATCATAACCGGTACCCTGGGGAAAGCCCTCGGTGGCGCCTCCGGGGGATTCACCAGCGGCCGGAAAGAAGTTATAGAATTACTTCGCCAGCGTTCAAGACCTTACCTGTTTTCCAATACCCTTGCTCCAAGCATTGTCGGTGCCTCAATTGCTGTGCTGGATTTGTTAAGTGAAACAACGGAGCTTCGGGACAAGCTGGAGCAAAACACAAAATACTTCCGCAAAAACATGACTGAAGCCGGCTTCGATATAAAGCCTGGCGATCATCCGATTGTTCCAATCATGTTGTATGATGCCGTCGTCGCGCAAAACTTCGCTGCGAAATTGCTGGAAGAAGGTATTTATGTTATCGGATTTTTCTTTCCTGTGGTTGCGAAAGGCATGGCGAGGATCAGGGTCCAACTAAGTGCCGCCCATGAAAAGGATCAGCTGGACCGCGCCATTGCCGCTTTCACAAAGGTTGGAAAAGAATTGAATGTCCTTAAGGATTCGCGGGCTACTTTGCCGCAATAACGCTGATCTCAACATTCACATTTTTCGGCAACCCTTTCACTGCTACCGTTTCACGGGCAGGGAAATTGCTGCTGAAATAGCTACCATAAACCTCGTTGACCGCCACGAAAAGGCTCATGTCACTCAGAAAAATCGTGGTTTTTACAACATTTGAAAACTGGTAACCGGCTTCGGTCAACACGGCTTCAAGATTTTTCATAACCTGGGTCGTTTCGCCTTTAATATCTGTCGCTTCTACATTTCCGGAGGCAGGGTTTATTGCTACCTGGCCGGAAACAAAAAGTAAATTCCCGGCCTGTACAGCCTGGCTGTAAGGTCCGATCGGTGCCGGAGCAAGTGAGGTCTCGAATATTTTCTTTTCCATCTTCAAATTTAAGAAGAAGTGCAAAAGAGTTGCGAATTATAGATAATGAAATTGAAATGAGCCACTTAACAATTGTAGTGCCGATATATCCTTAAAATTTATCTTATGCTGATTGCAGTTCTCGCTGATGAGAAATTAAAACCGGAATTACTCAATAGAAAATCAAAACCAGGGGTCGGATTTGTCTGGGCAGATTCGGTAAGCTCACTTTTGATGATAGAAGCAGATTGTTATTTTGACCTGAAATTTGAAATGGACGCAGAAAGGACAAGAAAGTTGAGATCACTTCTGTCAAAGCCGGTTTTTATCGGCGCTGTAAATGATAGCCTGAATTCCGTGGGAGATGAGCGTTTCATCCGTATCAATTCCTGGCCCGGAATGATAGAAAGAGAGACTCTTGAACTTGCATTCAGTGAAAGTCAGTCATCAACAGTTGCCGCTATACAGGATCAACTCGGGTGGAGCTATATCAGCGTGCCTGATGTGGCGGGAATGGTGACGCCCAGGATAATTTCCATGATCATTAACGAAGCGTATTTTGCGTTGGGCGAAGGTTTGAGCACCAGGGCTGAAATCGATATCGCCATGAAGTCGGGAACCAGCTATCCATACGGGCCTTTCGAATGGTGCGCAAAAATCGGGACAGGCAACATACTGGCATTGTTGAGATCACTGCAGTCTCAAAATCCCGGCAGATACGAGATTGCGCCGACCCTGATCGGGGAATATGAAGGCACTGAGGTAGTAGCTCAGGATGATTCCGGCCGGATGAACAACATCATTGAACCTAATTCGCTTTAAAGTGGCACTCATTCTCAACATTGATACCTCAACCGAGATTGCATACGTGTCTATTGGCCAGGCTGGCATTGAACTCGGGAAGCTGCTAAACAGGGATCAAAAAGATCACGCATCATGGATCCACGAAGGAATCAGGCAACTTTTTCAACAATTTTCCCTCGAACCGGGTCAGCTCGAAGCTATCGCCGTTACCGCAGGCCCCGGCTCTTATACAGGGATCAGGGTAGGAATGGCAACAGCAAAGGGCCTGGCTTATGCACTGTCCGTACCGCTCATCACTGAAAATACACTCAGGGCTATGGCCTGGTCGCAACTTAATGTCGAGACTAACAAACTGGAAATCAATGAAGAAGCTTCTTCCAGGCCACAGTTTTATGCCCCGATGATCGACGCAAGAAGAGACGAGGTGTTTACCGGGGTATATGACACTGACCTCAATGAAGTAGTTACCCCGCTCGCACTTAAACTTGACGAAGAGGCATATTCGGATCAGCTGCAAACTGGGGATGTTTGTTTTTTTGGGAGCGGCAGTGTAAAATGGAAAGGCCGGATTGGGCATAAAAATGCCCATTTCCTAAAATGGGATTATGAATATTTTAATCTCGTATATCTCACGTACCAATCCTTTCTCAACAACGCTTTTGCAGATCTGGCCTATGTTCCCCCGTATTATCTTAAGGAAGTTTACACTTATAAAAAAAATTAAGCAACTATAAGTTTTAATAGGGTTTGAGGTTTGCATTTAGAATTTACATATTAAATTTGCCGATTCTGCTGTGCCAATGCTTAGCAGACGTTTAATCTTAAAAAGCTCTGATGTGCTCATGAATGTAACTACAACCACCAACTATTCGATGGTGTTGAATGCAGACACCGGAGAAGGTAGCCCGGTGAAAGTGGACTTTCTGAATTTGAAGAAAGGCGCCATGATCTTAAGGGCACTTAATCACAAACTGCGTCAGCAGATCGTTAAGCTCATCGACGAAAACAAAAAGCTAACGGTCACAGAAATTTACATCCGGCTGCGTCTCGAACAGTCTGTAGCATCACAACACCTGGCCATCCTGAGAAGGGCTGGAATTGTGAAGACCGAGCGCGACGGCAAGTTCATTTATTATTCGGTCAGTACAGACCGGGTATCCCACATCATGAAATGTGTGGAAGATTTAAATGCCTGATTAGTTAAAAGAACAAAAGTCAAAAGTCAAAGTTAAAATCCCCGGTCTAAACCGCCGGTGACCGACAGCTTTGACTTTTGACTTTTTATTTGATTAATTTTGCGCTATGTTCATAAAGCAATTATATACAGACTGTTTAAGTGAAGCCGCGTATTATATTGAAAGTGAAGGAGAAGCGGCGGTCATTGATCCCCTGAGAGATATAGACGTCTACCTGCAGCTGGCAAAGGAGCGAAATTCCACCATCAAATACATTTTTGAAACTCATTTTCATGCAGATTTTGTGAGCGGTCACCTTGACCTGAGCAAAGTGAGTGGAGCCCCCATCGTTTTTGGACCGGCTACCGAAACCGAGTTTCCTATTCACCTTGCAAAAGATGGTGAAATATTCCAGCTTGGTAAAGTGACGCTCGAGGTGCTTCATACACCTGGACATACCCTGGAATCGTCCTGCTATTTATTAAGAGATGAATCTGGTAAACAGCATGCAGTCTTTACCGGTGACACCCTTTTTGTGGGCGATGTGGGCCGGCCCGATCTCAGTAGTGGAAATCTGAGCCAGGAAGAGCTTGCCGGGATGTTGTATGATTCACTCAACAAAAAGATCATCCCACTCGAAGATGATGTAATAGTTTATCCCGCTCATGGGGCCGGTAGCAGTTGCGGTAAAAATATCGGCAGCGATAACTTCAGCACGATAGGGGAGCAGAAGCTGTCAAATTATGCGCTCCAGGCTCAAACCCGTGAGAAGTTTATCGCTTCAGTATCATCCGGATTGACTGCTCCTCCACAATATTTTCCTATAAACGCCCGGATCAATAAAGAGGGTTATGATAGTCTTGAAGGCGTTTTGAACCAGGGGCTGACTCCACTGACTGTGGCTCAATTTAAGGAATGGAAAAACCAGGAAGAAGTGATCATCCTGGATTCCAGGAAGGCTGAGGAATTCACCCAGGGTTTTGTCCCCGGTTCAATAAGCATAGGTTTAGAGGGTCGTTTTGCTGAATGGGCCGGTGGCTTACTTCCGTTTGACAAGCCGATGGTGCTGGTAACAGATCCAGGCCAGGAAAAAGAAACTGTGGTGCGTCTCGCACGCGTCGGGTTCTCAAAAATGATGGGTTACCTGGAAGGTGGGGTAGAGGCCTGGAGAAAAGAAGGTAACGAGATTGACCTGATTATCGATATTGAAGCCGACGAGCTCGCAATGGATATTCCTTTTGATGATAACCTCATTGTAATCGATGTAAGAAGGGAAGCTGAATTTGCTGATGGCCATGTTGCCGGTGCGATGAATATTCCCCTTAGCGACATGAGTGATCCTGCAAGTATGGCAAATATCGAAGAGCACCATAACCTTTATGTGCATTGTGCAGGAGGTTATCGCAGTGTTATTGCGGCCTCTTTGCTCAAGAGACAGGGAATTCACAATCTTCGCAATATTGTTGGCGGATGGACAGAGATCAGGAAGCAGACAAAAATTGAAATTGCAAAAGACAAAAGCGTACTCAACTAAGTTATAAGTACTACTACCTAAAAGTTCTAGAATTTCTACTGTAGCCGATCCGGATAGTGTACAGTTAATTTGTTCAGGCAATCGTGGCATTCGTGCTCATTGCCGTTCACTAACTGAAATCGAGACTATGAGGTACACTACGCGCACATTAAAATCGGTTTTACCATTATATCACGGCCCGGTTTCCGCCAAACCGAAATCACTTAAAAGCCTGTCTGATCCAGATCCCGATCAGAAAGAACTTTATGCCCGACGGATTACTGAGCTAGAGCTGGAACTCCAGGCTTTGAATATACTGGATCATCCTCTGCGGATTGTCGAAATCTGCAACCAGATCAGGATCCTTCGAAAGGAAATTTCTCAGTTTGAAAATTGAGGATGGAAATCTCCCGGTTTGAAAATTGAGGTTGGAAAATCGAGGATGGAAAATTGATGTTAGTCGGCCGGCGGCGCATCGTCACCTATCCAGTTGGCGGCGTAATCATTTTTCCAATCACGCTTCCAGCGGCGATGACTCCATAGCCACATATCGGGGTATTTACGGATCACATCTTCCAGGAAACGTACATACTTCCTGGTTAGTTCGCCTTCTTTCAACGAGGTAGGGTTATCTACACCCAAAGAAAACTCGGTAATATAATGTCCGCGTTTTGTTTTGTAGATCTGCGCAAAAACAACTGTTATGTTCCCTGCCCGGGCACCTCTTTCAGGGCCCCTGGCGAACGGAGCAGGCTTTCCGAAAAAATCTATCCAATAAGCTCTCTGTACATCGCCCGGCACCTGGTCTGCTACCAATCCTAACAAGTAAATCTCGTTCCTATAAGGTAACATTGCTTTTCGCATGTCAGTAGCCGGGATGAGTATCGTACCAAACCTTGACCTGAGTTTGCGGAACATGCGGTCGAAGTTTTTATTGCTGATCGGCATGTACACACCCAGGAAAGGATAAGGCGTAAATATGGCGAATGCTGCATTACCATATTCCCAGTTAAAATTATGTCCAAGATGCACCTGCACACGTTTGCCCTGCTCGTGAAGGGACCGGATCAGCTCCCCGTTTTTTATGGTAAGATGCCGGGCTAAAAAATCCTTGCTGGCCGAGAGTAGTTTGATGGTTTCTATAAAAGTGTCAACAAAGTTTTTATAGAAATTCTTTGCGATCCGGGTTCGCTCAGCCGGGGTTTTTTCCGGGAAGGCAGTCTCCAGATTTTTCATAACCACCTTTTTCCGGTATCCCACCAGGTAGTAGAGAACGACGTAAACAAAATCTGCCAGTACATATAATGCACGCAATGGCAGAAGCGAGAGCAGGTATATAGGTCCGTAAATGAGATAATACATGTCTGAAGGGTTATCCGCCTAGTTGATCCATTTTTTCGGGTCCTGGACCATATGATTAAGAGTAATATTGACCCGGAATTTGTTGCGCAGATGCCTTGCCAGGGCATCGGCTGCGTACACGCTTCTATGTTGTCCGCCCGTGCATCCGAAACTGATCATGAGATTACTGAATCCACGTTTGATATAATCTTCTACCGCTATATCCGTGAGGGTAAAAACACCGTTCAGAAAATCGGGCATTTTTGTTTGTTGCTCAAGAAAGTCCTTCACGTCTTTATCGCGCCCCGTCTTGGTTTTAAACACCTGCTGCCTGCCAGGATTCAGGATGCCGCGGCAGTCAAACACAAACCCACCACCGTTCGGAGTAGCATCAGGGGGGATCCCGTTTTTATAGGAAAAGCTGCTTATTCTCACAACCAACGGGGTTTCGTCAGTGGCCTGCACCGGTTCGAAACGACTTATTATTTCATCTTCAACGATTAGTCCCAATAGTCTTTCAAACTCCGGAAGACCGATTCCTATTCGTTTGTCTTCCACGAACCATTTAAGATTGCGGAGGGCAAGCGGGATACTGGTCAGGAACTGCGCTTTTCTTTCAAACAGGCCACGGAAACCGTAAGCACCCAGCACCTGTAACAGCCGGATCATTACATAGCCATTATACTGGCTCACAAAACGAGGACGATCGATGGTAGTTTCAAGTATTTCCTCCACACAGTTCATGTAGTAATCCAGCAGGCTGAGCTTCCACTCAGTGGACAATTCTGCCCTGGCCTGCCAGAGCAACGAAGCAACGTCATACTGGAGCGCACCCTTCATGCCTCCCTGGTAATCGATAAAATGAACTTCATCACCACTCACCATCACATTACGGCTCTGGAAATCGCGGAACATGAAATATTTGTAATCAACATAGGTCAGATATGTACCCATTGCCTCGAAATCATCCAATAATTTTTCCTTGTCATACGGGATGCCAAGTGTGTCAAGGAAATAGTACTTGAAATAAAGCAAGTCACTGATGATGGCCTTTTTCCCAAACTCATGACTGGTGATACACATGCTGTAATCAAGATTTGCATCCCCGTTGATTTGCATTTCAGCCAGTCTCTTCAGGCTTTTCTGAAAAAATCCATAAGCTTGTTCACCATGGCCCGATGACTCCAGGACATTCAGGAGAGATAGATCTCCAAAATCTTCCTGCAGATAAATCGTTGTGGATTCATTTACGGCAAGGATTTCCGGAACCGGGCTACCTGCCGCCCGGAAATGCCGGCTGAAGTACAGGAAGGTGTTATTTTCCCTGATATTTTTGCCAAAAGTTGCTATATAGGTGCGTGAAGGTGTGATCAACCTGAAATAAAACCTGTCGCTGCCCGACTGGGGAATCTTTTCAATTGATGTAACCGGGTCGTCGCTGATCGTTGCTAACAGATCCTTAATGTCCTGAATAATAGTTTGCATAAGTAAGCCACCGTTAACGAATAAAATATGCTGCTTATTTTGAAGCAGCCGGCAAAGATATGGTATTGTGATTTCAGGAACCGCTCTCTGAGCCTGTCCGGGAGGCTGCCGGTTCTAAAAAGAGGCTGCCGCTTTCCTGCATCTCCGCAATCAGGCTTTCTTCATCCCAGGCTCCGTCCTCCTGCAGTACCAGGTCCCCACGTTCCGCCTGGATAATTTGCTCGAGTTCTTCAATTTTTTCTTTTGCAGCAAGAATATACTGATCAGGATCCCGGATGGCAGATAGCTTTCTGAGATTTTTCTCATCGATCTTCAGAAAGGTGCGGGCAGCACGCTGGGCCGTGTAGGCACGAAATCCCAACAACTTCATAACGTCTACGCCCATCCGAACCGAAGTGTCAATGGTTTCGCGGTATACGTGGAGCATACCCGCATTCATAAGATCATAGGCGTCAAAACGATTTTGCGCCCTGACCAGCATACGCAGGTTTGGAAAATGCTTTTTAATGGTCTCGATCATCTCCAGTCTCTTATCCGGTGGATCAAGGGTGATGATGATCAGTTTAGCGGTATCTGCACCAGCTGAGACCAGTAGATCATGTCGGGAAGCATCCCCATAGTACACGTTGAATCCCATCTTTCTTAACAGGTCCACACGATCAGAGTCAATTTCAAGGATCGTTGTACCAATTTTATGCGCTCTCAGGAATCTCCCCACTGTACTTCCAAAATTTCCAAAGCCGGCAATAATTACTGGATTTTTCTCGTCGATGGTATCAGGTAATTTTTCAACAGGCACCTCGGCACAGGAGCCAATTCTTGGTTGAACAAATCTTTCATTAAGAAGCATCAGGAGAGGGGTAAGTCCCATACTTATTGCTACAACAGCAATCATAATGTCAATGGTTGGCTTAGGTAAGATCCCTTCTGTCAGCGAGTAAGAAAATAACACGAAGGCAAACTCGCCAACCTGGCTGAGAGCAAAAGAAAATATGAGGTTTTGATCGGTACTGAGTTTAAAAATTTTTCCCAGCACGTAAAGTACCAATCCTTTCACAATGATGAGTAAGGCAACTAATCCAAAGATGATGAGCGGCTGTCGTATCACTAATGAAAAGTCGATTGAAGCACCCACAGCGATGAAAAACAATCCCAGGAGCAATCCCTTAAATGGTTCAATATCGCTCTCAAGTTCATGTTTGTATTCGCTGTTGGCCAGAACGACGCCGGCAAGGAAGGTACCAAGCGCAGGACTCAAGCCTACCTGTTGCATCAGCACAGTGGTGCCAACGATCAGCAATAGCGCTGAAGCGGTAAAAAGTTCGCGGAGCCGTGTTTTTGCTACGATGCGAAAGAGCGGACGGATCAGAAATCTGCCGGCCACTATAATTAGCCCGACAGCAGCAAAAACCACCAGGGCACGTCCCCAACCTGGCAGGTTATCAACCAGTGTTGTTCCATGTGAGGCTGCATCTTCAGCTGAAGGAGGCGCGTAGGTTGCGAGTAAGGGGAAAAGGGCAAGCATGGGAATAACGGCAACGTCCTGGAAAAGCAGTACAGAGAACGAGCTTTGACCCGCTGCCGCCTTCATCAATCCTTTCTCATTAAGGGTCTGCAATACTATTGCCGTAGATGAAAGTGATACGATCATACCCAGTGCAAGTGACGGTTGCCATTTAAATCCCAGGGCTATCCCTATCAACATGACTACCACAGTCGTTAACAGTACCTGCAGTCCGCCCATCCCCAGTATCGGCTTACGCAATTTCCAGAGAAGTTCCGGCTCGAGTTCAAGACCGATCAGGAATAACATCATCACAACACCGAATTCAGCAAAATGCATCAGATCCTGTCCTTCCTCCCCGATAAATCCAAGAAAGGCCGGTCCGATAAATATGCCAGCCAGGAGGTATCCGAGTACAGATCCCAGGCCGAGCTTTTTTGCAACCGGTACCATTACTACGGCCGCAGCCAGGTATACCATGGCCTGGAACAGAAAAGCTTTTTGATCCATAATTAATTTTTAAGCTCCGCAGGAGCCGGGACAATTTGGTTGAGATATTTCAATTTATCCAGGTCCCTGAACGGGATTTTATCGTTTTTTAAATTATCTATCAATTGCCGGTATAAGACGGCATCTTGTTCGATGGAAGACATACTCATCCGATGTGTATCATGAATTACAAAGGGAGGCAGGTAAATCATTTTACAGAGATGTGCCGTTTGTTCAAATGGAGCAAGCAATTGCTTTATCGTAAACCGGTTATAGCCTGATTCCTGGTAAACTTCTTCTCTTCCACCCGCCGTTATCGCGTTGAAAAGTATCTTGCCAGTCAATTTGGTTCCGCCCCTGCCATAAGCCCATCCATGTTCGAGAACCAGGTCCTGCCACTGTTTCAGAATAGCAGGGCAGCTATACCAGTAAAATGGATGCTGGAATACAATAACATCGTGTTCCAATAAAAGTTGCTGTTCCCTGTCCAGATCAATATCATAATCGGGATATGCTTCGTAAAGATCGTGAAACGTTATGCCGTCCACCCTTAACACCTGCTTCACCATAGCCTTATGAACCCTCGATTTCTCGAACGCGGGGTGAGCAAATAAAATCAGAATTCTCGCCATATATAATAAAGTTGCAAATTTACGGATTAACAGCGCCCTGAAAGCAAAACTGCCGGTACTGAAAGATAGCCAACTTATATTAGGTTTGAATGTAATTAGAGTCGGCCAGCTGTAGCCTGGCAGCTTATCCATGAAATTTTTGTCAACTCTTAAAATATCTTTTTCCATCGATCGTCAACCACAACATATATGTATGTGGCTATGACGATACCAAGCGGCATGACAACGACCCAAAAATTGAATATAACTCACACTATCAATGCTTACAGCAAACGCCTGCTTGGGTTTATCCGCAAGAGAGTTAAAAATGAAGCTGATGCTGAAGATATTTTGCAGGACGTTTTTCACCAGTTTATAGGCAATACCCAGCCAATAGAACAGGTGACTTCATGGCTGTTTACTGTCGCGCGAAATAAAATAATTGATCGCAAACGAAAACATAAGCCCGAGCTGCTGGAAGACATTTACCCCGACAAAGAAGGTGAGCTGAGTTTTGACTGGACCGATATTTTTACCGAAGAAAACGAAAATCCTGAAACAGACTACCTGCGCAATTTATTCTGGGAAGAATTAACAGCCGCACTGGCCGAGCTTCCGGAGGAACAGCGTTCAGTTTTTATGATGAATGAAATGGATGGAATTCCTTTCAAAGATATTGCTGAACGAACGGGTGTCCCCATCAACACATTGCTATCAAGAAAACGATATGCAGTTCTGCATCTGCGGACAAGGTTGCAGGTGATGAGGGAAGAGCTTTTAAAAATGTAGACCAGGAACTATTGCGCCAATTAATTTAAAATGATTACAAATGTATTCAGGTATGAAAAGAGGAACTAAAGCAGTGATGATTGTCTTATGTGTTGCTGGCGTTGCTGCGCTGGTTTCATTTATTGTAATGAGCCTTTGGAACATGATTCTTCCCGCAGCCATAACCGGAGTTAATCCAATTTCTTTCTGGCAGGCACTAGGCTTATTGATCTTATCTAAAATATTATTCAGCGGATTCCACGGTGGCTGGAAACATAAAAGGCAGCAATGGAAAGATCGCATGAATCAAAAACTCCAGAACATGACACCGGAACAACGGGAAGCCTTTAAACAGGATTTGCGCAACAGGTGTCGGGCACCCTGGAGCAAAAGCACTGAGGGTAGTGAGTCCTGAAACATGAGTACAATTAAAACTACAAACTAACGACATCATGGATATACTCGTTTTCAAAACCAACCTGAGGTACAAGAAGAATATTTCGGAAGCGGTGAGTCATATTGAAAAGATCCCCGGTATCAAACGTTGGAACGTGGACCTGAAAGACAGGGATAAAGTGCTGAGGATCGAATCCAGCAATCTTGAGCCAAAAGTGGTTGAGCAAACGCTTAACAGTATCGGCTTTTATTGCAAGGAACTTGAATGATCCTCCACACCGTTATCATTGATTCACTTCTTCATACCGTTATCCTGAATTGATTCGCTTCTTCACGCCGTTATCATGAATCAGGTTACTGCTCCACACCATTATCCTGAATCAATTCACTCCTGTCGATTGCGAACCAACCCGCTTGTTTTCTTCCTCTGCCCCTGTTTTGCGCTGACGTGCAGCTTTCACCTGGGTGTTTCCGAACCGGTATGTGAAGTTTAATCTCAGCTGCCTGCTTTCCCATCCACCCCTGTTATTGATATACTGACCGCTGAATTCACTGGTTCCCCCCCATTGCATGGTTTTAAAGATGTCACTCACGGAAACCTTAGCCGTCGCCTTACCTTTGAATAATGTTTTAAGTATACCGGCATCCACTCCATACATCTCTTTGCTTTTAAAGGTTCCCTGCCAGATTGATGGAGAGTTATAGTAACCTGTCAGTTCACCGGACCAGCCCTTTCCAAGATTGAAAGTGTTTTGAAGATACACATTCATGGCGAACACATCAAGATCAACGGTGCGGCCCGGTCCGAAATCAGCCTGGTATTTTGTGTAATATGAGTTGAGATTTACAAATGCTGAGAACCATTTTATCTGCAATGGATAACTCACATTAAGACTTATGATGTCCTGAGTTGCGAGGTTCGACTTAGACAAAAATGCCTTGGATTTTTCTGCGGTATCAACAAGTGAGGTAAATACGTCTTTAACATGACTGTAAGTTAATACCGTATTTAACTTGTACTTATAGGCGTGAGTAACCGAAATGCTGTTTGTGTACTGCGGTCTCAGGTTTGTGTTGCCTTTCTGAAAAGTGTACTCGTCAATCTTAAATTCAAAAGGATTAAGATCCTGGTAGGCAGGGCGATCGATCCTCCTGCTGTACCTGATACCAATCTGGCTGGTGGGCTTCTTGTTGAACGTAATACCTGCACTGGGGAACAGATCGGTATAATGTCTGGTAAAAACCGAATCATACCTCATATACCCGGTTCCATCCTGGCGGAAACCGGTTGAATAACCCTCGATGTTTGTGTTTTCAACCCGAAAGCCGATCTGAACAATAAAGCCTTTATAGGCTTTGTCATAATTCAGGTAAACTGCATTTACATTTTCCTTGTATTCAAAAGCATTACTCCTGAGCGTGTCCATTTTTTTTACTGATCTCAACACGTCAAAACGCTGAAAGTCGTTGATGCTGTTTACATATGAAAGTTTGCCGCCAACGCCCAATTTTCCTTTGCCCAGGTTTTGCTGATAGTCTGCTTTCACGCTGTAGATGTTAATATCGCTGGGCGAAAGCATGTTGTAAACCTTGGTGGATATCACGTTCCCGTTCACAGGATCGAGATACACATTGGGCTGTAACTGATCTGTCATTAACCGGTACGCTCCATAATCTCCATCCACGTTAAGTTCTTTTCCGGTAGTATCTGCGTACCGGTAATTCACATTAAAATTTGTGCTGTTCCTGTAACCTTCGGAACTATTCTGTGCTACAAGTATCTTTACCACTTCCCCGGTCGGAACATAGGAAATTGGCGTTCTTGAGTTGTTGGTGAAACTAATGTCCGCATAGTTGCCGTTGAACATTACGCCGATCGTGTTCTTATTATTGATCGAATAGTCAACACCCGCCTTAAAATTGTGGGATTGATTTCTGAACTGGTTGACTGTACTGCCATCAAATAATGTGTCAAGCTGCACCCGGTAAATAGTCATCCAGCTTTCATTCTTTGAGTTATTGTAATTGTAATTACCATAAAAATTGATGTATTTGTTACGGTGATTCAGGGACAGTCCACCGATATATTTTGGATAAATTCCCTGGTTGAATCCTGCATTTACAGAACCATTCGTGCCATAAGCTTTGTTTTTCTTCAACTTTATATTTATGATTCCGGCGTTACCCGCTGCGTCATATTTTGCAGAAGGACTGGTGATGATCTCTATGGCTTCTATTGAGGAAGATTGAAGTGTTTTGAGATAAGCAGCGAGGTCCGATCCGGAAAGTGGAGTAGGTCTGCCATCAACATAAACCTGCACACCATTTTTGCCACTAAGGGAAAGGTTATCATCTTTATCCACCATCACTCCCGGCGACTTACGAAGCAACTCAAGCGCATCCTGGCCGACTGCATTGATACTACCTTCCACGTTAAGGACGGTTTTATCCGCCTTGATTTCCACCAGGGGCTTTTTTGCAACAACTTCAACTGCTTTAAGGTTACCGCTGTTCTTTTCGAGCTTTATCGGGGGAAGCGCCATTTGCAATGTTGAGGATAGCTCAATGGGGTCGGAATAAAAAGGGGCATAACCAACAAAGGATATATGCAGGAAGTAGCTACCGGGGTCGACACCCTCAAATATGAAGTTGCCCTCCTTATCACTTACCGAAATCTTCACTAAAGAAGAATCCGGCTTTTTCTTAATCATAACCGAAGCTCCGGTTAATGGCCTGGACTGATCATCGAGCACTATTCCTTTAAGCACCGGGCCCTGGGTGGACGGCGGGGTTGGGGTTTGTTTGGAGGTTACTTGAGTGAATGCAGTTGACACGCCAAATAGAAATACGACTAGCATTAGCTGACAGCGCTTCATATATCTCGTTTTGACAATACGTTGCAAAGCACCGCCTGTTATTACAATTAAGAGGCGTGAAAAACATCAGCGGAAAAATAGCTATATGAGCGGATTCCTAATCCTCGAGCCCTTCTGAGATCACCGGGGCAGGTTGCTGTGACGGTTTTCGTTTATTTTCCGCTTCCTGGATGAGTTCAGCAACGACTGCCGTCCATCCCGTTTGATGACTTGCACCCAGCCCATTGCCGTTATCGCCATGGAAATACTCGTAAAAAAGAAGAAGATGTTCGTTACCCGGGCGGCGATAGAACCAGTTGTAATCACCGTGAAGCCTGCGGTCGCCGTTTTGATCTTTCCGGAAAAGGCTGATCACCCGCTGGGTGAGCTCATCAGCTACCTGCATCAGGTTCATCTTATTGCCTGAGCCAACCGGGCATTCAACCAGCAGGCTGTCCCCGTAGAATTCACCATATTTCCGGATTGACTGGATAATAAGGAAATTGATGGGCATCCAGACCGGTCCACGCCAGTTTGAGTTACCTCCGAAAAAGTTCGAGGTGGAGTCGCCCGGATCATACTGGATGGTATACTCAACGCCATCAATTTTAACCGAGTACGGGTTGAGTTCATGATATTTAGAAAGGGCCCTGATACCGCCCTGGGAGAGGAATTCTGACTCGTTCAGCAGCCTTTCGAGCAGGTAAATCAATCGCTGCTGTGGGATCAGCGACAGGAGAATCTGTTCGCCATCACTGTGTTCTTCGTTCGGCCAGTATTTATTATTTTTCAGGCGATAGTTTTCAAACCAGCTGATTCTTTTTTTGAAATCAGATAGTTTATCAAGCATCTTTTTTTCAATAATAGAAACCGCAAAAAGTGTGGTGAGTCCAACGATCGAATGTATCCTTAGTTGTAATGGCGGTGAACCGGCAATAGCCAGGGTATCATAGAAGAATCTGTCATCTTCGTTCCACATCCCCTGTTCATTGAGCGCTTCTGCTATCAATACAAATTGTTCAAAAAATTTAGTGGCAGTATCCTCGAAGGCACGATCTACCATTGCGATCTCCAGGGCAATATCCATCATATTTAATGCATACATACCCATCCAGCTTGTTCCGTCGGCTTGCTCAAGCTGAATCTGGCCGGGTAACTGGATACTCCGGTTGAACACCCCGATGTTGTCAAGGCCGAGGAACCCACCTTCAAAAAGATTATTACCACTTGCATCTTTACGATTCACCCACCAGGTAAAATTGATCAGTAACTTTTGAAAGATCCTTTTCAGAAAGTTGATATCACCTTTACCCGATTTGTTTTTTTCTATCATGTAAACCTGCAGGGCCGCCCATGCCTGTACCGGCGGATTAACATCACTGAAGTTCCATTCATAGGCTGGTAACTGTCCGTCGGGTTTCATATACCATTCCCGCATGATCAACAGCAACTGGTGCTTGGCGAAAGTAGGATCAACCATGGCAAGCGGAATGCAGTGAAACGCCAGATCCCATGCTGCGTACCAGGGATACTCCCATTTATCAGGCATGGCGATGATGTCCTGGTTCTTCAGATGTTTCCAGTCGTGATTCCTTCCATTTTGTTTGCCCGGGTTTACAGGTGTGATTCCATCACTCGTACTGAGCCACCTTTCAACATCAAAATGATAGTATTGCTTGCTCCATAAAATACCGGCCAGTGCCTGTCTCTGGATGTTATACAGGTCTTCGGTTGCTGTCGCCGGCAGTATCGCATTGTAATATGTATTTGCCTCTTCCTTCCTCAGGTTGAAAATATATTCAAAACCTGTGGCAAAAGGATTATCCGATAATTTGTTGCTGAGGCGCAGATAGATATCCTTTGATTTTCCGCCTTCTATAGTGTACTCATAAACCGGTGCGAATTTTGTCCCCGATTTTTTAGCTCTTAGTTCGTTTACATTTTTCTTTTTGATGATTGCATCATGAAATGCGTCTTTTACAAAAATTGATGCATTGGGCACCCCGCTAACTTTTTCTGTGTTGGTTTCGTTTTCAGTAAACAAACGATCTTTGGCCGGCTGAAAATAGAGGTAATAAGAACCAAGTCTCTTATAGGTTGCTTTAACCGAAAATTTATCCCTGGCCGTTATAACAGGTTTCTTTTCAGTTTGGTTCCACCGGTTGTAAAACCATAGTGTAGGCAACACCGTTATAGGAGCGGCTTTCTCCCCACGGTTCAGAATATTGATCCTGATAAAAATGTCTGTTGATGATTGTTTTGCATAGGTGATCGTGACATCAAAATATTCGTCGTTCTCGAAGACCCCGGTATCAAGCAATTCGTATTCGGGTTCCAGTTTTGAACGCTTCTGATTTTCGGAGATGATCTTGTCATATGGAAAGGCCTGTTGTGGATATTTGTACAGGAATTCCATGTAATAATGTGAAGGCAGATTATCAAGGTAATAATATAGCTCCTTTACATCTTCACCATGATTGCCCTGGCTGTTACCTAACCCAAAAAGTCTCTCCTTTAAGATATTGTCTTTGCCATTCCATAATGAAACTGCAAAACATAGGTTCTGAAAAAAATCGGAAATTCCGCCGAGACCGTCTTCACCCCATCTATAGGCGCGGCAATGCGCATGATCGTATGGGAAATAATGCCATGCATCTCCATACGGCCCGTAGTCTTCTCTAACAGTGCCCCATTGCCTGTCACTCAGATAGGGCCCCCACTGTTCCAATGGTATTTGTTTCCCTGCGTTTACCGCGAGACGTTGATGTTCTGCTGTCATGAATTCGGTTTGTGTTCCGGCAAGCCGTGTGAAATTAAGATTTATGTGGAATATGGCCCCTATCTTATCTGCGGAAACGTCATGCCGGTTATTTTGCGGTAGAGGTCAACTGCATAGAGGTCAGTCATACCGGCAATATAGTCAACGACCGATAACAGGTCGTGATAAAGAAATTTTTCGTTGCCGGTAATGATAAATTGTTTTGAGATAAGCTGCAGTAACTTTTCTGACTTCGAGGAACCCGGGTTCAGAACGGCTCTTACAAACTCTTCAAGGAGACCCCCGATCACATTATAGCCTGCGATCTCAATTTCTACTACAGATCTATGGTTGTATATATGCTCCACAGAATAATCATCAATGGTTTTTATAAGTGCTTTTTCACGTTCAGGTAAGTAGTCGATAAGCGATTTCGTAAGTGTTCCATTAAGAAGTTCTTCCTCCTTATCCATAAAAACATCACGCAATCTGAAAATGAGAAACCCGATTAGTTTCGCCCGCAGGAACTGAACCTTTTGATTATCATCTGTGATCGCGTTAAATGTTGCTTCGACGCGCTCACGCGAATCGTAACCTTGTTCGAGATCGAAAAAGGAAAGGAACAGGTCCCTGATGGTTTCCTTGGAAATAATATTTAACCGGTGCGCATCTTCAAAATCTATGATCCGGTAACAGATATCGTCCGCGGCCTCAACCAGGAATACAAACGGATGTCGCGCGAAAATATTTTTTGATG
This sequence comes from Flavitalea antarctica, assembly GCF_054461535.1. Taxonomy (NCBI): domain Bacteria; kingdom Pseudomonadati; phylum Bacteroidota; class Chitinophagia; order Chitinophagales; family Chitinophagaceae; genus Flavitalea; species Flavitalea antarctica. Next base: position 356,452 of record NZ_JBTLQG010000002.1, read on the forward strand.
GATCAGGTTGCGGAATTCCCAGTGTTTGGGCGATGCTCTTATAGGTGTCGATTTCTGTGTCAAAAAAACCTGATTTCTTCGTTACCAGCTGGCTCTTATTAAAGCCGTTCAGAGAATCCGAAGGATATTTTATTATTGAAGCAAGGGTGGCGTATGTAAGTCTGAATCCCCCGGCAATATTTTCGTTGAAGTGATGTGTTAATGTACGGAATGCATTTGCGTTCCCTTCAAAAAACAGCAGATCGCGTTGTTGGTTTTCAGAAAGCTGCTCATTAAATCTCTTCCTGTTTTCACCCTCCATATTCCGGAAAAAAACGCGGATGGCATCTTCACCGGAATGACCAAAAGGCGGATTTCCGATATCGTGAGCCAGGCAGGCCGCGGCAATTACAGAAGGAAGTTCGTACTTATAAAACTCTTTGAATTCTTCACCCCGCCCGGGAAATTTTTCAGCTATGGCATCTCCTACCGCCTTTCCTATGGAACGTCCCACTGATGCAACCTCCAGGCTATGCGTCAGCCTGTTATGCACAAAAACGGGTCCTGGCAAAGGGAATACCTGTGTCTTGTTTTGTAGTCGTCTGAATGCAGATGAAAATATGATTCTATCGTAATCCCGAAGAAATGAATTCCTGATAGTCTCTGGTGAATTTCCTGTCCTGTTTTCTGAGCCTGATCGTCTGGCGCTGTAAAGCTTTTCCCATTCCATGGTGTGCGGCAAATTACAATTATTTACGCAGACCACAGTGCTTCAACGCATACCGCACTCTTGGTTTATAACCCTCTTCCACCTTACTTTCTGTAGAAATTAGTACACGGAAGATCATTTCCTTTTCAGGATCTATATATATTTTTTGGCTTCTTCTCGGTCTATTTCGTTTTCCCAGCCCGACACAACGATCGTCGCAACTGCGTTCCCGATGATATTGGTAAGCGCGCGCGCTTCGCTCATAAACCTGTCGATCCCCAGGATAAGCGCTACACCCGCCACCGGCACGTTTCCAACCAACGGCAGGGTTGCTGCCAGCGTTATAAATCCGCTGCCTGTAACACCCGCTGCTCCCTTTGAGCTGATCAGTAAAACCGCAAGCAAAGTCAGCTGGTTGCCAAAAGTCAATGGGGTATCAGTGGCCTGCGCGATGAATACTGCAGCCATGGTTAGGTAAATGGATGTTCCATCGAGGTTGAACGAATATCCTGTCGGAACAACCAGGCCGACTACCGGTTTTGAGCAACCGGCTTTTTCCAGCTTTTCCATGAGTTTAGGCAATGCAGATTCTGAAGATGATGTACCCAGGACGATAAGGAGTTCCTCCTTAAGATAAGCAAGTAGTTTAAATATGCTGAACCCATAGAATCTTAAGACACCCCCCAGCACAACGATGATAAAGAACAGGCATGTGCTATAAAAGACAGCCATTAATTTCCCAAGGGATAGTAAGGTGCCAAGACCATATTTCCCTATTGTAAACGACATGGCCCCGAGTGCACCGATAGGTGCCAGCTTCATTATCATATGGATGATAGCAAATATGGCCTTTGAGAATGATTCTATAAAGTTGGTTACCGGTACCCCTTTGGATCCGATCCGGGTGAGGCCATAACCCAGGAGTATTGAAAACAAGAGTACCTGCAGCAACTCGCCGTTTGCAAAGGCGCCCATGATGGTATCGGGGATGATATGCAGGATAAAATCCACGGTGTTTGCAGGTTGTTTGGCCTGGGCGGTATACGCACTGATGCCTGAGGTGTTAAGGGAGTTGACGTCTACATGCATACCTTTCCCGGGCTTTACCAGGTTTACTATTACCAGGCCGGTGATCAGTGCGAAGGTTGTCAGCACTTCGAAGTATAAGATTGCCTTCAGCCCGACACGACCCACCTTTTTCATGTTCTCCATTCCTGCAATCCCTGAAACGATCGTACAAAAAACCACCGGCACGATCATCATTTTCACCAACTTGATAAAACCATCCCCGAGAGGTTTGAGCGTCACTGCGATCCCCGGAAAAAAGTGTCCCAGCAATATACCGGTAACAATGGCGACTATGACCTGGAAGTACAGGTTTCGGACTAAAGAAGATATACGCATAGTGTTGAACGATGAAGATATATAAACTGTCTCCAATTCTGTCTTCAATCCCGAATATTTACAGGCAAGCCCAATTGCTGCTGGTCAATTTTTTGCAAGGGTGGAGAAAAACGGGATGAGAAAGAAATTAACGTTCAAAGGTCTGTGGAAAGTGATGAAGGACTCCTTCACCGGGTTTTCAGATGATAAGGTGCTGAAGTTAAGCGGAGCCCTTGCTTATTACACATTGTTCTCCATGGCACCCCTGCTGATAGTGATCATTTTTGTATGTAGCCTGTTTTTTGGCAGGGCTAACACTGAAGATTCCATTTATAGCCAGATCCAGGGTTTTGTGGGTCCAGACACAGCCCTCCAGTTGCAGCAGATCATAACCAATGCGTCCCTGGAAGGCAAAAGTTCCATTTCTCTCGTTATTGGTATCATTACGTTGATAATAGGAGCAACCACGGTATTTGCAGAAATACAGGATTCAATAAACATGATCTGGGGTCTGAAGCCAAAGCCCAAGAAAGGGTGGCTGAAAATGCTCAAGAACCGGCTCCTTTCGTTCTCAGTAATTATCGGACTGGGTTTCTTGTTACTTGTTTCCCTGGGCGTCTCGGCGATCCTCGAAGCCCTGAACAAAAAACTGCAGGCAATTTTCCCGGATGTAACGGTAGTGCTGTTTTATATTCTGAACCTGGTGATCACTTTCAGTGTAATCACGATTTTGTTTGCTGCTATTTTTAAGGTGTTGCCCGATGCGCTGATTAAATGGAGGGATGTGATCGCAGGATCCATAGCTACTGCGATTTTATTTATGCTGGGCAAGTTTGGAATTTCGTTTTATATCAGCCAGAGCAACATTGGCAGTACTTATGGCACAGCCGGTTCGCTGGTAGTTCTGTTGTTGTGGGTTTACTATTCAGCTGCCATCCTGTATTTTGGTGCGGAATTCACCAAGTTCTATGCATTAAGATATGGATCTGCCATACACCCTGATCACTATGCGGTTGTTACCAAAACAGTGGAAGTGGAGGCTGAGAACGGCACTTCAGTACAACAGGCAACAAAGGAAGTGAAAGAAGAGAAGAAAGTAGCAAAAGCCGAAGCGCAGGAAAGAGAGAACAAGGAAAAGGGCTGATCCATCATGCCCTGATTACTTTAAGGGCACCTGGCTCAATGACCGCATTTATCTCTTTTTGTTTTTGCCGCGACTCTCCGTCTACCTGGAAAGGATAAGGCCTGGAAGAGGTTAGTTTCATCCTTTTGCATTTGATCACCTCGGTTTTACTTTTGGGAAGCGGTTTGCCGGTAACAATCATTTTTAATAGTTCAAGGAGACCAAGCCTTCTTACCATTACCACTTCGAACTCACCATCAGAGGGATCTCCGGAAGGATTTATTACAGCTCCCGTTCCGTATTTGGATGCATTTGCGATCACGGCCATTACCACTTTTCTCTTGTAAACCCTGTTGTTGGCCTGCAAATTTATTCTCATGAACTGGTGCCTGCCCAGCATCTTAACCAGGGCCCTTGCATAGCCGAAAAATCCACGGGTATCAAACTGTTCGAAATGCTCCAGCATCTCCGCGTTGAGTCCGATGTCACTGAGATGGATACAGTATTCGTCATTAATAAAAATAAGGTCGAGCGGTTTCGGTTCGCCGGTAATACTGAGTTCTAGGGCGCCTGCCGGATCTAAAGGTATACCTAGTTCTTTGGCCATGCCATTTGCTGAGCCGGCAGGAATTATTCCTAAAGGGATGTCTGTTCCCATCACTACCTCTGCAGCCATTTTCACTGTGCCATCTCCCCCGGCTGCGACGACGCGGTCAGGGGTGAATTGCTCAATCGATTTGTGCAGCAACTCTTTATTGTTTGCCTCTTTCTCAAGCCTGAAGAATTCTATTTGTTCAGTACGATCTTTGAAGAAATCTTTAATGATCTGTTCCCAGTCTTTCTGACCGGCACCGGATCCGGGGTTAACAATAAATAGAATCTTCATGAATAATAGTTTTCAAGTTTTTTGTGGCACGATCTTGTTTGATTAAAATGTTATGCCAATCGGATAAATATGTATAAGAAGTTCCTGAAAAGACTTGGAATTAATACGGAAGTTACCGTGAAAATCTACAAGGGATACGGTCACCAGCAAAATCTGCACGTGACCGGACATCTCCTTAAGTTAAGCTCCGGCCCGACAACCTATCATAAAAGTATACTAAGGAACATATTTCAGCTCTTTAAATTATTTTTTGTGAAGCCGATCCCCGGGGCGCCTGTCCGGCTCAGGTGGAACAACCAGCAAATCCATGCCACTACGGAATCCGATGGTTATTTTAAATTTGAATGGGCGTCTGAAACCAGTGTTCCCGCTGGATTTCATGAGGTGCAGGTTGATTATACAGGTTCTGATGGGAAAGTGTTGGCATCAGCAAAAGGTCAGTTTTTCGTTCCCCATATAACACAATTAGCCATTGTTTCTGATATAGATGATACTTTCCTGGTTTCTCACTCATCAACCATTTTTAAAAGACTATGGACCTTATTCAGCAACGATGCCAGGAGTCGTCGTGCCTTTGAAGGTGTAAGAGAACATTATCATTTACTTGAACGCGCCCGAACCGAAGACGAAACGCCTAACCCGCTCTTTTATGTTTCAAGCAGTGAGTGGAATCTGTATGATTACCTCAATGAGTTTTTACGGATCCAGAAAATACCTCAGGGCATTTTTCTGTTGAGCCAGATGAAGCGCTGGTACCAGCTGGTAAAAACAGGTAAAACCAAACATGAAGGAAAGTTTGGGCGGATAGTCAGGATCATGCACGCTTTTGCAAAACAGCGGTTTGTTCTACTGGGAGACAATTCACAAAAAGATCCGGAGATTTACCGCTCCATTGTTGAGCATCATCCTGACCAGGTATTTGCGGTATATATCCGGAACGTTTCTACAAATAATAAGCTTAGCGTTTCAGCTCTTGAAAGTAGCCTCAGTGCGGCCGGTATTCCATTCTGCTTTTTTAAACACAGTAAAGAGGCCATTGAGCATTCAATTTCGATAGGCCTGGGTGATGGCGAACAAGTTATATCAAAGCCAACAGCTGAACAAAAACAGGGCATAGAAGCAGCGCCAGGTCATGAATCTGGTTTGGCGACGAATTGATTATCCCATTGCGCATCTTAAGTCCTCCCGCAGACTATCCTGTTGCGTAGTACCGGTGTCAGCTCACTTGATACGTTTCCTGGAGCTCGCTTTCACCCATTTATCTTTCTTACATTTTTTGCAGACTAATGCAGAGGCTGCGGCTTCTACGATTTCCGTGTTCCCGCAAAATGTACAAGAATACATACCGGCAGAGTCAATCTTCACCTCCTCATCCGGAAACTGTCCCGGCAGTATTGGAAGGCCCGGTTTAACCTCATCGTCAGGATAAAAAAAGATGCTTATATCGCCATTCGTTTCGATGATTGCCTGTTCAATCTGCCCCAGCTGCGAAGTGCCCTTGACCCGCAATTCGGCAAAAAATTCGTCCTGTGCCAGGGCCTCTTTTTTGAAATTTTCAATGGAGAACCGCCCATCCTGGATCAGGCAAACCGGTTTTCCTTCAATCAGTCTTTCAAACTTTTTGCTCTTGCCAACCAGGTAGGTTACAAAATAATATAAGGATACAATTACGAGGAATACCCCGAGGGCTGGCAAGATGCCAACATCTTTATAAAACATAGGATCGCCCGCGGCCGAACCAAGTGTGATAATAACGACCAGCTCAAAAATCGAGATCTGTCTTACTCCCCGTTTCCCGAGGATACGCAATGCAGACAAAGCCACTATAAACATGATGACGGACCGGAATATCACTTCGCCAATAAAAATCCACTCTTCCTCACCCATAAGAAACTTCTGCCAGTCAAAATCATTGGCTTGTAAAATATACATCTGCGGGTATTGTTTAGCGTTTTGTATGAAATTACAACTTGCCAGCCAGATATGAAGCTTATGGTTGAAATCGCTCTGTGCACCAACTAAAACAGAATGGCCTGCATTTTGTAAAAAATAAACAAAGTCTTATCATGCCAGAAGGCCCTTCAATCGTTATCGCCAGGGATGCGCTCGAACAGTTTAAAGGAAAAAAAATTCTCGATGTACAGGGTTATGGGAAGCTGGATAAAAAAATCGTGAAGGGTAAAACTGTTAAGGATGTAAAAACCTGGGGCAAGCACCTGATCATTGTACTGGGTAAAAAGCTTGCCATCAGGATTCACTTCATGTTATTTGGCTCATATAAGATCAACGAACGCGCTAAAGCCAACCCAAAGCTCTCATTGATTTTTAAGGACGGAGAACTTAATTTTTATGTTTCACAGATTGTGCTGATCGAAGAGGACCTTGACAGTTATTACGACTGGTCGGCAGACATCATGAGCAAGACATGGAGTGCTGCCAGGGCACGAGATAAAGTGCTCGCGAAACCAAAATCCTTTGTCTGCGATGTCCTGATGGATCAGCATATTTTTTCAGGCGTTGGCAACATCATAAAAAATGAAGTGATGTATAGTGCAAAGCTTCACCCTGAAAACACTATAGCAGATGTTCCCAAAGCAAAAATCGATTTTCTCACCAAAGAGGTTCACCGGTATTCATTTGACTTTTTAAAATGGAAGAAAGCAGGAACCCTGCTTAAACATTGCAAAGTTTACAAGCAGGAGTACTGCGCCGTTTGTGGCGGAGAGGTTACCGTTAAAGATGGAGGCAAAACAAAAAGACGCAATTATTATTGCGAACATGACCAGGTGAAATATATCACAGATCCTCCGCACGTGACGCCAAAAAAAGTTAAGGCAACTAAGGCTACCCGGAGCCGTTAGCCGGTCCCTTTGGAAATTCTACATACTCCGGCGGTACTGTCCGCCAACCTCATAAAGTGCATGCGTGATTTCACCCAGAGAACAATGTTTCACAGTTTCCATCAGCTCATTGAAGATATTTTCATTGGCCAGTGCCACCGTCTTAAGCCTCGAGAGCATGGTTGCTGATGTTGTTTCGTTTCTCTTCTTGAAATCCCGCAGATTTTGGATCTGTTGTTCTTTTTCTTCAGTTGTACTACGGATAACTTCGCCGGGCAAAACTGTCGGCGAGCCCTTTTTATTCAGGAATGTGTTTACACCCACAATTGGAAGTTCGCCTGTATGTTTCAATGTTTCGTATTGCAGACTTTCTTCCTGGATTTTGTTGCGTTGGTACATGCGTTCCATTGCCCCAAGTACCCCGCCACGATCCGTAATGCGGTCAAATTCCATCAGCACGGCTTCTTCAACAAGGTCAGTAAGTTCTTCTATCGCAAAACTACCCTGTATAAAGTTTTCAGTTTTCGCGGAACCGAGCTCGCGGTTTATGATCAGCTGAATTGCCATTGCTCTCCTTACGCTTTCTTCAGTGGGAGTGGTGATGGCTTCATCATAAGCATTTGTATGAAGTGAGTTACAATTATCATAGATCGCATACAAGGCCTGCAGCGTTGTACGGATGTCATTAAAGTCAATCTCCTGTGCATGCAAACTGCGACCGCTGGTCTGTATATGATATTTTAATTTCTGCGAACGTTCATTACCGTTATACCGGAACCGTATCGCTTTAGCCCATATCCTCCGCGCAACGCGTCCTATCACACTATACTCTGCATCCATTCCGTTACTAAAAAAGAAGGATAGATTTGGCGCGAATTCATCGATCTGCATCCCACGGCTAAGGTAATATTCTACATAAGTAAAACCATTGGCAAGTGTAAAAGCCAGCTGCGTCACAGGGTTGGCACCTGCTTCTGCAATATGGTAACCACTGATAGAAACACTGTAGAAATTTCTGATCCGGTTTGTGATGAAATATTCCTGCACATCACCCATCAGTTTCAATGCAAATTCAGTACTGAATATGCAGGTGTTCTGCGCCTGATCCTCTTTGAGTATATCGGCCTGCACAGTACCACGCACAGAGGCAAGTGTGCTTGCTTTTATCTGTTCATAAATGTCTTTTGGTATTACTTCGTCACCACTTAACCCCAGCAGCTTCAATCCGAGACCATTATTGCCTTCGGGCAAACGTTCGGGAAATGCAGGGTTGTAATAAACCGGCTTTGGCAAGTGGTTGAACTTGCGCGATACAATCTGTGCCGTTTCCTGCCAGTCACGGTTTTTATTCAGCCACAATTCACACTGCTGATCAATGGCCGCATTGAGATAGAATGCCAACAGAACCGGCGCCGGTCCGTTGATGGTCATGCTCACAGAAGTTTTGGGATCAGACAGATCAAAACCACTATAAAGTTTTTTCGCATCATCTACTGTAGCCACACTAACACCGCTGTTACCAATCTTACCAAAAATATCCGGGCGGGGGTCAGGATCTTCGCCATACAAGGTAACACTGTCGAAAGCTGTACTTAACCGGATAGCGGGTTGGCCGAGGGATACGTAATGAAATCTTTTATTTGTTCTTTCCGGACCACCTTCGCCGGCGAACATCCGCGTAGGATCTTCCTCAGTTCTTTTGAGTTCGAATACACCTGCGGTGTAAGGAAACTTTCCCGGTAGATTTTCCTGCAGCTGCCACTTTAATATATCACCCCAGTCCTGGTAAGATGGTAAAACGACTTTTGAAATCCGGGTGCCGGACAAGCTTTCAGTGGCAAGCGGTTGCCTTATCACCTGGTCTCTTACCTGGTATTCAAAATAATCTGATTGATACATTTTCCGCACTGCAGGCCACTCGCTGATCATTGCTCGGTTTTCTGCACTGATTTGTTTTTCATAGTCCCCGATCATCTGCCGGATAGTTGTTGCCGCACCGGTTGTTTCATCATCAGGCGACCGGTTCTCGTCCAGTATTTCAAGAGTGCCGTTCAAGCGGTAAAGCTTACTCGCTAATTCTGACTGCTCCTTTATCCATTTCGTGTATAGGCGGTTGTGTTCTGATATTTCAGACAGATACCGGACTCTTGATGAAGGAATAATTAAGGGCCTTGGCTGGGCAGACCTGATCACTGCATCGCCACCATCATTGAACCTCACATTTGTTTTTGCTTCGATCACTTTTGTGAGCCGGTTATAGAGGAGGTTGATACCCGTATCATTAAATTGTGAAGCTATGGTGCCAACTACCGGTATGTCTTCATCTTTTGCTGTCCAGAGTTTATGATTCCTGATGTATTGTTTTTTTACATCGTGTAATGCGTCAAGTGATCCTGCCTTATCGAATTTGTTTATCGCTATCAGGTCTGCATAATCAAGCATGTTTATTTTTTCCAGCTGTGAAGCCGCTCCATATTCCGGGGTCATCACATACAAACTCAGGTTGCAGTAGTCCAGTATGGAGGTGTCGCTCTGTCCGACACCCGCGCTTTCAAGAATTACAAAATCAAATCCCGCGGACTTGCAGGCATCGATAGCTTCACCAACATATTTACTCAGTGCATGGTCGCTTTGACGGGTGGCCAGGCTACGCATATATGATCGCGGGCCCGAGATGGCATTCATCCTTATCCTGTCACCAAGTAATGCGCCGCCAGTTTTTTTCTTAGAAGGATCAACCGAGACAACAGCGATCGTCTTTTGCTGATTATAATGCAGAAATCGTCTTACAATCTCGTCGGTGACAGAAGATTTACCGGCTCCCCCGGTTCCGGTGATCCCCAAAACGGGTATCAAAACTTCAGATGGCGTTGTTTTGGTACGCCGATCTTTTTCAGACGCATTATCGAATGCCGGTGACTCCACCCCATTTTCCGCGTTTGTTATCCGGCGACTCAACGCTTTTACATCGATCTTACCCGGACCCGGGCGGGGTGCAATCACTTTTCCATTGAGATGAAAATCACAGGCACGTATAACCGACTCTATCATTCCCTCAAGACCCATCCTCCTGCCATCGTCGGGTGAAAAAATCCTGGTAATACCATAATGATGAAGATCAGCAATTTCCTGCGGAAGAATAGTGCCGCCGCCACCTCCGAAAATCTTGATGTGCCCGCAGCCATTCTGATCCAACAGGTCCTTCATGTATTTAAAGAACTCAAGGTGCCCACCCTGGTAACTTGTTATCGCGATGCCCTGCACATCCTCTTCAATGGCACATTCAACGATCTCAGCAACAGAACGGTTATGGCCGAGATGAATTATCTCGGCGCCCATCGATTGCATGATCCGACGCATGATGTTAATTGCCGCATCATGTCCATCAAACAAAGAAGCGGCCGTTACAATTCTTACCTTAAACCTGGGATGATAATCCATATCAAGACTCATTATAGTGGATTGACAAAAGTAAACTAAAAAACTAATGAGTGTTAGTTTTTTGGGGGAGATGTGTACCTAAGTAATTGAAATAAAATACTTAAGTTTAAACTTTCAAAAATAAAATCTATGAAATTATTCAGGTACGGTGAACCGGGAGACGAAAAACCCGGTCTTGTCAACGCTAAAGGCGAACACTGCGATGTGAGTGCGTTCGGAGAGGATTACGATGAAGATTTTTTTGCCGGCGACAGGCTTCATATGCTTGATTCGTGGACCAGGAGCCATCCCGAAAAATGTAAAAAAATCGGCGAGGGCGAGCGTTTTGCATCACCGGTATTTAAACCTTCCAAATTAATATGTATAGGTCTCAACTATTCAGATCATGCCAAAGAAAGCAACATGACGCTACCGTCTGAACCTGTTGTTTTCTTTAAATCCACTTCAGCTATTGTGGGCCCCAATGACGACCTGATCATCCCGAAAAACAGCAAAAAGACTGATTGGGAAGTGGAGCTGGCCGTAGTTATAGGAAAGAAGGCATCTTATGTTGAAGAGAAGGACGCGGCGTCTTATATAGCCGGTTATGTGCTTCATAACGATTATAGTGAAAGGGAGTTTCAACTGGAAAGAGGTGGTCAGTGGGTGAAGGGCAAAAGTTGTGACACCTTTGCACCACTCGGTCCTTACCTGGTCACTCCCGACGAGATTTCGAATCCGGACAATCTTCGGTTATGGTTAAGCGTGAATGGCAAAATGATGCAGGATGGGAACACGGCAAACCTTGTATATAAGGTCCCTTTCCTGGTACATTATCTCAGCCAGTTTATGACCCTGCTGCCCGGAGATATTATCAGTACCGGAACACCCGCAGGAGTGGGACTTGGCCAGAAACCAGAGCCTATTTATCTGAAAGAAGGTGATGTGGTTGAACTGGGTATTGACGGGCTTGGAACATCCCGGCAAAGAGCGGTTGCTTACAAACCGGTTGAGCCCTGAGATTTGAGATAACCTTACAGTCACTTAAAAATTTGCCTCGCCACCTGACGAAACAAAAATATAATCGTTGTTTATGCCTCATATCAACAGGTATTGCCTTGCACTGGATTTGAAAAATGATCCGGCTCTTATCAGGGAGTATGAAGACTATCATCGCGAGGTGTGGCCCGAGATTGTGGAAAGTATTAAGGCATCCGGTATCATTGACATGGAAATTTATCGGACCGGGAACCGTCTGTTCATGATCATGGAAGTGGAGCCTGGGTTTTCGTTTGACGAAAAGTCCAGGGCCGATGCTTCAAATCCAAGGGTGCAGGACTGGGAAACACTGATGTGGAAATTTCAACAGCCACTGGATTGGGCAGCTCCTGGTGAAAAATGGATATTGATGGATAAAATTTTTGCATTGACAACTTAATTGCCATAACATGACTATCGATTCTCATGTGCATTTCTGGAAATATGATAAGAAGAGAGATACCTGGATCACAAATGATATGAAGATCCTGAAGCAGGATTATTTGCCACCGACACTTGAAACAACATTGAAAAGAAACGGCATCGAAGGATGTGTTGCTGTGCAGGCGGATCAGTCAGAACTTGAGACACAGTTTTTTGTGGAGCTTGCAAAAACCTATCCGTTCATCAAAGGCGTAGTGGGGTGGATCGATCTGCGCGCAGCCAATGTTGAAGCCAGGTTAGACTACTTTTCACAATACCCGGTTATTAAAGGATGGCGCCATGTTGTTCAGGGTGAACCGGCAGGCTTCCTTTCTGATCCTTCGTTTCGACGCGGCGTTGAAGCACTCGCGCCATACGACTGTACATATGACATACTCATTTACCACCACCAGCTTCGTGAAGCGATTGATTTTGCAGGCGCCTTTCCATTTCAAAAATTTGTAGTTGATCACTGTGCCAAACCAGCTATCCGGGAAAAAAATATCGATACGTGGAAAAAAGAAATTACTGAGATGGCACAGTTTCCCAATGTCTATTGTAAATTATCAGGTCTTTTTACAGAAGCCAATTGGAAAAACTGGAGCCCCGGCGAATTTTATCCTTATCTCGATGTTGTGTTTGAATCGTTTGGGATCGACCGCCTGATGTTTGGAAGTGACTGGCCAGTTATGCTGTTATCCGGCATCTATGTGCAATGGAAAAGTCTCATCGAAAAATATATGGAATCGTTCACCGATGATGATAAAGAAAAAGTTTTTGGACTGAATGCTATACAATTTTACAATCTATAATTATGGATCTTTATTTAGCGAACAAGGTATTTATCGTTACAGGAGGAGCAAAGGGAATCGGGGCAGCAATCAGTAAGAGCATTGCTGCCGAAGGGGGCATTGTTGTAATTGCCGGCCGGGACGAAAAAGACAATCAAAAAACGGTTGACGAAATTTTACAGGCAAACGGCAAAGCCTCTTCTATAAAGGCTGAACTCAGTGAGGTTGCGGCCTGCGAGGCAGTGATAGACTTTGCCATTAAGAACTATGGTCAGCTTGATGGCCTTGTAAATAATGCCGGCGTAAATGATAGTGTCGGCGTAGAAAAAGGCTCACCGGAAAAGTTTATGCAATCCATTATAAAAAACCTCACGCATTACTATAACCTGGTGCATTATGCGCTGCCTCACCTTAAGAAAACAAAGGGCAGTATTGTCAATATAGGGTCTAAGGTTGCTACCACCGGCCAGGGTAACACATCGGGATATGCTGCTTCCAAGGGCGCCATTAATGCGTTAACCCGGGAATGGGCAGTTGAGTTTTTGCCTTATTCTATCAGGGTGAATACGGTCCTGCCTGCTGAAGTGTGGACGCCACTGTATGAAAACTGGATCAACTCTTTGCCGGATCCAAAGGAAAAACTCGCGCAGATCGTTGCAAAAATACCCCTTGAACAGCGGTTCACAACATCGGAAGAAATTGCGGATATGTCTGTTTTCTTATTAAGTAAAAGATCCGCCCATACCACCGGCCAGTTGATTTTTGTTGACGGAGGTTATACTCATCTTGACCGTTCACTCACCTGATTGAAAACCTTTTATTACTAAATACGATTGCATGTCTTCATTATCGCCAAACTCAACTGCCAACAGATACCTGCTGCCCTTTATCCTGATCACAAGTTTGTTTTTTTTATGGGCGTTCCTGCATAATATCAACCCGGTACTTATCCCTCATCTGAAAAAAGCCTGTCAGTTATCGGATACACAATCATCTTTTATTGACTTCGCGGTTTACATCGGATACTTTCTTGTCGCCATACCAGCGGGCTGGTTTATGCACAAATACGGCTATAAAAAAGGGATCCTCGTAGGGTTGATTTTGTATGGACTTGGAACCATTTTGTTTGTACCTGCAGCCACGACCAGGAGTTATGAATTTTTTCTTGTTGCGCTGTTTATTATAGCCAGCGGTGCAACCTTCCTTGAAACCGTGGCTAACCCGTACATCACTAAACTCGGCCCAAAGGAAACATCTGAACAGCGGCTGAATTTTGCACAATCATTTAATGGTGTCGGTGCGGTTGTTGCGCCGATTATCGGCGGGATGTTTATCCTTTCAGGAATTGAACATACTCCTGAACAGTTACAGGGAATGAACCCGGCAGCACTCAATGCATATCTTGACCAGGAAGCAGGCGCAGTAAAACTACCCTATATCGTTATTGCGGCAATAGTATTAGTAGTCACCATTTTGTTTTTTATTATAAAGCTGCCGGAGATCAGGGAAGAAGAATCTGAAGAGGGGAAATCTTTTTCCATTAACGTTTTCCGGCATAGCCATGTTAAATGGGCAGTGATCGCGCAGTTTTTTTATATGGGTGTCCAGGCGGGGATTGGAAGTTTTATCGTCCGGTTCTCAAAATATGTCGCAGACATCCCGGAGAAGCAGGCTGCCATTTTATGGGGGTCAGTAGCCATGGTAGGATTTATGGCGGGACGTTTTGCAGGCACCTATTTCATGAGGTTTATCAAGCCGGCAAAGCTGCTTGCCATCTATTCAGTCATATGCATGGTGTTGTTGATTGCAGGAATCACGCTTTCAGGGAAAGTGGCCGTGTATACAGTGCTGGCAATTCCATTTTTCTATTCAATTATGTTCCCGACCATTTTCGCACTTGGGATAAAAGATCTTGGGGAAGAATCGAAAATAGCTTCCTCTTTTATTGTGATGGCCATCGTGGGAGGTGCTTTTTTTCCGCTCATCATGGGATACATCAGTGATCAGACCGGCAGCATTCAGATAGCTTATATAGTTCCTTTGCTCTGCCTCGTGGTTGTTTTGTATTTTGCATTAAAAGGACACCGGGTCGCTAAACCGGTTCTCACAAATAAACTTTGATATGTTTCGACTTGATAATAAAACAGCAGTGATTACGGGTGGTGGAAGCGGAATCGGGAAAGCGATCGCCCTGTTGTTTTCACGCCGCGGTGCTGACGTGTACATTATTGACATGAATGAAGGGGGAAGTAAAGCAGTTGTGCAGGAAATCATATCCTCGGGTGGTATCGGAGTTTTCAAAAAGTGCAATGTTTCGGTACAGGCAGAAGTTAAAAATGTAGTACACAGCATCGAAAGAGATGCGGGTGCCATTCACATCCTGGTCAATAATGCCGGCATAGCCCATGTGGGCAATCTCGAAAAAACAAGTGAGGAAGACTTCAACCGCATCACCGAGGTGAATGTAAAAGGAGTTTATAACTGCCTCTACGAAGTAGTGCCGGTTATGAAAAAAACCGGGGGCGTAATTGTAAACATGGCTTCCGTTGCCTCTACCGTGGGAATACCTGACCGTTTTGCATATTCTATGTCCAAGGGGGCGGTCATCGGCATGACTTTGTCCGTTGCAAAAGACTATATTAAAGAAGGGATCAGGTGTAACAGCATTTCACCCGGACGGGTTCATACCCCCTTTGTGGACGGATTTATTGCGAAAAACTATCCCGGTCAGGAAAAAGAGATGTTTGAAAAGCTTTCGAAAACCCAACCTATAGGTCGGATGGCAGAACCCGCCGAGATCGCTAACCTGGCGCTTTATCTCTGCTCCGACGAAGCTTCGTTCGTCACAGGGTGCGATTACCCGATTGACGGCGGATTTATCCGGCTTAACACCTGAGACTGATTTTTTAAAATTTTTGCAAATACTTCACGAATTTTATTAATTTGTGGATGTTATAACAAGATAACTGCCTGAAAAAAATTGCTTCCATACTGCTTTTGAGCCTGCTTCTATTCAACTGGATAGGCTACCGGTTGTTCACCCAATACCTGGAATTCAGCGCTAACCAACGCCTTGAAGCAAAGCTGGATCTCAATGATTACAACGAATCCGAGCTGATCGAAATGCGCGTTTCTCTTAATCTCCCTTACCAGAATGACCAGGCTGACTTTGAGCGGGTTAGTGGCGAAATAGAGATTGATGGTCAACATTATAATTATGTAAAACGCCGGATTGAAAACGGCCAGCTGGTACTGATGTGTATTCCTAACCAGGGTAAAACCCGGATTGAGAATTCAAGAGATGACTATTTCAAACTGATCAATGACCTTGAACAAAAAGGAGACACAAAGAAAGCAGATAAATCCTCTTCAACTGCATCCAAGGCCCTTTTCGGTGAATACAATGCTGAAACAAATAACTGGGCACTTCAATCCCCGGTTCAGTCAGCTGAAAAACAAGGGAACACAGCCAGCAGGCTGATGCCCTCTTTATTTTATCTTATACCGGGGCAACCTCCGGAGTTCTGCTGATCACTTCACACTATTGACGACCTGGGCTCCCCGGGATTTTTGTTTACTCACTTATTGTTATGTATAGAATACTTGTGGGATCGCTGATCCTTGTGTTACTCAACGCGTGTAATACTAAAAAAGATTATGAAGCGGTGATGAAAAACCCGGCTCTGTACAGTAAGACCGTGTCTGACCTTACTGAAGTAATTACTTACGACATCTTTAATCCACCGGTGGCTAGTCGGATATATGCGTATTCGCATCTCGCGGCTTATGAAGTAATCGCTAACAACGATCCCGGCTTCGTTTCGCTGAAGGGACAGTTGCCCGGATATGCAAAATCTCCGGCACCGGATCCGGCTAAAAAGATCGATAAACATTTTGCGGCATTAACGGCATTTATGGAAGTAGGTCGTACGCTGACCTTTTCAAAAGATAAAACAGATGCGATACTTGATACCCTCAACATGCTGGCAAAAGATCACGGCATGCCTGACGATGTTTATCAAAACTCTATTGACTATGGAGTATCTGTGGCTAAATCGGTGCTGGAATGGAGCAAAAAGGATCAATATGCTGAGACAAGGTCCGCCCCTAAATACACTGTAAATAATAATGATGAGGGTAAATGGGTTCCTACCCCGCCGGCATATTTTCCGGCAGTTGAGCCTAAATGGATGACCATCCGTAGCATAGTGATGGACTCCACTAATATGTTCCGTCCCAAAGCACCTTATAAATTCAGTAAGGATAAAAACAGTGAATTTTATAAGATGGCTTACGAGGTGTACGAAATAGGAAACCGTGCCCAGCCCGAACATGTTGCTATGGCTGATTTCTGGGATTGCAATGGATTTAAGATGAATATAGTCGGCCATGTTATGTATGCCACAAAAGCCATGACTCCCGGGGGACACTGGATGGGAATCACCGGAATAGTCTGCAAAAACAATAAAGCCGATTTCGCAACTACTGTGTATACTTATACCTGTGTTGCTTTTGGAGTGATGGATGGATTTATTGCCTGCTGGGACGCTAAATATCACTATAGCCTTATAAGGCCGGAGACTTATATCAATCTCTATATCGATAATAACTGGAAACCGAGATTACAAACACCGCCGTTTCCGGAATATACCAGCGGACATTCAGTGATCTCCAGTGCTGCTTCGACCATTCTCACAAAGATCTATGGCGATAACCAGGCATTTACCGACTCAACAGAGCGCGCCTGGGGCTGGCCCGACAGGACTTTTAAATCCACTCAGGAAGCAGCGACCGAAGCTTCGTTAAGCCGGCTCTATGGTGGAATCCATTTCCGTCCGGCAATCGATGAAGGTATCCGGCAGGGCACCAGCATTGCCAATTACCTGTTTTCAAAACTTAACATGCGAAAAGGCCAATCTCTTGCATCGGTTCGCGCGACCGACAGCCTGGTGGCCGGCCGTAATTAGATTGCTGCCGCCGATCATATGGCAAACCCGATGGGGGAACGCCCAAACGATTTAACCTAAACATCAATTCTAAACAACTGCAATGAGACACTATCTTAAAAATATAAAATGGACCAGGGTTCTTGGCTTCACCGCCTTATTGATATCAGGCAGCGTCCAGGCTCAAACGGATGTTGATGGTATCATGATGAACAAGAATAATTTCTGTACAGGTTTTCAATACAGTTACAGTAGCTGGGATCATTACTGGGAAGGAAAATTAAAAAGAACCGCCCTCAACCTTGGCACGGTTTCCACACAGATGGTAGGATGGATGGGTAACTATGGGATCAGCAATAAACTGAACGTGTTATTCAGCGTACCTTATGTCTGGACCAAAGCTTCTGCAGGAACCATGCAGGGTATGGAAGGGATGCAGGATCTGAGCCTTTCTGTAAAATACAAGTTGCTTGAAAGAAAAATGGGAAAAGGCAAGTTCACCCTGTTTGCACTCGGCGGTTACTCATTCCCGGTAAGTAATTACGTGCCCGATTATCAGCCACTTTCAATTGGTCTTGGCAGCAACAACTTCACCCTTCGTGTAACCGGTGATTATGAAATGAACAAATTTTTTGTAACCGGCACAGCGGCGTATGTACAAAGAAGCAATATTACAATCGATCGTGATCATTACTACACTGATGAAATGCATTATACCAATGAAGTTGAAATGCCTGATGCGGCCACGTTTCAACTTCGGTTAGGCTACCGCGGTAGTTTGATCGGGGCCGAGGCGATTGTCAATAACTGGACAACTCTTGGTGGATTCGACATCACAAAAAATAACATGCCTTTCCCGAGTAACCGGATGAATTCAACTGTGGTTGGAGTTAATTTCAAATGCAACCCCAGGGCATTTCCCGGGATGAGCCTGATGGCGGGAGGAGGTTATACTGTTGCGGGCAGAAATGTCGGGCAGTCTCTTAGCGCAAATGGCGGGCTTTTCTATGTGTTCGATTTCAACAAAAAACCCAAAACAACTAATTAAACCGTTAAAGAATTTTTATGAAAAAGATATATGCAATATTGCCTGTGCTCCTCGCCGGTGCGATATGCTTACCATTTTCCTGTTCAAAAGATATATCGGGACGCACTGACGATTTACCCCCTCTGGCACCTGCAAAAACTGATCTTGACGCCGGTACCTGGAAGCCAATCCTTTTGACTTCTGCTACTGAGTTCACCGTACCTGCTCCAATAGCTACAACAACTCCCGACTATATCGCCCAGCTTAGCGAAATCAAATCATTTCAAAATGATCTGAGCAGTGAGGAAAAAGATCTTGTAAAATACTGGTCAGCCGGCGGTGTTCTGCGATGGAATGAAATTATGCGCGAACTGGTAGCAAAACATAATCTTCCTCCATATCAGAACGAGGATCAGACTTATCCTATTCCAAATGCTAACAACCCGCTTGCTTACCCTCTTTTTCCTTTCGCTAATCCTCCGTATGCTGCACGTGCCTATGCTTATTTCAGTGCCGCACAATATGATGCACTTGTTGCGGCCTGGCACTACAAGAAATTGTACAACAGATCGGCCCCTTATAAGGTTGACGCCACTGTCAAGTCATTGGTCACACAAACCGATCTTCCTTCTTACCCGTCAGAGGATGCCGTAATTGCGGGCGTTGCCCTGGAAATGATGAAGCTGCTATTTCCCGGTGACCTTGACTTTGTTGCTCAAAAAGCCGAAGAACACAAAAAAGCAAGAATTATTGCAGGCGCAAATGTGAGAAGCGACATGGACGCAGGGGAAGCACTTGGCAGATTGGTAGCACAGAAATTTGTAGCCCGCGCAAGGGGTGACAGGGCCGGGGCAGCGGTTGGAAACGCGGCTGCATGGAAAAAGCTGGAGACAGATTGCCTGGATCGCGGTGAAACGCCCTGGTATAGCCTCGAAACACCAAAGCGCCCGCCGATGCTGCCACTGTTTGGCAAAACAAAAACATTCCTGTTCGACTCAATTACCGCTATTTCTTTAAGACCCGGACCTCCTCCAAGTGTTCACTCCGAGCAGATGAAAAAAGAGACCGCGGAGATCCTTGCGTTTACAAAAAACGCTACCAGGGAAAACTATCGTATCGTGCATTTTTGGGCTGATGGTGTCGGCACTTCAACTCCTCCCGGCCATTGGAATCTTATAGCTGCGGAAGACTTCATCACAAAAAACTTCAGTGAGGTACGTTGGGCAAGAAATATGGCTTTGCTGAACATGGCTTTGATGGATGCAAGTGTTGTATGTTGGGATACCAAGAATTTTTATTTTAACCCACGTCCGTCACAGATGGATAACAACATAAAAACCCTTACCGGGGTTCCAAACTTTCCCGCATACATTTCCGGACATTCCACTTTCAGCGGTGCTGCTTCAACCGTTCTTTCTCATCTTATTCCTGAGAAAGCATCATTGTATAAATCGATGGCACAGGAAGCTTCTATGTCAAGAATGATATCGGGAATCCACTTCCGCAGTGATTGCGAAGTCGGATTGCAGGTCGGTAACAATATTGGTAATTATGCGATAAACCGCGCCAAAACAGATGGTGCCGGTCAATAAAATATTATACAAAAATCATTTGTCATTTTCAATGAACAAATGATCATAATCTTGTTTGGTTATATTAATTATGGTAAACATCTCGTTTCTACGGGATGTTTTTTTTTAGCTTAATTTAGTAGCTAATCGGCGGGCATGAGTAAAGCATCAACTTTCTTAATAACGTTGTTATTTTCTTCAACAGTGTTAATACAGGCGCAAACAATACAAACACCCGACCAGCTATACGGCGATCTTTTCCGCCAGGTACAACAAAAACGTATTTTTAAAGACGGTAAAATTTTTGTTGACGCCATTCCGAGAAGAAAGCCCGAACTTATTCTGAGTGATTATCTGAATCAAAAAGATTCCGCTTTCAATCTGAAGAAATTTGTTGAAGCTAACTTTATCATACCTGATACAGTCAGCACTGTGCAGGTATCACCCGAAAATGATGTGCGCGCGCATATTAAAAAGCTGTGGCCGGTTTTAACACGCAAACCCGAGCGGAATATAACAGAAGGTAATTCCTTATTGCCACTGCCTTATCCCTTTGTAGTGCCCGGTGGAAGATTCAGGGAAGTGTATTACTGGGATTCTTATTTTACCATGCTCGGCTTAAAGGAAAGTGGTGAAATTGGGTTGATGGAAAACATGATCAATAATTTCACTTACCTGATCAATCAGTACGGATTAATTCCTAATGGTAACCGAAGCTATTATCTCAGTCGTTCGCAACCTCCGTTTTTTTCTATGATGGTGGAATTGCTTGCAGAAGCAACCGGCAATGCATCTTATGCCATATATCTTGGTGCACTCGAAAAGGAGTATGATTACTGGATGGATAAGTCAGCGCCTACAAAACATGTCGTCAAGATGCCGGATGGAAGCACGTTGAACCGTTATTATGATCAGCTTGATATTCCAAGGCAGGAATCCTGGTCTGAGGATGATTCTCTTTCAAAAAATCTTCCGGAACCTAAGAGGCTTAAAATGAACCGGGACCTGCGATCCGCCGCTGAAAGCGGTTGGGACTTCAGCAGCAGGTGGCTTGGCGATGGAAAAAATCTCAATACAATAAAAACGACCGATATCATTCCCGTTGATCTCAATAGTTTTTTATATAACCTGGAAACTGTTCTTGCAAAGGCCTACAAACTCCGTGGTGATCTGTTGAAGGAAAGATATTTCACCCAGATTGCCCAACGCCGAAAAACGGCTATCAATAAATACTGTTGGTCCACGGTAAATGGCTGGTATGTCGATTATGATTTTGTAGCAAAAAGGTTAAGCACCACGCTTACGCTCGCAGGAATGGCACCACTGTTTTGCAACGTTTCTCCCGTCAACCGTGTGAAAAATATTGTTTACATACTCCGGCGCAAATTCCTTCGCCAGGGCGGACTTGTTACAACGCTCAAAAACACGGGGCAACAATGGGATGCACCCAATGGCTGGGCTCCACTTCAGTGGATTGCCGTGAAAGGACTTTTGAATTATGACGAAAAAGAACTTGCGGAAGCGATATCAAAAAGCTGGATAGCACTTAACTTGAAAGTTTTTGCTGAAACCGGCAAGCTGATGGAAAAATATGATGTTACTGATCTCAGCAAAACCGCAGGTGGCGGCGAGTATCCGACACAGGATGGATTTGGGTGGACCAATGGTGTTTTGCTTAAAATGATCAGTTTATACGGTCTTCCTGGTGCGAAGTAATTGTCCCCCTCCACCTTTTTTCCTACACTAAAGTAAATCAGCACATCCCTGGCTTAACTTCGTGCAAATTTTTGGTGTGAAGCAATTATCGTTTTTTTTACTGATGATATCTTTTATGTTGGTGGCTTGTTCTCCCAACAATGTCAACAACGACAACAGTCTTGAAAAATATTTTAAGGACAACAATGTTGAGGGAACCTTCGGGATGTTCGACAATGGCAAAGGAAATTTCAACCTGTACAATGTTGTCCGATTCAGGGACAGCGCTTATTTACCTGCCTCAACTTTCAAAATAATAAACTCTCTTATCGGAATCGAAACCGGAAGAGTGATTGACACTAACGTTGTTTTCAGCTGGAACGGACTTAGTAGTGGCCGTCCCGAATGTGATAAGGATATGGCCATGCATGATGCTTTCCGGGTTTCGTGCCCGCCGTGGTACCAGGAACTTGCAAGGCGGATCGGTAAGGATACGATGCAACACTGGATCGATACACTTGGCTACGGTCGCCGCTATAAACCCTTCAGGATCGCGGCAAACACTGATACATTCTGGCTTGATAACACCGTAAAGGTTACAGCAGACGAACAACTCGGAATCGTTAAGCAATTGTATTTCGATCAGTTACCCTTTCAAAAAAGAACTCAGAGACTCGTCAGGGGCATGATGTTACAGGAGAAAAATGCTAATTATTCCCTTAGTTATAAAACCGGGTGGGGATTCACAGAAAAAGGTCATTCCCTTGGGTGGATAGTTGGGTGGATCGAAGAAAATCAGCATCCGTATTTCTTCGTTCTGCAGGTGGAACACCCTTCTAAAAATTTTGATATGGCAACCGTGAGGTTAAAAATTCTGAAAGACATCTTAAAACAATACAATTTTTTCGAGGGGAAACGTTGATTTAGCCGGCAATGTCCAGTATTGGGCAGCTGCGCTGTGAACCATTTCACAAAATGGAGCCCATGGCCCGAAGGCAATATAGGAACAGGCACCTGATTTGCTATATTTGAATGATTTTCAGCACCAAAATGTATTAACCGGCGTAGATGTTTAGGTTTCAGCACATCGAATACTTATTTTTCCTGGCTGCCATCCCACTGGCAGTGATACTTTTCATTATCGTGCTCAGGTGGAAGAAAAAAACAGTGAAGAAGATTGGCGATGAGAAACTTGTTGCGGAACTCATCAGCGGGTATTCCCCGGGATTGTTCCTTGCAAAGTTCCTCCTCGCACTTTTTGCGCTTGCCGCGGCCATACTCGGCGTCGCCAACCTTCAAAAGCCAGGCGCCATGGACCCGGTTCAACGCAAAGGTGTAGACGTGGTGATCGCCCTTGATGTGAGTAAAAGTATGCTCGCACAGGATAGCAAACCCAACCGCCTGGAAGTATCCAGGCAATTAATTTACCGTCTTATCGATCAGTTGAAAAATGACAGGATTGGCCTGGTTTTATTTGCCGGAAGGGCATATATGCAAATGCCCCTTACTTCAGATCATGCTGCGGCCAGGATGTATGTACAGAATGCCGGTCCGGAGGTGGTGCCTACCCAGGGGACGGTGATCGCGGAGGCACTAAGGATCAGTAATACCGCCTTCAATAGTAAGGAACGTAAATATAAATCGATAGTCCTGATCACTGATGGTGAAGATCATGACCCCGAGGCCTTGAAACTTGCGCTTGATATGGCAAATAACGGGGTAATGATAAACACGGTTGGCATTGGATCGCCCGAAGGCGCGCCGATCCTGGACCCCATGAGTAATGAATATAAAAAGGATGAAACAGGACAGACCATCATTTCGAAACTAAATGAGGCTGAACTGCAACAGCTGGCGCAGTCAACTTCAGGCGTTTATGTCAGGCTCACCGATACTGGCCCGGCTGTTGACGCGCTCATGAAGCAGCTTCGTTCAATTGAGCAGACAACCCTTGAAGACAGTGCATTCAAGGACTACCGTCATTACTTTCAATGGTTCCTGGCTGCTGCTTTTTTCTTGCTGACCCTCGAGTTCTTTTTACCTGAACGTAAATTGAAGACAGTATGACGCATTTCAAGTTATATTTTATCCTGTTGATTGTTATGTCTTTGCCTTCCCTTCTGCAGGCGCAGGCAGATAACAAAGCTATAATCAGGGCGAACAAACTTTACAAGGAAAGAAAATTTGAAGAGGCAATTGCGGAATATCGTAAGGCGGCCGCGACCAATCCCGAAAACGGAGTAGTTCAATATAACCTTGGAAATGCGATCTTCAAAAAAGAGAGCTTCGATGAAGCGCTCGCTGCCTATGATAAATCTATAGAGCTCAGTAAGGACAGTAGTTTCCGCGAAAAAAACATATACAACAAGGGTGTTGCCTATACGCGGCAAAAAAAATTGCCGGAGAGCATTGCTGAATACAAAACTGCTCTGAAAATCGATCCGAACGACGCTGACGCAAGACATAACCTGCAAAAAGCACTGCACGAACAGCGGCAGCAGAACCAGTCAAAGGATAACAAGCCCGACCCGCAGAAGCAGCAGCAACAACAACAGAAAAAGCAACAGCCTAAAGATCAGAGTAAATTTAACCGTAAACAGGTTGAACAACTTATGAAGGCGTTGAGGCAAAAAGAACAGGACATCCAGCAGAAAATGCAACAAAACCGCAACCGTGCGACCGCTCAGCCAGACAAAGACTGGTAGAGCTCCGACCTGCTTTTCCCCCAATCTTTAGTACCTTTGCCGTTCCTCAAAAACAGGAATCAATACGGGATAAATCGCCGATTTTGTCCCGGAATACACACATATGCGCCTCAAAACACTTGAAGTTAAGATTGGAGATTTGTTGCTGGGAAACGGACATCCCATCAGGGTGCAAACGATGACCACCACCGATACCATGGACACCATTGCGACGGTTGAGCAAAGCATCAGGTGTATCGAAGCGGGCGCCGAGCTTATCAGGATTACTGCTCCAAGCAAAAATGAAGCAGAAAACCTTCTTAATATCAAAAACGAATTAAGACGCCGCGGCTATCATACCCCGTTGATCGCTGATATTCATTTTACCCCGAATGCGGCAGAAATCGCGGCCAGGATCGTTGAGAAGGTCAGGGTGAACCCCGGCAACTACGTTGATAAAAAGAAGTTCGAGTTTATAGATTATACCGACCAGGAATACCGGGAGGAAATAGAACGCATACGCGAAAGGTTTACCCCCCTGGTAAAAATCTGCAAGCAATATGGCACTGCAATGCGCATAGGAACAAATCATGGTTCCCTTAGTGACAGAATTATGAGCCGTTACGGAGATACGCCCATGGGTATGGTAGAAAGTGCCATGGAGTTTCTCAGGATTGCCCGTGACGAGAGTTATCATAATATAGTGCTCAGCATGAAAAGCAGCAATCCGCAGGTCATGGTCCAGGCTTACAGGTTGCTGGTCAAACAGATGGACCTTGAATTTAATCAATGTTATCCCCTGCATCTTGGGGTAACGGAAGCTGGTGACGGGGAGGATGGCCGTATCAAATCAGCGGTTGGCATAGGAACCTTGCTGGAAGAGGGTATTGGTGATACGATCAGGGTTTCTCTCACAGAGGACCCCGAGCTTGAAATACCGGTATGTAAAAATATTGTCAGGAGATATGAACCGGTTCATGACACGGGTCCCGGCAATGAAATCATCCCTATACCCCCCGCCGGCGAACTTGTATACGACCGGTTCAATTATATCCGTCGCAAAACCTTTGAGATCGGGAATATAGGTGCCGGCCATGTGCCGGTTGTGATAGCCGATCTGAGTAAACTTCAACATATTACCCCCGGAGATCTGGTGAGTATCGGTTACCGTTATGACGAGCCTACGGACAAGTGGCATATCTCTGATGCCGCCGCCGATTACATTTTTACGGGTCAGCCCGAACTTGATTTTGCATTACCGGGTACCCTGAAAGTAATAACCTGGCCAAATCACTGGCAAACTGCATCAGACAAAACGAAATATTTTCCCATCTATGCCGGCAGTGGGTTTGTTTCTGCTTCAGTAAAAAGTGAAACGCTGAATTTTGTGATGATCGATTGTTTCAGCGACAGTAATTATGCGGAAGAACTGGAGTGGCTCGATCACATCGCTAATGATCCGACTGTGGCTATTTGCCTCAGCAGTAAACATCCCGAGGCCATGCCCGCAGTGCGGCGTATGTTTGTTGAACTGCTAAGCAGGAAGATCACGAACCCTGTAATCATTATAGTGGACAGTTTCCGCAAGACCATAGGAGAACACCTCGTACACTATTCAACCGAAGCCGGGGCCTTGTTTCTTGATGGATTCGGTGACGGCATTTGTCTTGGCATGACAAACGAAAGTTATACCGATGATAACCTGAAAAAGACATTGTTCCAGGATGAGGGCCGCATTTACCGTAGCAACCAGACAATAGAGCAATTTCTGAACAACACTGCATTTTCGATTTTGCAGGCTACGAGAACGAGGATATCAAGAACCGAATATATCAGTTGCCCTTCCTGCGGCCGGACATTGTTCGACCTCCAGGAAACGACTGCAAAAATCAGGTCCGTTACCAACCATCTGAAAGGTCTGAAGATAGCGGTAATGGGATGTATTGTTAATGGACCCGGTGAAATGGCTGATGCAGACTTCGGCTACGTTGGCAGCGGACCTGGAAAGATCACCTTATATAAAGGCAAAGAAGTAGTGAAGCGGTCGGTTAACAGCGACATTGCAGTTGAGGAGCTGGTGAATCTCCTGAAGGAACATGGGGCCTGGATAGAACCCGGAACTAACTGATCTTTATTTACTGGTTGACCCGATTAATACTCGTACAAACATGAATCGTATAGACCGTCTACATGCTATTCTTACACACCTTCAATCAAAAAAGAAGGTAACTGCACAGGATATTGCGGATCGGTTCAATATTAGTCTCCGAACCGTTTATCGAGATGTAAAAGCACTTGAAGAATCCGGTGTTCCCGTTATAGGTGAAGCAGGAATTGGTTATTCAGTGATGGAGGGTTATCGGCTGCCACCGGTAATGTTTACCCGGGAAGAAGCAAGCGCACTGATCATGGGAGCAAAGCTCGCAGAGCAGTTTACAGATCTTTCTATCCGGAAACATTTTGAAGGTGCGCTGTTTAAGATCAAAGCTGTGTTACGTGGGTCAGACAAAGATTTCGTAGATCAGTTGACCTCTCATATACATATCAATGAGCGTAAGTTTGCTCTGGGCGATGAATTCGGACAACAACATCTTTCAGATATTCAGCACGCGATTGTCAACAAAAGATGCCTGAAAATTTCATATCTCTCAACGTATAAGGAGGAGCTTACCACAAGAATAATTCAGCCGATCGGATTGTATTATTATGGTAACACCTGGCATCTCATAGCCTGGTGCGCATTGCGTAATGACTATCGTGATTTCAGGGTTGACAAGATCAGCTCGCTCACCATTACCGGGGAAGATTTTGATGGAAGTCTGCATCCCTCACTCAAACAGTATATCGACGAGATACAGAGCCGGGCTCAGCTGCATGAGGCCGTCGTGATCTTTGATAAAGATGTGGCGAAACATATCAAGAGCTATAAATACTATTTTGGGTTTGTGTCAGAAGAGGAAACTGATGAAGGAATAAAGATGAGATTTCTTACATCCTGCCTTGAAAGTTTTGGACGCTGGCTGATCTCTTATACAAATGGAGTATCCATTGTATCGCCTGATTCATTACATGAGAAAATGGTCAGATACGCCGATGAACTGAGAAGCCATTATAGTGAAGAAGCTTTACTGCTGGGCTAGGCGTGGCCGTTCGTATGGAAATAATTCAGTATTTCTACTCATGATTTAGATGGGTCCATCCCATAATTTTAATGTCGTTTCATTTTAAACCTTTAAAATTATCTTAATGGACACAAATCCTAGACTCGAAAGCATTAATCATTTTATCGATCGCGACGAAGCCAGGAAATTAATCAACGCTTACCGCGAGATGCAATATGAATTGCTGAATCCCAGGTTTGAAAGTTTGCAAAAAGAGTATGGTGTTTTACCAACTTCCGAAGCTTTCAATGAAAAAAGTATTCTTGCTGTTCTTGCCCAGGACGGTTGCGTCGGGATAAGGATTCATTATGGCCTGAAATACCAGGAAACAAGCAGTGGGACGGTTCCCCTTATCGTCGCAGTTCTGGTGGGCGTGGCCAGCGATGGCAGTAACATGTGGAGCAGATCTGCGGTAACACAGGCTGTTCAGGCAGCATTGACTACCAGGAGTGGCGAAGAGGAAGGGGTAATACTGGAAGACAGTCAACGTTGTCCGCCTTTTGGAGACTCCAGTCCTTTGCCATAATACATAATAGTGATGTGATAATACCGGTGCCAGCATATGTTCCAGGATATTCTATCGATTGTTTCAACCTATAGCATTCTCATTGCAGCGGTATTGGGGGTAATAAGATTTCGTGAAATACAGGAATCTTATTACCCCCTTGTTTATATATGCTGGGCAGCATTGATTACGGAGATTGTTGCCTCGATAGTCCAGAAAAGTTCAGGCACTTTATGGCCCTCTAACGTTTACGTCTTGTTTGAAGGACTGCTATTTACCTGGCAATTCCGTAAATGGGGATTATTTCAAAGCAGGCCCTACTTTTTCTATATAATCCAGGTAGCTATTGCAGCATTATGGTTCATTGACAATTTTATAGTTCATACGATTCATGAGTTAAGTTCTGTTTACCGCATCAGTTACTCTGTGTTGCTGGTGATCCTTGCTATTGATCAGATCAATAAACTTATCGTACATGAAAGGAAAAGGTTTGTCACCAACGCCAGGTTTCTTTTATGTATCGGGGTGATCTTCTACTTTTCGTATAAGTTCACACTTGAAACCTTCTATTTATATGCCCTTGAAAAGAGTCAGAATTTCGAATTTGTTATCAGTATTTTTGCAATACAGAAGTATGTTAATTTATTAGCCAACCTTCTATATGCGTATATCATTCTATGGATCCCAAGGAAGAAGATTTTTTTACAGCCATTGAGATAGTAGCTGGCTTACTTGCTATTATCATCTCTTATTTCCTGGTGACCATCATCAGGCACCAGAGACGAAATCTTCATCTTCATAAGGCAAAGATCCTTGCAGAAATAACCACGCTGGAAAACGAACGGAGAAGAATAGCATCAGATCTCCATGACGAACTCGGTCCGCTGCTTTCAGCTGTAAAGCTCCAGATCACCAATCTTGACTCACAGGATCCGCATGACCTGAAGCTCATTAACAAGTCCAGTGGTCACATCGACGATATCATACAGAAACTCCGCGAAATATCGAACAACCTGATGCCCAACACCCTGCTCCGGAAGGGCCTTAAAGTGGCCATACAGGATTCGATCTCGAGAGTCAAAGATGTTCATCCCTTAAACATTACCCTTGAGTATCCTGATGATGTGGTTCTCAGCCAGGACAAAGAAATCAACATGTACAGGATCATACAGGAGATCATTCACAATACCATCAAACATGCGCAGGCCAAAAATCTCCGTCTTATCTTTTCCAGGGAGAAGGATCTCGTTGTATTGAGAACCGATGATGATGGCATTGGCTTCAATTATGAACAAAAAACGAAGCTCGCAGGTGGCCTTGGATTGCTGAATTTACAGAGCCGCACAGAGGTAATGGGGGGCGAATTTTCCTATTCCTCCGAAAAAGGTGGTGGCACCCGCTACCTGTTTGAAGTTCCGGTCTGAAATACCTTCATGCTGATAACGGCTTCTCATCCCGCTTGATCTGCAAAAATTCAGATGCAAAACTGATCTATATTTGTAGCAGTTTACCAACGAACCAAATGACAAAAACCTTAGGTAACATTAAAATAGTAATGGCTGACGACCACGAAATCTTCCGTGACGGATTTAAGCTTATGATCAGCCGGCAGGATGACATTCAGCTGTTGGCTGAGGCAAGCGATGGCAGGGAATTGATCGAGCTCGTCCAAAAGCTGAAGCCTGATGTGGTAATAACGGACATCAAGATGCCAAGGATGGATGGCATTGAGGCCACTAAGATATTACTTGAACAAATGCCGGACATCGGCGTGATTGGCCTGTCCATGTTCGACGAAGAGGACCTGATCATTGACATGCTGGAAGCGGGTGCAAAGGGCTATCTCCTGAAAAATGCGGATAAACATGAAGTCGCGGAAGCTATCAGAACGGTTTACCAGGAAGAGCCTTACTACTGTAAACATACTTCTGCAAGACTTGCACAGATGATCGCCAAAAGCAAGTTTAATCCCTATAAAAAAACAAAAAAAGTTGAGTTCAGTGAACGTGAGCTGGAAATTACAAGGCTCATCTGCCAGGAATTAACAAATAAGGAGATAGCAGACAAATTGTTCCTGAGTATCCGTACAGTTGAAGGGTATCGTCTGAAGATACAGGAAAAGATGAATGTCAAAAACTCTATCGGCCTCGTTATTTATGCTATACGAAACAATCTTTATAAACCCGCCTGAGCGGAAATGCGGCTGAACCTGGGGTTGCTTCCGCTTCTGACCATAAATCTTGTAGCCGCTCTCACCCCGGGAGAGCAATTTGTGAGTTAACTGGTTATGATCCCGGCACCGTCATCCAGCTGCGTAACATAAATCTCCGGTTTTTTCGCATACTCACGTTCGTAAGCGTCACTGATGGATTCGCTGAACTCATCAAGAATATCTACAGGCACTATATTAATTGTACAACCGCCGAATCCTCCACCCATCATTCGTGAACCCGCTACACCTTTGAATGATGCTGCTTTTTCCTGAAGAAAATCGAGTTCAGGACAGCTGACCTCGTACCATTTACTCAAACCTTCATGGGATTGAAACATAAGTTTTCCAAAGCCGGCCAGGTCGTTTTTTTGCAAAAGCCCGCAACCTGTGAGTAGTCGCTCGTTTTCATTCAGAATATAGGAGCATCTCCGGTAAACCACTTCACTCAGCTTTTCTTTATTGGCTTCCAGTTCGGCAATGGTGACATCACGTAACGAGTGTACGTTCTTATCAAGTATACCCTGCAAAATACTTACACCTTCTTCGCATTGTTGCCTCCGCGTATTATATTCTGTGGACGCGAGGCTGTGACTCACCATAGTATTTACCAGTACAATCTTATAACCGGGAAAATTAAATGGGATATACTCAAATTCAAGATTACTACAGTCAAGTTTCATCACGTTTCCCAGCTTTCCGTGCATACTGGCAAATTGGTCCATGATGCCGCACTGCAGTTCCGCAAAATGATGTTCTGTTTTCTGCCCGATAAGGGCTATCTGCATTTTTGAAAATCCGTTTTCGAAAATCTCATTAATGGCTGTTCCGAAAGCGGAACAAAGCGCCGCAGACGAACTCATTCCTGCGCCCACGGGAATATCCCCGTCAATGACTACATCCATTCCACGGATCTTTGCGCCGGCCTGGAGCATGTAAAAGCTTACGCCGAGCAAATAGGTCGGCCAACCCTTAACGGGATTGATCTCATCCAGGGAAAAAGAGAATGAGTTGTCGAACTGCTTGGCGTAAATATTTACCGTATTCGACTTATTTTCCGAGATACCCATGTAAATTTTCTTATCAACCGCGCCCGGCAGCACAAAACCCTGGTTATAATCTGTATGTTCCCCGATGAGGTTAACCCTTCCCGGAGCCGCTACAATAACTGGTTCCCTTCCGTACTTTTCGCGAAACAACGATTCAATACTTTTTACCATTTCCACTCTGATTGATAATTACCGGGTTTACAAAATTTGACCGTATAAAAATATTCAATTTCAATAACTTGCTCTTATGAATTTTACCGTTGAAAGGGTTATCGAAAATGGATTTTCGTTAATAAGGTTAAAGGATCTTAAAACGGGGACATATGTCAGCATTATGCCTGGAGCTGGCGGACTGATCCATGAATTTGTTATCCGTTTGGACAATCGCAGCTTAAATATTATAGACAACTATAAGGATGAAGCTGAACTCAATGGGTACCTGGCCCTGTCTTATAAAGGTTGTAAGCTATCACCATTCGCCTGCAGGATTGCAGATGGCAAATGGTCGTTGGAAGGAGAAGATCTTGAATTTAAAAACAAGTTCAGGGATGGCTCAGCAATTCATGGCTTACTTTATAACAAAAGTTTTAATGTGTCTGACGAATTTTCTGACGATAACATGGCTTCTGTAAGTTTAAGATATCATTATAAAAAAGAAGATGAAGGATACCCGTTTGACTATATCTGCGAAATAAGATATATGCTCCAGAACGGTAACATATTACAGCTCGAAACAACCATCACTAACCTGGATGATGGATCCATTCCGATTACGGATGGCTGGCATCCCTATTTCAACCTTGGTGGAAAGGTTGACGACTATATCCTGAAATTTGCATCTGCATCCATGCTTGAATTTGATAGCAGGCTGGTCCCTACGGGCAACATCCTGGAAGAGCCATCTTTCCAGGTGCCGCACCGCCTTGGCGACCGCGAAATCGATAATTGCTATGTCCTAAATGTGGAGCCCGGACTTCCCTGCTGTGTGTTGTATAATCCCCTCAGTAAGCTTACACTGTCGTTTTTTGTTTCGGATGCATACCCGTTTCTCCAGGTTTTTACTCCAAAGCACCGTCAAAGTATAGCAATAGAAAATCTGAGCGGCGCTCCTGATAACTTCAATAACGGGCTCGGCCTGGTGCACCTGGATCCCCGCCGGTCAAAGACATTTAATTTGTGGTACCGCGTGGATATTGCCGGATAACGCATTGGGACGATGAAAGGATTCGCGCCGGCCGGCAATTACGTTGTAATCTGGTAAATAACCTCTAATCACTGGCGGACCAGTGGAACCAATTGCGCGTCGGATTGTTAAATCGACTTAGTGCCAGGCAAATGAACTCTGTATTCAGGCTTTTGGATTAATTTCGAATCAAATATTCAATTAAGATGTATAAACTTAAACTGGTCTTTGTAACCCTGATTTGTGTACTGTTTGTCAGCTGTTACGAAGTGAACGAGGAAATCGTGATAAATGAAAATGGTTCGGGATCCTATGTTACCAAAATGGACATGAGCCAGCTGCTGGAAATGCTCGAAACAATGGGTGGAGAAGAAGAGCTTGCTAAAGAAGGGCTGGACAGACCAATTGATACGACCATCCTGATGAAATCACTGATGGATTCAGCAAAGGATGTTACTGCTGAACAAAAAGCTTTACTACAAAACGGTAAACTGCAGCTACAGATGAATGCTAAAGAGAAGGTGATGAAACTAAATGTTGATCTTCCCTACTCAGGTTATGATAATTTGCAAAAACTGATGTCAGGAATGGGTAACAGCGGTACCGGTATCGGGGAAGCATTCAAGGCAATGTTCGATAAGGGAGATGATAGTAGTGCTGCTGATATGCCTGCGCAACCGAAGAGCAACCAGATGGATCAGTTAAACGGTATTTTTGATGTTGTTGTAAAAAATGGTCTGATAAGCAGAAAGGCCAACCAGGAGAAATTCAAAAAACTGATGGAGAACCCGGAGATGGAACAAATGAAACAGCTTTCCTCATCCGGTATGGAAATTTTGTATACCACGTCTATAAAATTGCCAAGGCCCGTGAAAAAGTCTGATAACCCTTTGATCAAGTTGTCTGATGACAAGAAGACCGTTACCATGAAGTATAATCTGCTTGAGTTGATAGAAACGCCGGAGAAGTTCTCATATACAATTGAATATTAAGAAAGGGATTTAACATATATCATGCAGACAGACTTTCTAATCATTGGTTCCGGTATTGCCGGTCTTACATACGCAATCAAAATGGCTACCCAATTTCCTGATAAAAAGGTGGTAGTCGTTACAAAAGCCCAGGTCGACGAAACGAATACAAAATATGCACAGGGTGGAATTGCCGGTGTAACCGACTTTACTAATGACAGTTTTTCGAAACACATTGAAGATACCCTTATCGCGGGAGACGGTTTGTGTAATGAAAAAGTAGTGGAGATAGTGGTTAAAGAAGGGGTTGACAGGATACAGGAATTGATAACACTTGGGACCAGGTTTGACAGGGAAGCCGACGGAGACTATAAGCTGGGTAAGGAGGGCGGTCACAGCGAGTTTCGTATCCTTCATCACAAGGACGTTACGGGCAAGGAAATGGAACGTGCATTGGTTGATGCCGTTGAGAAATACCCCAATATAGAAATCATTAAGCATTGGTTTGTTGTTGACCTGATAACCCAGCACCATCTTGGCTACCTGGTTACCAAAGCAACACCGGATATTGTATGTTATGGCGTTTATGCATTAAACACCAAAACCAATGCAATAGAAACGATTCTTGCCCGGATCACGATGCTCGCGACCGGCGGTAATGGCCAGGTGTACAGATCAACAACAAATCCGCTCATAGCTACCGGTGACGGAGTTGCCATGGTATACCGTGCGAAAGGCAGGATTGAGAATATGGAATTCATCCAGTTTCATCCGACCGCTCTCTATGAACCGGGTGTACGCGGGCAGTCGTTCCTGATCACTGAAGCCGTGAGGGGAGATGGAGGCATACTCCGCAATTTAAAAGGAGAAGCCTTTATGGAGCGGTATGATCCCCGAAAGGACCTTGCTCCCCGTGATATCGTGGCAAGGGCGATCGATAGCGAAATGAAAATAAGCGGAACAGAACATGTTTACCTGGACGTCCGCCACATACCCGTTGAAAAGTTCATCGAACATTTCCCGAACATCTACGATAAATGTAAATCGATTGGCATTGATGTGTCACAACATCTGATCCCGGTGGCGCCGGCAGCGCATTATAGCTGTGGGGGTATAAAGACCGACGAATGGGGCAGAACATCAATTCGTCGTTTGTATGCAGCGGGTGAATGCGCAAGTACCGGCCTTCACGGCGCAAACCGCCTGGCAAGCAATTCATTGCTTGAAGCCATGGTGTTTGCACATCGTGCTTACATGGATTCTGTGCAAAATCCGCTGCCGGAAATTGAGGTGGCCATGAAGATTCCGGACTGGAACGCTGCAGGAACCACCGACCCCAAAGAAATGATCCTCATAACACAAAGTCTGAAAGAGGTTCAGCAAACTATGAGTGATTATGTTGGTATCGTGAGAACAGATATCAGGTTGGGACGGGCGATGAAAAGACTGGATCTTTTATGGGACGAAACTCAACATCTCTACGAGAGAACAACATTATCACCTCAGCTTTGTGAATTAAGGAATATGATCACGGTGAGTTACCTGATAGTAAAGGGTGCAAATTTTCGTCATGAGAGCCGGGGTCTGCATTACAATACTGATTACGAATTCAAAAACGATATCCCACAGAATATTGTGTTGTAGTCCTGTAAAATCTAATAAATATGCGCGCCATAATTTTCTGTGCCGGCTTAGGAACGAGGTTTAAACCCTGGACAGACAAACATCCCAAGGCCCTTGCCGTTATTAATGGAAAGTCACTCCTGCAAAGAAACGTTGAATATCTTCAGCGTTATGGGATCCGTAACATCACCGTAAACGTTCATCATTTTGCAGATCAGATTGAAGACGCCATGCGTGTGGCCGACGGATGGGGATCTGAAGTCACGATAAGTGATGAAAGAAATGAAGTGCTCGAAACAGGTGGTGGCCTGCTTAAGGCGTCTCCGCTGCTGGGACAGGAAGATTTTGTTGCACTCAATGTGGACATTCTCACCGACCTGGACCTGCATGCCATGATTGAAGCTCATAAGACTAACGGAGCGCTGGCAACGCTGGCAGTATCAAAACGGAAAACAAGCCGCTATTTCCTGTTTGATGAACAAAATCTGCTCTCAGGATGGAGAAACGTAACAAGCGGTGAAGAAAAGATCAGCCGGGATCAGCCGGTCCTGGTTGAAAAAGCTTTCAGCGGTCTTCATGTGATTAATCCACGTTTGTTTGATCTTGTCTCACGAACGGGTAAGTTTTCCATTGTTGATGTTTACCTGGAACTTTCTGTTTCTAACCCAATTATCGGGTATGATCATACAGGCAGCAAACTCCTCGACGTCGGCAAGCCGGAAGCCGTTGCTGTTGCAGAGAGTATGTTTAGCTGAGAATTATTTTCCCATCCACTTTTTAAAGTCACTGACCTTTTCGCGACTCACTATTGCCTCCTTATCTACCTCCGGTTTGAGATGCAAAAGCAGCCTGTTCCCAAAATAATCATGGATCTGATCAACGCTGTCAACAGCAATGTAAAACGATCTGCTGATGCGGAAATATCTTTCCGGGCTTAACATTTCTTCCAGTTCATCCATCGTGTAATCCACAACATATTTCTTGTTGTCGTAGGTCTTAAAAAAGTTCAACCGGCCATCACTGAAGAAAAATGCTATGTCCTCTACTTCAATTGAAACCAGCTTTTGCGCATTTTTTACCAGGAACCTTTTCCTGTATTCTTTCGGCTGTAATTTGTTGCGCAATTCATTGATCAGGCTTTCCACATTCATGTCTTTTGCTGCAGGTTCAGCATTGTACATTTTTTTCATTTGATGAAATTTCTTCAATGCAGCCTCGAGGTCTTCCTTCTGAACTGGTTTCAACAAATAGTCAATGCTGTTCACCTTAAATGCTTTCAGTGCATATTCATCGTATGAAGTGGTAAAGATTACGGCACTTTTTAATTGCACCCTGCTGAAGATCTCAAAGCTTTGCCCGTCGGAGAGTTCTATATCCATCAGGATCAGGTCGGGTGATGGATTGTCTTCCAGCCAATCGACGGTAGACTTTATACTATCGGTTATAGCAACAACATTAGCTTCCGGATCAACAGCAGCCAGGGTTTTCTGTAATTTCTTTACTGCAAGTTCTTCGTCTTCTACAATTAAAATGTTCATAACTCAATTTTCGGTTTTGAGGGTTCGGTATTAATGGGATTAGCCTTATTTTTTGCGATTGAAAGTTTCTTTTCTGCATTAACGTTCCATATCAATGGAAGCACGACGGTGAAGTTCCTCGAATCTTCCATGACCTGGAATCCGGGCTGATTCAGCAATTCAAATTTATGCCTGATATTTTCCAGGCCAACTTTATTGGAGGGGGCCTTGATTCCCTTTATCTGCAGGTTATTGTTGACTGCGAGTTTATTTCCAACCATCGTGAAGATATCGATTATCAATGGTTGTTGTTTGGAGACGACATTGTGCTTCACCGCATTTTCGACAAGCAATTGCAGGCTGAGGGAAGGAATCAGGTATGGATAATATCGTTTATCAACCTCAAGTTGCAGCTCTATGGCATCGCCGTGCCTGGTTTTCAAAAGCCGGTAGTATGACTCAATAAACCTGAGTTCGTTTTGCAGCGTACTTAATCCATCTTCGTTGCTACGCAAAAGATAACGGTATACTTTGCTTAGCTCATCCAGGAATTTTTCGGCTCGCCTGGGATCTTCACTGATCAGGGACGACAAGGTATTAAAGCAGTTGAAAAGAAAATGTGGGTTGACCTGGTTCTTCAGCGCATCAAATTCGTGCTGTATTGCAAGCTGCTGAAACTGCTCTTTTTCGGAAAGACTTTCTTTCCATTTCTTAAGAAAATATTCTGCTTCCCATGTTGTAGTTGCGATGAGTGTTAAACTTATGGCTACCCAGACCGCGTTTTTCATGGTACCGGGAACATAAGTGTAGCCAAGAAAATTAATGTAATCATACGCCATAAACAACACCCAGAATGTGCCGACTGACATCAGCATATGTGTTATTGTCAACAGGCTTAGCCTTAACACTGTTTCGTTCAGATGCGGGAGCCTGATCCGGTACCAATGCATTACCGCTATGTGGAAATACCAGAAAATAAACAGGTCGATGAAAGTTATGGGAAATGAATAAGCCAGGATCCGGCCATCGTTGTAGACCCTGTCACCAAACAGCATGATGTTAAACAGAACGGTAAGTACCGGAGCCAGCAACAGGAATGTGATAAATTCTATTTTCGTTGGTTTCCAGGGATTCATGCAATAGAGGTTTCAGGTTGACGAATCAATGGCAACTCAATGATATTGAACTCCGCAGTTTTGGTGATTACGATATTTTGTTGGCACAAAAGCCTGAATTTGTTGGCTACATTTTCAAGACCGGACTGATCACCTACATCATCCACCACCTTTTTCTCAATATTGTTTTTGACACAAAGCCAACCGTTTTTCACCGAACAGATTTCAATACGCAGGGGCCTGTCCTTATTCACCGTATTCTGGTTATAGGCTGCCTCCACTAACATCTGCAGGGTGAGCGGGGGAAGAGTCAGTTTCAGGTCTGACTCGTTTACGTCAAAACACATATCTATTCCATCACTGTACCTTGACTTCAACAGGAAAAAGTATGATTTCACAAATTGCAGTTCCGTTTCAAGTGTTACCAGCTGATCATCTGTATTCCTGAGGAGGTAACGGTAAACTTTACTCATTTCGTCAAGAAATTTCTCTGCCTTTTCCTGGTCCTCGCTGATAAGGCTGGACAATGAGTTCAGACTGTTAAACAGAAAATGCGGATTGACCTGGCTTTTTAACCCAAGCAGCTGGCTCTGCATATATTCTTTTTTCAACTGTTCGGTTTCAATCATGGTCGCCTTCCAGTTGCGGAACCCGGCGGCACCTTCGAGCAACAAGGTCACAAAAACATTGAGGATGATTCCAATGAACAATGACCAGCGGTAGCGTTTTTCATCGAGGTCATAACCCAGGAACCCGGTGCTGTCGTAAATCCAGTGTATCACGGTCAGGAATAGCGTGGTGACAATTACATACAAACAAATAGTAGTGAACATCCGCTTGTATGGAAATCTGTCACTCGCGAAATGCGTTTTTGTGAGTGCCGATATGTTGTTGAGCAGGTGCCATAAAAAAATACTGGCGGCAAAAACGACGATACCTGAGACTATGAAAACGGTGAGGTTAGAAAAAAATCTCAGGCCAAACAGGGAGATGTTCAACAATAGGGTGATCAGCGGGATAACCGCCCAAAAAAGGTGGTTGTCCTTCCGTCCGAAATCCGGTAGTTTTTTGAACAAAGCACTATTGTTGAAAGCAGGTGTCATTGATTTGACAAATTACCGCCTTTTTAGACACTTAAAAAGTTAGAACCAGCGTAGTGAACGTTTTTTTGCATGAATTGACAATTCAGGAACATGAACTGTGAGTGCCCCGGGCGGTCAACTGTCCGGCTCGAATTCCAGGCCCTTTTTGGGCTGATAGTCAACGAAATGCGCCCATTATACTTGTGCTTTGTAAAACGGGTTCCGGAGGAACGAATTGAGCAATTCGGCGGCTGCAGTGGCGCAGGAGTGGCAATAAGACACGAGGTCTGTTTGACCTGATAAGACTGATAGGCGTCGGGGTTGTCGACGGGGATAGTTGCCGGATCTGCATCGGCTATATATGGTATTGCCCTGCCGCCAGGAAAGCGGCTGAAATAAGAGACCAAATTTTACAATCGTTTTCGATTCCGCCGAACGATCAGGCATAGATCCGTTCAATGGCATCGCGGAATTTTTCCATCACCACTTTGCGCTTGATGCTCATCTTGGGTGTCATCTCACCGGTTTCAATACTCCATTCGTTTGGAAGTAATTCGAATTTTTTAATCTGTTCAACATGATTGAAATACTTATTAAAAGTTTCAACCAGGTCTTTATACATGTCCAGCACTTTAGTATTGTTAACCAATGACTGGTGCGATGTGTCGGTGATGCCTTGTTCACGGGCCCATTCTTTCAGGTTGGGAAAAGACGGTATAATCAGAGCGCCAACAAATCTTTCACCTGAGCCGACCACAATCACTTGTTCTATATAACGGGACTCCTTCAGCTTATTTTCAATCGGTAGTGGCGCTACATATTTTCCCCCGCTTGTTTTGAACAGTTCTTTTTTGCGATCAGTAATTTTGAGGAATCTGTTATCAACCATCATCCCGATATCACCGGTGTAATACCATCCGTCTTTTATCGATTCGGCTGTGAGTTCCGGTTGTTTGTAATAGCCCATCATAACATTAGGGCCCTTACAAAGAATTTCGCCATCCTCAGCAATTTTTACTTCAACATTATCTATCACCGGGCCCACGGTTCCAAATTTCCGGTTATGTACTTCATAACGATTGACACTGATCACCGGAGATGTTTCTGTGAGTCCATAGCCTTCCAGGATAGGGATCCTGGCTGCCGTAAAAATCCGGATCAACCGGACCTGGCAAGCGGCTCCGCCACTCACTATACAGGTGAGATTATTTCCCAATGCTTCACGCCATTTATTAAAGATGAGTTTGTTTGCAAGCGCAAGCTGCATATTGTAGACGGTGCCCATCGGTTTATTGATATCGTACTTTGCAGCCAGGCCATGAGCCCAGAAAAACAGCTTTCTTTTCACGCCGGTAAGTTCCGCACCCTTTGCCATGATCTTGTCGTAAACTTTTTCTAACAGTCTTGGAACAGTTGTAAACATATCAGGCTTCACTTCTTTCAGATTATCCCCGATTGTCTCGAGGCTTTCGGCGTAATAAATAGAAGTCCCGGTGAACAGGTAGAAATAACTTATCATCCGCTCGAAAATATGGTTGAGCGGAAGGAAACTGAGTGACCGCATATTCTTTTTCGGAGGAAGACAGGGGATACAGGCAAGAACGTTTGAAACTATATTCTCGTGCGATAACATTACCCCTTTCGGTTTACCCGTGGTTCCGGATGTGTAAATGATTGTTGCAAGGTCTTTGTAGTCGATCCGGGCCGAAATTTCAGGAATTTTTGCGAGGGCGTCAAGGCTGCTTTTCTTCAATAATTCTTTCCAGTGTTCTGCGTTTACGACATGTTCAAAACTGTAAATTTCTTTAATCGACGGAACCTTTCCCCGTATGCTGAGAACCTTGTGGAATGTTTCTTCATCGTTCACAAACACAATTTTTACAGCAGCATCCTGTAAAACAAATTCGAGTTCATTCACATTTATTGTTGGATAAATCGGTACCAGTACGGCTCCGATTTGCTGGACCGCCAGATCGGTCATGATCCATTCCGGCCGGTTCTTCGAAATGATGGCAATTTTATCGCGTCGTTCATGACTCATATCACCACAGGTTATCCCTGCATTTAAGAGACCTGCCGACATTCTGTCAACGGCATCTTTAACATCGGCGGTGCTGTATCTGACCCATTTTCCATTTTCCTTCGCGGCAAGCATATCCGGAATCGGGCCATTATCTAAATGAAACTGGAGGCAATCAAACAATCGTCGGAACTGGGTCATATACGGAAAGTTAAATGTTGAAGCTGCGGCGCATTCCCTATTTTTCAGTAAGTTAACTACGGCAGCCCTTTGAAATTAGTAAATATAAATGGATGCGCATAAGGGTGCCAGAATTTCCGGGATCTGAATCATTAAATTTTAACTTATATGTCCGGGAGAATAATATTGGGAGAATAATATTATGGAGCATAATAAGTTGCCCGGCATTACATAATTGATCCCATACCATATTTATCCGGCATTCAGATAGCGAGAGGGAAAAGGTCTCATCAACGAGACCTTTAGGATCAGTTTGTTTTCTGGTAATATTGACCTTTGGGAAGCTTGAAAACCCTGTTTTTCTGGAAATTGGTGAACTTGTTAAGCTCCTCGGTATGACTGGTCGCCCATTGCTGGTACTGGGTAGCATTGGCACCACTAAACACCCACTGATTATAGGCGTCGAACATGTCCGCCTTTATAAGTTGTTGTTGATATTCGAACAAGCGGAAAGCAAATCGTGATGGATATTTTTGATACCAGTCGGCAATAAAAGCTTTACGAAGATTGTTGAGTGATTCCACCGAAATGCCACCTGCAATAAGACCGGAATTCTTTTTCATTATCTCCAGGACCGCATTAGCAAACTCACTACGATGTTCCTGGTTCTTCATAATGTCGGGATCAGTGAACAATTTTTTGTAACCATCAAACAGCTGGGTCTGTATTTCGGTAGTACGCTGGCTGTAACTCTCCAGGTTCACAAACACTTCTCCATACAAGATGCCCCAGACCTTGTCTGCAGAAAAATAATAAAATTT
This sequence comes from Flavitalea antarctica, assembly GCF_054461535.1. NCBI lineage: Bacteria > Pseudomonadati > Bacteroidota > Chitinophagia > Chitinophagales > Chitinophagaceae > Flavitalea > Flavitalea antarctica. The sequence continues at coordinate 398,403 of NZ_JBTLQG010000002.1, forward strand.
TGCAGCATTATAATAGTTACCCGGATAGCTGGGTTCAGATAAAATTCCCTTTTCCCACAGTTTTACCGCGTCGGCGAAATCCTGTTTTGTCCAGAGCATCTCTCCATACTCGTTATAGAGGACGCCGCTATTTGGAAATCTGCGCAATCCCTCCTTGTACATTTTCTCACACTCTTTTCTTTCCTCGACCGCCTTAAACATCATACCTAAGATCTGGAAAGTCTGAACATCAGCATCACTTCGTTTTACCAGCGGTTTCGCAACTTCAAGTCCTTTTGCAAAATCCCGCTTCATATAATATGCATATGCAAGATCCTTCTGGATGCCAAGATCGTTTGGTTTTGCAGCCGCAGCCCTGTTCAGGAGCATAATTGCGTTTGTATAATCACCCTGGCGAAGGAAGGTTTTGGCCTTGTTCTCCGGTAAGGTGGAGTCTGGCTGCTGGGCGTAAACAATACCGGATAAAGACAACAGGAGGCCGGTAACGAGGATGCAATATTTCATACGCGTCAAAGATAAGTGATTGGGTGAACAGGCTTTTATCACAGATGTTAAATTCAAAGCCATCACCGCCGGTTTTCAGGCAAAACAACCATGAACTAAATCGGGTGTGCTAATTATGCATTTATGAACGAAATGGGTGTGCTAATTATGCATTTATGAACGAAATGGGTGTGCTAATTATACATTTATGAGCGAATAACCGGGGTGCTGATCACGAATTAATAAGATGGGTAAGCAGTCCGTCCCTCAGTTTCGGCTCAAACCAGGTGCTTTTGGGTGGCATAACCTGGCCACTATCTGCAATGTCAAATAATTGCTGAATAGTGACAGGATGGAGACTGAAAGCAACCGCCATTTCACCACTATCAACCCTTTTAACCAGTTCATTCAGGCCCCTTATGCCACCAACAAAGTCAATTCTCGTGTCGGTGCGCTGATCCTTTATACCAAGAAGCGGATCCAGTATGTTTTCGGAAAGAATCGTTACATCCAGGATTCCGATCGGGTCATCGTTATAAGTTCCGGGGCGGGCAGTGAGCTGGTACCATGAGCCATCAATGTACATTCCAAAATCATGCAGGTTAGCGGGTGCTACCGGGGAAGATTGTGCCACTATTTCGAACTTTTCTTCCAGCCTCGCCATGAAGTCCTCCTTGCTGAAGCCATAAAGATCCTTAACCAACCGGTTGTAATCCATAATGTACAACTGGTTAGATGGAAACAAGGTCGTCAGGAAAAAATCGCCGTTGGTTTCCGATCCGGTTTCTGCCTTACCGCCGGCGGCGGACACTTCTTTTTGATATTCACGCACCTTTGCGGCTGAGGCGGCACGGTGATGTCCGTCAGCAATATAGGTTGCAGGGATCTTCTCGGCGAACAATGAAGTTATTGCCGCAATCTTCTCGTCACTATTGATGATCCAGATGGTATGAGTTATTTCATCTGCCGCAACAAAATTATAAACGGGATCGTGGGTAGATTTCCATCCTTCAATAATTTCATCAAGTTCATCGACATTGCGATAAGCAAGGAATACATTGCCGGTCTGTGCACCGGAAGTAAGGATATGATTTATACGATCACGTTCTTTTTCAGGCCGGGTGAACTCGTGTTTTTTGATGAGGTTATTCTCATAGTCATCCACGGAACTTGTGCAAACAAGCCCCGTCTGGCTTTTGCCATTCATCACGAGCTGGTATATATAATAACATGACTTGTTCTCACGAAAAAGAATATCTCTTTGCATAAAAGCAGCGAGATTTTCCTTGGCCTTATCGTAAACTTCCTGGCTGTGTATATCGGTTGATTCAGGCAGGTCGATTTCTGATTTAGTGATATGCAGAAATGAGTACGAATTACCCGCTGCTTCTTCTTTGGCTTCCCTTGAATTTAAAACATCGTATGGCCTTGATGCCACCTGTTTTGCCAGTTCAGGTCTTGGTCGGAGGGCTTTGAAAGGTGCTATCTTTGTCATTGAAATTGCTTTAGCGGTTATCCATGTTTTTGTTCAAATTCTTTCATCAGGTTCGTCAATGCAACAACACTTTCATATTGAAGCGCATTATACATGGAGATGCGGAACCCGCCCGTAGTGCGGTGACCTTTTATTCCATAGAAATTATTTTCCTTGCAAGCGGCCATAAATTCTTTTTCCAACTTCGGGTCATCCATCACAAAGCATGCATTCATAACACTGCGGTCTTCCTTTGCTACATTGGTTTTAAAAATCCGGCTATTGTCAAGGGTGTCGTAAAGCAGCGCGGCTTTGCGTTTATTAAGCTTTTCCACAACCTCAACACCGCCCATATTTTTCAGCCACCTCAGCGTGAGCATGCAAACAAATACCGCAAAAACAGGTGGCGTATTCAGCATGGAACCATTTTCGATATGATTCCTGTAATCCATCATTGAAGGGATTCTATTGGCTGCTTTTCCAAGTATGTTCTTGTTTACAACTACAAGATTTACACCTGCGGCGCCAATATTTTTTTGTGCACCTGCATAGATAATATCAAACCTGTTGAAGTCGATCACCCGGCTGAATACATCACTGCTCATATCAGCAACTAACGGTACCCCATACTCGTAGAATGGATTCAGATCCTGCCATTGAGTTCCATAAATAGTATTGTTGGTTGTAATGTGGAGGTACTTTGCGGTTTTTGGAACAGTGAAGTTTTTGGGCAAATAACTAAAATTTTTATCCTTAGAGCTGCAAACTACTTCTACATGCCCAAACAATTTTGCTTCTTTGATGCCTTTGGTACCCCAGATATCAGTTTCAGTATAAGCGGCTACGTCATTTTCGCTTAGAAGGTTGTAAGGCACCTGCATAAATTGGGTGGTAGCACCACCGTGAAGAAATAATACTTCATGATCATCATCAAGTTGCATAAGTTCCCGTACCAGCTTTCTCGCATCGTTCATTACATTTTCGAAAAGCGGGGTGCGGTGACCTATCTCCAGAATGGACAAACCGCTGCCATTAAAATTTAATATTGCGTTACTGGCTTCCTGGAAAACCTCTGCCGGTAAAACACTTGGACCGGCATTGAAATTATGGGTCATAAAGTTCACTTGCTAAACATGTATTGGTGTAAAAGGACTGCAAAAGTATTTAATTCCATTCTTTTAAGGCAACTGTGGGGTATTTATTTGCAACAAAGCATATATCTGGCCTGCAAACAGAACAAATTCCCGTAAACGGAATGAATCAGTTCCTGTAAACAGAATGAATCAGTTCCTGCAACCTGAATAAATCAATCGCAACTCTTTCCCTTCAGGTTACCAGTTTGCCAACTCAGATTCAGCTCCGCAAACTCTTTTAACATCTCTCCGTCGTCCGGTACCGCCAGGAGGTCTTTCAGGGATGGCTGGCCGGCATTGGCCCAGGCAGTATACCAGAAGCTTGCGACGGCATACACAGATAATCGCATTCTTCGCTCAATCATGTTGTTGAGCATTAAATTGTAGGCCTGGGAAAAATCCGACGAATATTGCCTGATCACTATGCCATTCCTGTCTTCATATGAAAACTTCCTGTCAGCCGGGTATTTTGTGGAGAGCAATTTTTCTGCTGTTAAAACCGTATCAGCGGCTGCTGCACTTTCGATGACCCGTGCCCAGATGTAAGCCAGGGGATCACTGATATATCCTGCGTGGCCGATAAAAAAGTCCCAGTTTTTTTCTGCCAGTAGTTCTGGTATTCGTGATTCCCAAAATCCGTGAATCCCATGCTGCCCCGTATGCTGACCATTATGATTACTGGAAGCATGAAGAGGAACATGCAGATCCGCAAGATAATGCCCCAGTTCAGCGGAAAGCCTCAGGATCCTGGCTGTTTCTTTTGCGCGAAACGAGTTAGTTAGTCTCGCCATCATCACCTGGATCCACCATGGACCTATACCATGCCTGTTCAGGCTATCTTCGGAGAATTTCAGCACTGCATCGTTCCATTGCCTTGGCAGATCAGGATAAGGTGCCTTTCCGTACCTATCCATATCGATATAGTGCCTCGGTGCTTCTGCCGCTACTGCATACCGCCGCTTGTCGGGATCCACCGCGTGCTCTGTCAGAAAATCTGCATGATGTTTATAAAAAATCAACATCTCAGGTGGTAACAGGAATATTGCATGATAATTAATGTGCCTGTGCCCAAAGAAACCCCAGCACCATGCATCAGTGCTCATCAGCACCAGGCATGATCCCAACAACCACTTTCTCATCGTTTAATCGGATTTATTCGTGATGTATGTGTTCATCTTCCACCTGGGTTACCCCGCCTGAGATGGCAAACTTCATCGCTTCAGCCGAACTAACGTCGTTAAGTAAACGAACACTTTCTTTTTTTACGAAGTATAACTGGCCAGCGAAGGCATACGATTTCGGTACATAAACAGCCACGTAATCGATCAGCCCGAACTGCTCAACCTCCTGTTGTGTTACAAAGCCGATCTGCCAGGTGTCATTCGATTGAATGTTAACCAGGACAGATTTGGTAAATTTTCTTTTGTTGCCGGCAAAGGCTTCGAAGAAATCTTTTACCGTGCTGTAGATCACTTTTATGCCCGGGGTTCTTTCAAGCACTTTGTCGAAGAGCAGTACCAGTCTCCCGATAATAAAGGAAGATGATATATACCCGACCAGGATAACGGTCACCAGCACCAGCACGAAGCCTATTCCCGGAATACGCAGCGGATTAAAGTTGGAATCACTGAATAATCCAGGAAACAATTTATTGACGAGGTCAGGGAGAATACTGTCCACGAAAGTAAAGAGCACGGTGACTGTCCAGACTGTGATAGCAATAGGGGCCAGTATTATCAATCCCTGTAGAAAGTATTGAAACAGGTTTTTTAGAAATAAATTCGCTTTCATCCGCTCAGGTTTAGTTTTTTGCTCCTATTCTCTTTCCAAAATTACGCAGTTCCTGTGGCGGGCACCCGTTTTTTCCGGGAATAATACCAGCTTACCCGGTAATCGCTGCCATTTATCTCAATTTTTGACCGTTTAATCAACATCTGCGTCAAAATAGAAAAAATATTCATGGAAACTTTGGTTACGAAACAAGTTTCCTTAGTTTTGCCCCCGCAATGAAAGAAAGAATTCAGAAAAAAGCCGATGAGCTCTTTAATAAATACGGGATCCGGTCAGTGACGATGGATGAGATTGCCAGTCAACTCGGAATGTCAAAAAAAACGATTTACCAGTACTTCTCCGACAAAGATGAGCTGGTGGACGCGGTAATCGAAGACGTAATTGAATTCTCCAGGTCGTGTTGTGAGAAAGATCGCGTGGAGGCGCCAAATGCCATTGCCGAGGTTTTTCTCGCGATAGACATGGTAAATAAGATTTTCAAAAACATGAATCCCGGTATCATGTTCGACCTCGAACGTTATCATCCCAAAACCTTCAAACGATTCCTTGACCATAAGGATCAATACCTCTACCATACCATCAAGCTAAACCTGGAAAGGGGAGTTTCGGAAGGACTCTACCGCCCGGAGATGAATATCGAGATAGTAGCGAGATTCAGACTGGAAGCCATGATGGTCGTTTTCAACCAGGAGGCCTTCCGGGACACTCACTCCAGCCTGGTGCAGCTACACCGCGAAGTACTTATGCAATTTCTCTTTGGGTCAGCAACCCTGAAGGGATACAAACAGATCACGAAATACATTGAAGAAAGAACTAAAAAAGAGACTTATGAAACCTTACCCGCTAACAAAAATAAGTAAGTTACTGGCACTGCTGCTCTTAGCGGTTGTTTCCGGCGATAAGCTTTCAGCACAGCAACAGAAGACAGATTCTCTTGGTCCCTTCGCACTTTCAGCAAAAGAGAGCGTTGAATATGCCTTGAAAAACAATGTGCAGGTAAAAAATGCCTTGTTGGGAATTAACATCCAGGAGCAGACTAACCGGGAAATTACTGCGGCCGCTTATCCCCAGATAAACGGTAGTGTCGGGCTGACAGACTTCCTGAAAATCCCTGTGAACCTGTTGCCGGGAGAACTTGCCGGACAGCCCGCGGGAACCTTTATACCGGTTCAGTTTGGTACAAAATGGAGCGGCAACTATGGAGTGAATGCATCCCAGATCCTTTTTGATGGACAGGTGTTTGTTGGCTTGCAGGCCAGGAAGTCTGCCATGACTTACGCCCGTCAGTCTTCAGAGGTGACAAATGAATTGATAAAGGCGAATGTTTACAAAATTTACTATTCGCTGGTTGTTTCCAAAAAGCAGATGGAAGTGATAGATGTAAACATTGACCGCGCAAAAAAATTGCTGGAAGATACCAGGGCGCTATACAAAAACGGGTTTGCCGAGAATCTTGATATAGATAAGGTCAACGTGAATGTGTCAAACCTGCTGACAGAAAAAACAAAGTTGCAAAACCAGGTAGAAGCAGGTTATGTTGGGTTGAAGTACCTGATGGGTATGCCGGTGAACAGCCAGCTGACACTTACCGATTCGGTGACAGAAGCTCAGATAACCAGGGATGTTTTGGATGAATCAGGCTTCACTTTTGAAAACAGGAAAGAGTTTCAACTTGTAAAGACAGCTGAGAAACTTGGGGAATACAATATCAAAAGGTACCGTGCAACCTATATTCCCACTTTATCATTAACAGGTAATTATTCGAGAAATGCATACCGCACAACTTTCACTTACTTCAAATCGGGCGAAGCCTACCCATGGTTTACCACCGCTTATATCGGGCTAAGTATAAACGTTCCGATTTTCGATGGATTTGCGAAGGACGCGCGCATCAAAAAAGCAAGGTTTGAATTAGAACAGACGCGAAACAATCTCAACGACACAAAAAATAATATCACCAATGAGATTGAAACAGCAAAGATCAATATGAGAAGTGCTGTTATCACAATCGATGCGCAGCGAAATAATATGGAGCTCGCTGAGCGCGTGTATAACCAGACTAAACTCAAATATGAGCAGGGTCTTGGATCGAACACAGAAATCGTTACCGCTGAAAGCGATCTGAAAATTGCACAGAACAATTATTTCTCTGCATTATACGATGCTGTAATTGCAAAGATCGATTACCTGAAAGCAACCGGTAGATTATAAGAATTAACCTAATCCTGTCAATTAATTAAATAACAGTTATGAATACGATAAATAAAATAGGAGCGCTCGCAATATCAGTGTCAATGCTTATCGCCTGCGGTGCTGCTGAAAATAAAACACCTTTAGACGAAAAGAAGAAGCAATTAACTGAACTGAAGACTGAACAAAAGAAACTGGAGGAAAAGATTGATGCTCTTGAAAAAGACATTGCTAAAATTGATACCAGTGCAGCGAAGGCTGAGAAAAGCAAACTGGTAACTACCGGTGTACTCAGTCCCGGCGCATTTACCCATTTCATCGACCTGCAGGGAAAAATTGAAGCAGAAAACATTGCGTATGTCACTCCACGCGGCCAGGGCGGACAGGTACGTAACATATATGTAAAACAGGGCCAGAATGTAAAAAAGGGACAGCTGCTTGTTAAGCTTGATAATATCGGGATCCAGCAACAGATGGAGCAGTTGACTGTTCAAAAAAACCTCGCGCAGACAATATATGAAAGGAGAAAAAATTTATGGGATCAGAAAATAGGAACCGAAGTAGAATTGTTACAGGCAAAATCGAACGTTGAGAATCTCGACAAGCAAATGGCCTTGCTGAGAGAGCAATCAGATCTTTCTAATGTGCGTGCAGAAATGAGTGGAATCGCAGATTGGGTTACCCTTAGAGTTGGTGAATTTTTCAGCCCGCAGTCTGCCACCGTTTCAGGGATTCGTATTGTAAACAACAACGATCTGAAAGTAACGGTTAATGTTCCGGAGAACTATCTTGACAGGGTCAAAGAGGGAGCCAACATAAAGGTTACTATCCCTGATATCAATAAAACCATCAATGCAAGGGTTACGGTCAAAGGTAAAGTGATTGATCCCGCCAGCAGATCATTCTATGTTGAAGCGAAGATCCCCGCCAGCCAGGAGTTCCGTGCGAACCAGCTTGCCATGGTTCAGATCCAGGACTATGCAGTTGCGAATACGATAACGGTGCCATTAAATACTATTCAGAATGATGAAAAAGGAAAGTTTGTATTGGTTGCAGTGAAGGAGGGCGATAAAATGGTTGCGAAGAAAAAGCCCGTGCAGATAGGAGAACTCTACCAGGATAAGATCGAAGTGAAATCCGGTTTGCAACAGGGTGATGTATTGATCACGGAAGGTTTCCAGGGTTTATATGACGGTCAGTTGATCACCACTTCAACTATATAATAAACGTCCTGCATGTACAGTGGAAAAGGTAATGTGTCGAAGAAATTTAAGAGACAGGATCAGATTAGATAATCAGATGATAACGCTTTCAAATTAATTGTATGAGTGTACTCGAAAACCCTAATGGTCCGCATAAGGAATTTAAGCCGACCACCTGGAGTATAAAAAATAAAACAGCTATTTACCTGGTCATGTTGATTGTAAGTCTTGGGGGAATATACCAATTCGTTACACTTCCGAAAGAGCAGTTTCCTGATCTTGTGATACCAACAATTTATGTGTCTACAATTTATGTTGGTAACTCACCAAAGGATATTGAGAATCTTGTAACCCAGCCAATCGAAAAACAAATCAAGGGCATCACCGGCGTTAAAATTCAGAAAACAACCAGTACTTCACAGCAGGATTATTCTGCGATCCAGGTTGAGTTTGACACAGATGTTGATCCTGATATTGCATTACAGAAAGTAAAAGATGCAATCGACAAAGCGAAGCAGGACCTGCCTACTGATCTTACCCAGGAACCAACTGCCCAGTCAGTAAGTTTCAGTGAACAGCCGGTGATGTATGTGAACCTGAGTGGCGATATTGATCTTATGCGACTGAAAGCCTATGCAGATGATATGCAGGACAGGCTGGAAGAATTACCGCAGCTAAATCGGGTAGATCTTGTCGGTGCGCCCGAGCGGGAGTTTCAGATCAATGTAGATAACTCGCGGATGCAGGCGAACAGTATCACCTTTGATGATATTGCCAATGCTGTCGCCCGTGAGAACCTGGATGTGAGCGGTGGTTTGCTTGATGTTGGTAACATGCGTCGTAATCTCCAGTTGAAAGGCCAGTTCAAAACATCATATGATATTGAGCATGTCGTGGTAAAGAACACTTCGGGCTTCCCGATTTATCTGAAGGACATCGCTGTAATAAAAGATACACTTAAGGAAAGAGAAAGCACTGCCCGTCTCGATGGCAAAAACGTTATCACCCTAAACATTATCAAAAGAGCTGGTGAAAACCTTATTGAAACATCTGATGATGTCAAAAAGCTCACCGATGAAATGAAGGCAACCACACTTCCAAAAAATGTGGATGTTGTTATAACAGGCGATCAGAGTAAAGCAGCAAGGACTTCATTTACGGATCTTATTAATACAATCGTACTGGGTTTTCTTTTCGTACTGATCATCCTGATGTTTTTCATGGGGGTTGTAAATGCATTCTTCGTGGCACTCAGCGTACCGCTGAGTATGTTCGTGGCATTTGTAGCTCTGCCAGCAGCTGATCTTGTTGTCGGGGGGCATGTAACTTTAAACTTCATCGTTCTTTTCGCGCTTTTATTCGGGCTTGGGATTATAGTGGACGATGCGATCGTGGTCATTGAAAATACACACCGTATCCTTATCGAAGGAAAGGGTAAGATCAGCCCGGAAAAATCGGCGATCATGGCCGCGGGTGAGGTGTTTGTACCGGTACTGGCGGGTACGCTTACCACGCTTGCTCCTTTTGTGCCACTATTATTCTGGCCGGGTATTATCGGAAAATTCATGATATACCTGCCGGCAATGCTGATCTTCACCCTGAGTGCATCGCTGATCGTTGCGTTTATTATGAATCCGATTTTTGCAGTTGACTTCATGGGTCACACGGATCATACCAAAAAAGAACCCAAATCAGCGATATTTAAAAAGCCCATATTCTGGGTGGCAATTGCCATAGGCATCCTGCTAGATCTTGCCGGGCTCACTTTTGCAGGCAATCTCTTACTCTTCATCATTATCCTGGTGCTGCTTAACAGGTTCATATTTGAAAACCTTATTCATGGTTTTCAGAACAGGGTTCTTCCCTGGATCATGAATCATTATGAAACCTTGCTGAGGTGGGGTCTTAAAGGATGGAGACCTGTACATCTGCTGATAGGCACATTTCTGCTGCTTATATTTTCTGTTGTATTTTTCATTGCCCGTAATGTGCCGGTTGTTTTCTTTCCGGGTGCTGATCCCAACCAGATCTATGTATATCTCAAGTTACCGGTTGGCACCAGTGTTGACTTCACCGACTCGGTTACAAGAACACTTGAAACCAAAGTCAACCAGGTATTAGGTATCGGTCCTGGCAAAAGCAATCACGTGGTTGAGAGCGTTATCAGTAATGTGGGCATCGGTGCCGGTGATCCGATGAGCGGAGATCGTAGCACGAGAACCGAACTTGGCCGGGTGCAGGTTTCGTTTGTTGAATTTGAGAAGAGGCATGGCACCTCTACGAAACCATATCTGGATTCGATCCGGAAGGTGATAAAAGGAATACCGGGGGCTGAGATAAGTGTTGACCAGGAAGCAAGCGGACCACCCACCGAACCACCGGTTAATATTGAAGTAGCCAGTGAAGATTTCGACCAGCTTATTAAAACTGCGGTCAACCTGAAAAATTACCTGGATAGCATTCAGGTACCAGGCGTGGAAGAATTAAAGATGGACATAGACCTGAACAATCCTGAGATCACACTTACCGTAGACAGGGAACGTGCATTAATAAATGGAGTGTCTACCGGGCAGGTTGGTCAGCAAATACGCACAGCCTTGTTTGGCCGGGAAGTATCAAAGATCAAAGATGGTGAGGATGAATACAAAATACAATTGAGAAACGAAGAGTTGCAAAGGCGTAACATTGCGGACTTGCTGAATATGAATATTGTGTTCAGGGAAATGACGGGCGGCATCAAACGTATACCGATCAGTTCGGTGGTAAAGGTCGACTATACGAGCACGTTAGGTAGTGTCAAAAGAAAGGATTTCAAACGGGTAATCAGTCTTAGATCAAATGTACTCGAAACACAGGGTTATACTCCGACTGCTGTAAACGAAGAATTGGCTGAGCATATTAGTAATTTCAAACAAAAGCCGGATGGTGTTACAGTGCGACAAACCGGTGAGGGCGAACAACAGGCGGAGACAGGAGCGTTCCTTGGAAAGGCACTTGTTATAGCACTTCTGTTGATCCTTTTCATACTGGTGGTTCAGTTTAATTCAATCAGCAAGTCTGTGATTATCCTAACTGAAATTATCTTTAGTGTAATTGGGGTTTTGTTGGGATTTGCTCTCACCGGCATGCAGGTTTCAGTGGTTATGACGGGTGTAGGTATCCTTGGCCTGGCTGGTATCGTTATCAAAAACGGTATCCTTGTTCTGGAATTTGCAGAAGAGTTGAGAGCCCGGGGCCTTAAAACAAGGGAAGCAATAATCCAGGCCGGTAAAACACGTATCATCCCGGTTTTGCTTACTGCTATCGCGGCTATCCTGGGACTTATACCGCTGGCTGTTGGTTTGAATATTGACTTCGTGCGGATGTTTTCAGAACTCAATCCACATATCTTTTTCGGAGGCGATAACGCTGCATTCTGGAAGCCGCTAAGCTGGACAATTATCTTTGGTCTCATCCTGGCGTTTTTCATGACACTGGTTATTGTGCCGGCTATGTATCTTATCGCAGAAAGATTGAAACGTCCAATGCGCAATATGTTTGGTGGCCGCTGGATAAGCATGCTCGGTATTCCGCCTTTCACCTTCCTGTTTATATTTCTGATGATCTGGACAATGATTGTCCACGCCTTTAAAGTGAGAAGAAGAAGAAACCGGTTGAAGGATGCGCGGGTTAACGAAGCCTTCATTGGTAGCTGGTTCTGATTACTGATCCGAACATCAGCAGGCACATATTTTGAACTAAATAAAGTTGATCCATGTTGGTCAACTTTTTTTAATTTTAAGCTGCAAAACTATAAACTTAGTATATGAGAACAAATCATGAGATTGACTACAGGATTTATGGAGAAGAGATGCAGTATGTGCAGGTAGAGCTTGATCCAAGCGAAACAGCAGTCGCGGAAAGTGGTGCATTTATGATGATGGATGAGGGAATTGAAATGCAGACAATCTTTGGTGACGGCTCACAACAGAACAAAGGTTTCCTGGGTAAAATAATGTCGGCCGGCAAGCGACTGATCACCGGTGAAAGTTTATTCATGACTGCCTTCACCAATACAGGCGCAGGAAAAAAGCGGGTAAGTTTTGCATCTCCTTATCCGGGTAAGATCATTGCCTTAGACCTTATGGAACTTGGGGGTAAGGTCGTGGCCCAGAAAGACGCGTTTTTATGCGCCGCCAAAGGCGTAACGGTCGGTATAGAGTTTCAGCGTAAACTTGGAACCGGCCTTTTTGGGGGAGAAGGATTCATCATGCAGAAACTGGAGGGCGATGGTATGGCCTTTGTTCATGCCGGCGGTCATGTATTCGAAAAGACTTTACAACCGGGAGAGTTTCTGCGGGTTGATACAGGTTGTCTTGTCGCTTATACAAAAACAATCGATTATAATATTCAATTTGTAGGTGGCGTTAAAAATACTTTGTTTGGTGGAGAGGGTTTATTCTTTGCAACGCTCAGGGGGCCTGGTAAGATCTGGATACAGACGCTTCCCATCAGCAGGTTGGCAAGCCGCATCCTGGCTTATGGAAGTTATAACCGTAAGGAAGAGGGCAGTCTGCTTGGTGGTCTTGGCAATCTTCTCGATGGAGATGGCAGATAAGCCGCCAATAGTTAATACAATAAAAAAAGTCCCGGTACGCATTGCATACCGGGACTTTTTATCTTAAACAATCTTGTATTTTAAATTCTTACTTAGTCTCTCCTGGACAGCTTTGATAACAAACGCAGTATTTCCAGGTAAAGCCATACAATGGTTACAAGCAATCCGACTGCGCCGTACCATTCCATATATTTTGGAGCACCCATTGCGGAGCCCTGATCAATCATATCGAAATCAAGTATCAGGTTCAAGGCGGCCACGGCAACAACAACGAGTGAAAATATTATGCCCATAGTAGTGCTCTCATGGATCAGAGGCATGGTCACACCGAACATTCCCAAAACCATAGAAAGGAGGTAAAACACTGCGATCCCCGCGGTTGCCGCAAAAACAATGGATTTGAATTTTTGCGTTGCTTTGATCACACCAAATTTGTAAAGCGCGAACATAGCGATAACTACCCCGAAGGTGAGGCCCACCGCCTGCATAACTATGTTTGGGGCATAGGCATCAAATGCATTGTTATAATATGCAGAGATACCTCCGACAAATACGCCCTCAAGCAAGGCATAAACCGGCGCAAGGATTCCGGAAATCCGGGGCTTGAAAGCAAGTATAATAATTACAATCAATCCCCCGATAGCTCCTCCGATCATCCAGGGCATTACATTTTTTCCTTCAGCTGCTGCTTTCCAGGTAAAACTTGCTGAAGCGATCAGTAATAACATCATTAAGCCGAACTTATTCAGGGTTCCGCTTTGCGTCATTACATCATTGTTTGAACGGTCAACTGTTTTTTCAAACCGTTTCTCACTTAAAACCGGATTACCGGACTTGAATATTTCCATAATATATTGAGTTATGTAAACAAGGTACAAAATTATACTACAATAAGGTAACAATCGGGGTGCCCCGGCAGATTAACAAAGTCTTGCGCCGACAGGCCGAATATTACTGGCCTACAGGCTTATTGCTTCTGTTATTATCTAATCCCAGGAGTATATTTTTTATTTCCTGGTATTTTGTCCATGGTATAAAATGATTTCCGTCTGGTATCATCAGTTCATCAATTCTAGAAGCGTTGACCAGCAGTTTCTTCGCGTACTCGACATTGGCTGGCGGAACCCAGGTATCCTGTGAACCATGGATAAAATATACCGGTATTTCGATTTTTGTAAACTGTGTTTTAAGATCTACGAGATCCTTTTTAAGATACCATAGTTCTTCATTAGAAGGACGAAATGCCCCGGGGATGATGTAATTCAGGGGAGTTTTGAAGAGAAAAGGTCGCCACTTTTCCGGTTTTTCAAGGAGCGCGTCAACCGAAGCGGAAATCATTATAAGTCCATTATAATAATCAGGATTGTCAGCGGCCATCAGCACAATCAGCGGTCCTCCGAGGGAATGGCCGACCAGGTAAATTGGTTTGCCGTTGCGCAGGGTATTTACGGTGCCGTTTAGTAAAATTGATTGTTCAGAAAGGCGAAGTGGTTCACCGAAGTCGCTATATCCAAACCCGGGCCTGTCGATAGATATCATCCGGTAACGCTGAAGAAGATCTCTGTCCTGCATATAACCGGAGAAAGCATCCCAGCTTCCCGGAGTACCGTGAATGAAAACAAGCGTTGGCAGACTATCGCTGCCCGTTTTTGCAAAATGAATTTTCTTTTTATCAAACTTTAATGTTTCCGTCGAAAGATCAACCCCGGCCTTGCTAAACATCGCCTTCATGTCACTATCAGGATTCCTGAAGGTCATACAACCGGGGGCAACGATTATCCAGATGATTAATATGATGGAGAGAACCAGCAAGGATTTCATAACAAAACGACGCATCGGCATAAAAATAAGAAACCGTTCTTATTTAAAAGAACGGCCCCATATTATGTCTGTATAAATTTATGAACTTAAGCTATTCCGCGTCACGGCTGTTGTGCAGGGCTTTCGCCACCTGGTTGAGGCGGACGTTGCTGTGGCGCCGGGTTCACTTGCTGACCCGGGGCATCTCCCGGGTTTTGTTGTGAAGGCAGCGTTTGTTTCGGCTGCTGAGGTTTCTGTAAAGGCAGTCTCTGCTGCGGTGACCGAGGCTGAGATTGCTGCTGCGGTCTTGGCTGCTGAGGTCCCTGTTGTGGTTTACCCTGCTGGGGTGCTCGCTGTGGTTGCTGACCTTTCTGCTGACCGCCTTTTTGATTAGGCTGCTTTGCAGCCTGCGGGTTTCCTTTGCCCGGTTGTGCTTTGGCTGGTTGTTGCTGGTTAGGTCGTTGACCCTGTGTCCGCTGCTGCGGTCCACGCTCAGTTTGCTGTGAGCGTTCTCCCTGTTGCACACGATCTCCGGCCTGACCGCCTCTCTCCTGCTGATTTCCACGACCTTGTTGTGCGGGACCTGAAAACTTTTTCTTTTTCTCTGCCTTTTCAAGCGTTTTCAGGCTGATCTGCCCTACAAGATCAGCATACTCTGGTTCCACTTCCCTGGTCTTAGGAGTGAGGTCCGCTGGTTCCAGCTCCGGGGGTATTTCGCCTCTCTGGTTTAACTGCTTTATTTTTTTGACCCGGTCAATGGCGAGGGGATACTGCTTACTGCTGTCCGGCAGAATGTACCACATCAGGTTCTTGAAAATATCTTTCTTGATGAGTATTGCTGTGCCTTTAGCCACTTGTATAGTATCCGCATTATCCGGAAATCCCTGGAGCGCATCCAGGTAAGTGTCAAGTTCATAATTCAGGCAGCATTTAAGCCTTCCACATTGACCACTTAGTTTACTTTGGTTGATTGACAAATTCTGATAGCGTGCCGCCGTAGTGTTTACCGATTTGAAATCAGTAAGCCAGGTACTGCAGCACAGTTCGCGACCGCAGCTTCCAATACCTCCAACCTTCGCCGCTTCCTGCCTGGCACCTATCTGGCGCATTTCAACCTTTACCTTAAATTCTTTTGCGTAAATTTTGATCAGTTCACGAAAATCAACCCGGTCGTCTGCTATGTAGAAAAAAGTTGCCTTACGGCCATCGGCCTGGAACTCAACCTCGCTGATCTTCATGTTCAGATTCAGTTGCTTTGAAATCGCTCTTGCCCTGATGATAGCCTCTTTTTCACGGGCTTTATTTTGCTGTAGCAGTTCGATATCTTTTTCTGTAGAACGCCGGAGCAATTTTTTCATTTCTGAATCCTGCTCCTGGATTCCTTTTTTCTTCAGTTGAATCCTTACTACCTCACCGGTCAGTGAAACTTCACCCACATCAAAGCCGCTGACACCTTCAACGGTTACCATATCACCTTTTTCAAAAATCTGCACCGTGCTATTTCGGAAATAATCCTTCCTGCTTCCGTTATTAAAACTGATTTCGACAACCCTGCAGGAACTTTCGACAGAGCTGATAGGAAGATTGGCAAGCCAGTCGTATGTATTCATCCGGTTGCAACCTCCTGTACTACATCCTCCGTTACTTTGACAGCCCGACACCTTGCCACCGGCTGCGCCTGTTCCACATGAACTACATCCCATCTTACTTAGGTTAAATGAATAAATAATTACTCTGGAGACAAAAGAGGGGAGCGCAGGAAGAAAGGGTTCCGGAGCGGATATACACAGGCAAACAACACAAAATATATATAATATACTTAAATCAAAATGCTTCGAACCTCATACCTCAAATTCACAAATCACTCATTCTCTTATCTCAGGTTACCAAAATTACGGATTTATCCGCAATGATGTGGTACAGTTTAATAGTCAGGGCGAGGAACAGCATTTTCGGATTAGCATTTCTTTCGATATAATAGCTGGCCTTGTCCAATTCCTCGATAATCGCCTTCAGTTCAGCAAGTCCCGCCCGGTTGTTTAGCTTTGCCGCAAATTCTTTTTCATTGGCCGGCATCAGGTGTTCATTACCTGGCTCTTCATAATAGCTACCCATCGTTTTCAGCCGGATGGACTGTTCCAGCAAATGATTAAAATACCGGAGAAACTGCTTTTGTCTCTCCCGGCCCAGTTTGGAGATCTCGTCTACCCATTTTACCTGTGCAATGGGGCCGTTTTTCATTATAGCGTTCAGCCATTCCCTTACCAGGGAGATCCAGTCCTCATCGGCATGGTGGATCATTTGCAGCGCTTCGCGGTAGCTCCCTTCTGAAACGGCACTGATCCGGGCGGCCTGCTCAGGTGGAATATTTGCGCGTGAAATCAGGGACTGGGTTATTTCATGATTCTCAAGAGCCGGGATCTTAATCAGCTGCGTCCGCGAAAGAATTGTCTGCAGGACCAGTGATTCATTTTCGGAAACCAGGATGAACAGTGTGTTTGCCGGCGGCTCTTCAATGAGTTTCAATAATTTGTTGCCTTCATTACCAAGGTATTCGGGCATCCACAACAGCAGGATCTTATATTCACTTTCAAAGCTCTTCAGATTCAACTTGCGTATAATATCATTGCATTCCTGGGCGGTGATATTTCCCTGTTTGTTTTCGGCGCCTATGAACTGCAGCCAGTCGAATGCATTGCCATATGGAAATTTGGTGATGAACTCCCGCCATTCCTGGATATAATCCGTACTTATCGGGCTCTGACCTGGTTTTTTAGTTATCACCGGGTATGAAAAGTGTATATCAGGATGAACCATGGCCCTGACTTTTGAATACGAGGGATGAGCCTGGATCAATGTGTCAGGATCGGTGTCTTCCGCCTGCATACCGGTAAGTTCAGGATACCCGTTGCGGCCGGAGGAAAGACATATATAGTTCGCAAATGCGATAGCCAGGGGCAACGCGCCGGAACCTTCTTTGCCCAGGAAAAGCAGTGCATGGCTCAGGCGGTTATGATGGACCATCTCTTTCAGATGGCTCTTCACTTCAGTCTGACCTATTATGTCTTTAAATAACATCGCTATTGGTAAATGGGCTGCAAATATAAGGATTGTGAGCAGGCGCAAAACAAAACCGCCCCTGTCAGGAGGGCGGTTCAGAGATTTTGACTAAGTAACGTACAACGGACGGTCTTTACACGGATTGGATGTTTTAATGGACTTTTAAAGGGTTTAGGGTTAGGTTAATTGGATGTGGTTGGTTTTTTAATCGGTATCGGATGATGAGACAAAGATGTAAAATCAATTGCCGGCGACGTAATTTATTCGACGGTCGGGTGCCAGGTTTCGATGAATGGATGGATTTTGCCGATTTTTGGAACAGACACAAAACAAAACTCCATTGAGAAACGATATTATTTCTCAATGAAGCGATAAGAATATAACTAACCAGATGCGGAGTATTGTTTGTCCGGCAAAATCGTTAACCAAATGTGCAGGTCTATTTCAGCCATTTGGTTAATGACTCATCTGATGGGGGAACCTTGCTTGGAATAACCGCTATCAGTTTGCCCTGTTCATCCAGTAAAAACTTTGTAAAGTTCCATTTGATCGGATCTTCGATACCCATTTTAGCTGATTCTTCGGTGAGATATTTGAATAAAGGATGTATATCATCGCCTTTCACAGAAACTTTCTCAGCCATGGTAAAAGTGACCCCATAGTTCTTTTTGCAGAATTCATTGATCTCTGAATTCGAGCCGTTTTCCTGTTTGAAGTTGTTTGCAGGGAACCCGACTATAACAAGCTTATCCTTATACTTCTCATGAAGTGCCTGGAGCTCGGTATACTGTGGTGTTAAGCCACATTTTGAGGCAGTATTCACAATGAGTACTTTTTTGCCTTTGTACTTTGAAAAGTCAATTGACCCACCTTCCAGCGCCGGAACTTTAAAGTCATAGATAGACGCTGTCACTGAAAACAATATTGATAAAATCGCAAGCCGGATCATAAAATGTGTTTTAGATTGAATTAATATAACCTGTAAATTAGGTAAACAAGGGTAAAGCACCAATTGTTGTAAAAACGCAAACAGTCTTTTAAATCATGATTACGGGCGTTCGTAGGCTCCCATATCGGGAACAGGCTTGCGTGGCTTACCGTCGAGGTCAGTAGTTACCCCGGCTGGTTTACCCTTGCCGATGGCCGGTGAGTTTTCCTTCAGGCGAAAGTTATACTGGATTTTGTCATTGTCCACCAGGGTAAACATCGGATCCTGGTTATTGATCATTGCGGAACTGGTAATATTGGCCGGCACCCCCGACATTCTCCAGAGTGAGTTGGCAAAGTTGACCGAGAATGCAGCATTTCCTTCCTTTCTGACAACTACTTCATCTTTTACGAGACCTTCATCGCCCCAAAATATACAGTTCACGAATGAAGCATTAAGATCCGCTGTGAATATTGCTGAGGGGTCTTCAAAAACATTAGTGATTGACAGTACGGGATCTTTATGTGTTATATACAGGTTGGAATAAGCGGCGCTTGTCAGGTGAGTAAATTCATATTTTCCGCCAAATGCAATGATCATGTTTTTGCCACAATTGGTGATCAAGGTATTCCTGGACCGGATCTCCGTACGGATAGCTATTAGTCCGGCATCAAAACAATTCTGAATTACTGATTCGTTAAGCACAAGTTTTGGAAGACCATTTGCTGCAGGCTGGTCAACCACCAGGCCCTGGTAAGCATTTTTAATCTCTGCGAATTCGAGTATATTGTCGTGGCTCGGCGCCTGCAAATATATTCCCGGCCAGGAGCCAGGATATTCGCGATAGGGCAGGTCCAGCCTGTCTCCCTGGAAGCTTACTTTTAAACTATCAGCCTTTTCTCCTTTCACATGGAGGGTACCATCAACAAGCAATGGGGCATCGGCGTGAAAATAAAGCTTTGTTCCTTTGCCGATTGTCAGCTTTGCGTTTTTATCGACCAACAGGCGGTCAAGAATAACAAAAGGTTTTTCGTTTGTCCAGGTTTCGTTACCTGTAACGGTATAATTCTTCAAAAACACCGCGTTTTGTCCCCACGCCTGCAACTGGACAAATTTTTCGTTGCCGTTGTAGCTTACCCGCAGACTGTCGCGAAGAATAAAGGGAAGATTTTGTGTATTGGGATTGACCTGTACGGACACAAATACATAAAGGCTATCGTTGGGAAGGATTTCAATACCGGAAGCATTGCCTGCTATTCCATCAACATTTATCCTGAAAGGAGAGCTGGCGCCACCAGCCAGTTCCACAGCACTCAAAAGCAGTTTTTGATCGTTATTATTGAAGATCCTGACGAATTTGGTAACCGATCCGACACTTGTGAAAACGGTATCATAATATAAAGTATCGGCGGAGAAGCTGATCTGAGCATCGGGACTCGTTATGAAACCCTCTTTTTTACAACTGCAGACCAGGAGTGCAACAAAAATAATTAAACCGTTTAAAGCCTTCATCAGCATTCAAAAGTATTGATATAAATTTTATCCGGTCCTAAACCGGGGAGTAAACGTATAAGGCGGCCGTTAATTGCCGCCGATCACAGCGAACATTGGATAATTGCATTCAGGCGGCGGTGTATGCGAGAGTGGCAATACTCAGTAGAAGACCCCTCACCTTGAGTAATTCAATGCCACAGGCTTCCAGCGTGGCCCCGGTAGTTATGACATCATCTACCAGGATCACATGTTTGTTTTCCAGGGCGGACGGATCTTTCAACACAAATTTTCCTTCCATATTCTGCCATCTCGACTCCCGGTTCTTGTGAGTTTGGGTTTGGGTCTGGCTGGCTCTTGTTACTGCCTGTTCCAGTACGGGAATTCCCATTGACTCTGCCATGCCGCGGCAAAGCACTTCTGCCTGGTTGTAACCCCTCTTCTGCTGTCTTTTTGGGTGAAGCGGCAAGGGAACAAGCAAATCCGGCTTTCCAACCCTTGCGGCGGAGGAAAGAGCGGACCCCATTTTTCGTCCGAAATACAGGCCAATTTCCTGGTTGCCTTTGTATTTAAACTGATGCATCAGCTGCTGCACAATAGAGTCCTTTGTGAAATATAAATAACTGGTTGCATGGTTAAGTGGGATACGTCCCCAAAATGTTTTTTCTACAGGGTTATCCGCATGTGCGTGATAGTTTGTGAGTGGTAGTTTTTCCATACAGGCCAGACACAACAACTGGCTTTTGTTGATCACATCGCTCGCGCATCCGGCACATAGATGGGGGAAGAAAAGATGTGTCAATGAATCAATGACTGTCTTTATCAGCATACCGGCAGATAGTTATTCTACAAACTAATAATTGCCAGGGAACACACACTGATTAAAACACCATCAGAAAAAGTATTGATACAATTCTTCCACACGTGCCATGGTTACAACTTCAATCTTAAAGTCTTGTTTGGAGATGTCCTTTGCTGCTTTTCTTCCTGATGAGATATTATACCTGGACACTATGATCTTTTCAAATCCGAGTTTTTCGGCTTCTGCTATTCGTTGTTCGATCCTGTTCACGGCTCTTATCTCACCACTTAAGCCAACCTCACCCGCAAAACAGACATGTTGGGGTATCGGCACATCCTCATAAGAACTAAGTAAGGCACAAAGAACAGACAAATCAATCGAAGGATCCTCAACTTTCAGGCCTCCGGCTATATTGAGAAATACATCCTTCACACCAAAATGAAATCCTCCACGTTTTTCAAGTACTGCAAGCAACAATTGAAGACGACGAAGATCAAATCCTGATACAGTTCGTTGGGGTGTTCCGTACACTGACTGTGTAACCAGTGCCTGAACTTCTATAAGTAAAGGGCGTATGCCTTCGATACTTGCGGCGATTGAAATGCCACTCAGGTTATCTTCTTTTTGAGTGATCAGAATTTCACTCGGGTTATTGACTCCGCGCATACCGGAACCCGACATCTCATAGATGCCAAGCTCAGATGTACTGCCAAAGCGGTTCTTCAGCGTTCTCAGGATCCTGTATGCATAGTGCCGGTCGCCTTCAAACTGTAAAACCGTATCGACCATATGTTCAAGAATCTTGGGTCCTGCGATACTACCTTCTTTCGTAATATGACCAATCAGGAAGACAGGAGTATTTGTTTCTTTTGCGAATCGTTGGAACTCGGATGCTGATTCGCGGATCTGGGATATGCTCCCCGGTGATGAATCAATATTGGAAGAATGAATAGTTTGGATTGAGTCAACGATGATAATATCAGGTTTAAGTTTCTTGATCTCCTGGAAAATTAACTGGGTAGATGTTTCGGTGAGCAGATAAAAAGAATCGTTTTGAATTCCAAGACGGTCGGCGCGCATTTTTATTTGTTGCACGCTTTCTTCCCCACTAATATATAAGATCGAGTGATCTTTCAGCAATAAGCCGTTCTGAAGAAACAAAGTTGATTTGCCAATTCCAGGTTCACCGGCGACTAATATTATACTGCCTGCAACAATGCCTCCACCAAGAACGCGGTTAAGTTCGGCGTCGGGAGTTATTATTCTGTCTTCCTCAATCCCTTTGATCTCATTTAATGCAATTACTTTATTTACCTTATCGTCTTCACGATAACCTTTCCAGTTTTCACTTTTTCCCTGCTCTTTTTGAATCACTTCCTGGATAAATGTATTCCAGCTATTACATGATGGACATTTTCCTGCCCATTTAGGACTTTCATATCCGCATGCCGAACAAAAAAATGCCGTCTTGACTTTGCTCATTAAAATTTATAGTTAACCAAAGATTCCATTTATTATGCTCGTGGTAGAATCTTTGATTGATGATCAGATCCGATTTGCTAAAGTTCCGGTTGAAATGAAAACGGAATGTAGTTTAATGAAGATAATTATCCGGTAAAAAACCCTGGGAAAATAGCTCCGGGAAAGATGAGATTTCAGGACTTCCTACAAAGTAAAAAGGCCAACATTGCTGTTGACCCCTTACTTACTAACCCATTAAATTCTGCCACTAAATTACAAATTAGTGCCACATAACAAAATTATTTTTTAGGGTTGTGAATAAAAATTAGTGCCGGGAATGCATTTCAGAAACCTCATTTTTATTTTGTATAAAATATTGACAATTAACAATTTGAAGGGGTATTTTGGTTTTAGATGAGTTATTGTGATAAAATGTCAGCCCTTGGCTTTCACTCACTTATCGAGTGTCAAAAACAGTAAAAAAAATTGTCTTTTTAGCATAAAACGGCCTGAAAAAAATTCTGGATTTTCATTTGATGTACGTACTCTGAAAACTTAAAAAATCGATTATGTCAAGTTCAATATTTATTGTCTCGTTGTTGTTTCTTGGAATCAGTTTACTGGTTTCTGGGGTGCTGAAAGGCAAGTTCAGAACTTATGCGCGCATTCGTCTTGCCTCTAACCTTACGGGTAGGGAAATTGCAGAGAAAATGTTGAGAGACAATGGGATATATGATGTAAAAGTAATATCATCCCAGGGGTTTCTGAGCGATCACTACAATCCGGCCAATAAAACGGTTAACCTGAGCCCTGACGTGTATGAGGGTGTATCCGTTTCTGCAGCAGCCGTGGCTGCCCACGAATGTGGCCATGCCGTGCAACATGCCACTGCTTATCAATGGCTTAAGCTCAGATCGAACCTGGTGCCTGTTGTATCTTTCAGTGCGGGAATCGTTCAGTGGATCCTGCTTGCCGGTATCCTGCTTGTTAATACCTTCCCGCAACTGTTACTGGCCGGAATTATCCTTTTTGCAATGACTACCCTCTTTGCAGTGATCACTTTGCCGGTAGAGTTTGACGCCAGCCGCCGTGCGCTTGCGTGGCTTGACCGCTCAAGGGTCACAACTGCCCAGGAGCACCCTAAAGCCAAGGACGCCCTTAAATGGGCGGCGATGACTTACCTGGTCGCTGCACTTGCTTCAATTGCCACCCTGATCCAGTACATTTTCATCTATATGAGTGGAAGCCGCGAGCGGGAATAAGGGTTACGCGGTATATTTACCTTCTATCAAGATAATCACCCACTTATACTCACCGGTGCAGCGCTCTGCACCGGTTTTTTGTCTTGGAAGAAATGTGTTAAGGTATTCTTAATACGTATATTGCGCCCGAAAATTTATATTCATGACAAAACTGTATTGCTTATTGATGGGGCTTGCTATGTTCCTGTGCCAGGACCTGTCTGCCCAGACAAAAGAAGTAACCGGAAAAGTCGTAAGTGCGGTCGACAGCTCAGCACTCAGCGACGTGACGGTGAAAGTAAAAAACTCCCAGGCCAGCACCACTACCGATGCTGACGGCACATTCCGTATAACCGCCCCGGCCAATGCCACGACTCTGATTTTCTCCTATGTTGGCTTCACGGACGTGGAAATGCCAATTTCAGACCTCATGTCGGTCAGCATGACTCCTGGCAAAGGCTCTCTGAACGAAGTAGTTGTGGTGGGTTACGGTACCGCCTCGAAGAGGGAACTGACCGGCTCAATTTCAAAAGTGCCGGGCGGCGAGGTTGCAAATCTTCCTTTCCAGACTTTTGAGGCTGCCATCCAGGGTAAAGCTCCGGGTGTGGTGGTTGAATCTGGCAGTGGTAAGGTTGGCCAGGCTATGAAGATCAGGATCCGTGGAACCAGCTCTATTTCAGCAAGCAGTCAGCCGCTTTATATTGTTGACGGATTACCCGTTGTTTCAAACAGCGTTTCAGACGTTACCAACGATCCCACAAATCCGCTCGTTGACATCAATCCGAATGATATCGAATCTATAGAGGTGCTCAAAGACGCCGCAGCTTCGGCCATTTACGGAGCAAGGGCCGCCAATGGTGTGATACTCATTACAACAAAAAAAGGAAAGCTGGGTAAGAAAACACAGATAGAGCTTAACCTGAGTAATACGTTCAGTAACCCCGCACGCAAGCGCAATTTCATGGATGCCCGTCAATACCTTGACCTTGTCAGAGAAGCCGGCGCTAATGATGGAAGAATCGACTTCGCCGAAGGAATCACGGGGTATCCCACCGAACAGGAAGCTATAGACGATTATGTCAACGCTTACGAAGGTTATCTCTCCGGGAACTTCGCCCTTGGAACAGACTATAAAAATTATGAAGTTGATACTGATTGGCAGGACCAGCTATTCCGCAAAAATGCCACATCACAGCAGGTTGATCTTTCCGTAACCGGTGGTTCAGATAAAACCCGTTTTTACGTATCAGGTTTCTATAATAAGCAGGATGCCATCGTAATCAATAACACTTTTACCAGGTACGGTGGAAGATTGAATCTTGATCACAAGGCAACCAATGCACTCACTGTTGGTTTGAACCTTGCATTAAACAGGTCCCAACTGGATCGCATCAGCAATGACAATGCCTTTTCAACTCCGGGCCAGCTTGTTGCTCAACTTCCCATGTCCCCATTACTTGATCCTGCAACAGGTGACCTGAACGGACAGACTTTATATGGTAACGCATTGTTTGATGCTAAATACAACAGTGATGAGCAGGTTACTTTCAGGAGTCTGGGAAATGCATTCGCGGATCTTAAGATACTGCCATCTCTTTCTTTCAGATCTGAACTTGGTGTGGATGTACTAAATCTTTACCAGGAAAGCTTTGCAGGTAAGCAAACTATCGATGGTGCGGGTATAGGAAGGGCGACTGCGATTACGACTTCGAGCGCAAGTCTGAATACCAATAACTTTTTTACCTTCTCACCAACTATCAATGATAATCATAAGCTGACTTCAGTTGTTGGTATGAGTTATCTGCAGAATGATACCAAACAGGCAACTACCCAGGGTGAAGGTTATCCAACTGATGCCGTTAAAAATCTTTCAGGAGCTACCGATATCACTTTCGGAACTTCTACCAATAACAGGTACACATTCCTGTCATATTTTCTCCGGGCAAACTACAGTTTCCTCGATAAATACCTTGTGACAGTAAGTGCGCGTGCAGATGGATCGTCACGCTTTGGTGAAAACAATCGTTACGGATGGTTTCCTGCAGCTTCACTTGGCTGGATCATCTCAGAAGAAGATTTTCTTAACAATGCGGGATTCCTTAGCTACCTGAAACTCAGGGCCAGCTATGGCTTAACGGGTAATGCAGAAATAGGGCAAAATAACTTTCTTGCACTTTATGGTGTTTCAAACTATCCGGGCCTTCCCGGATTTGTGCCAACACAGCTTCCTAATGACGATCTGAAATGGGAAAAGACAGCCCAGTTCGATGCAGGCGTTGAATTTGGATTTTTCAAAAATCGTTTGACCGGTGAGCTTGATTATTATCAGAAAAACACTTCTGATCTGTTGCTTAGTGTCAACATCCCAACCTCAACTGGCTTTGCTTCAGTGTTAAGAAATCTTGGCACTATGTATAATAAAGGAGTAGAACTGTCTCTGAACTCCCGGAATTTTGATGGAGAATTTAAATGGAGCACGTCTTTTAATATTGCGTATAACGTAAACAAAGTACAGGATATAGATGGCCAGATAATTACAAGTGGAGTACAACGTGCCGTTGAAGGAGAACCAATCGGTGTCTTTTATTTACAGGAATTTGCAGGTGTTGATCCCGCTAATGGTGATGCTTTATATTATGATTCCACCGGGAAAACAACCAGTAATTATGGACAGGCTCAAAGAAGGGTTGTTGGTAAAGCCAACCCTGATTTTACCGGAGGCTTCGGGAATTCATTTTCATATAAAGGATTTGATCTGAACATATTTTTCACGTTCGTACAGGGCAATGAAATCTTCAACCAGGCCGGTATTTATATGGAGTCAGGACTTGCTAATGGATTCGATAACCAGACTACCCGTTACCTGGATCGCTGGAAAAAACCCGGTGACATCACTGGTGTTCCAAGAGCTGGTTTGTCTTATGGCACCAACGATCGTTCATCATCATTCTGGCTCGAAGATGGTTCTTATATAAGGCTACGTAATGCGACCCTCGGTTATACGCTTCCTTCAAAGGTTGCATCATTACTTAAAATCGCTTCCGCAAGATTATATGTGTCCGGAATCAATTTGTGGACGGCAACAAAGTATGCAGGTGATCCGGAAGTGCACACTGGTAGTTTGGCAACTAACCTGGCGGCTAATGTTGCGGCTAACTTAGCGGGGGGTATCGATTTTTATACAATCCCACAGGCAAGGGCAATTTCCCTGGGTTTGAATGTGAAATTTTAATTAAGGACCGTTAACGGACCAGAGAATCATTAAAGAACTAATATGAAATCAATGAATAACATATTTGCCCTTGTCCTGGTCGCGATGATCGGATTTGGTTGCAATAAAAAACTTGATGTTAAGCCACAGCAGAACATCACGCCTGAGCAAATCACAACCAGTGATGATGTGAAGGCTGTTTTATTCGGAGCCTATTCGTTGCTCCAGGGACCTAATGCTTATGGGGAACGATATTACCTGGCCGCCGATCTTTTGGCTAACCCAGGTCATGTATTATTTGCCGGAACATTTATCGATTACAGAGATCTTACCAGGAAAACACAGATAAGTACCAACGCACTTGCTACCGGGATGTGGGCAAATTCCTATTCCATTATCAACATTGCAAACACTGTAATTGACAAGGCGGGTCTTGTGGCTGAAGATGAACGCGATGAGATAGTGGCCGAAGCAAAGTTTATAAGGGGCATTGTTTATTTTGAGCTGGTAAAATATTTTGGTCTTCCATATTCCGATGGCAAAGCGACAACCAATCTTGCAGTTCCGTTGGTCCTTGAGCCCGTTTATGGTTATGATGCTTCAAAGCATAACCCATCCCGTGCTACCGTAGATGCAGTTTACAAACAGGTGCTTGCAGATCTTACTGCGGCAGCAGCAGATCTTCCGGAGATTGGAGAAACAGCCCGCGCAGGGAAGTACAGCGCCCTGGCTTTCCTGTCGCGTGTACATCTGAGCATGTTGAACTATAGTGGTGCAGCCACAGCAGCGAACGAAGTGATATTGAGTGATGAATTTGGCCTGAATGTTAATTTTTCAGGAGCTTTCAACAATGCGAATAATACTGTTGAGGATATTTTTGCAATCCAGCAAACTTCTCAGAGCAATTCAGGTACTAATAATAATGGGATGAACACCTTTTATGCAGCCTATACCCTGGCGCCACCACTGATCAGTGGTCGTGGTGACGTTCAGGTAAGCACCGCCTATCCCGGTCTGTTTGGATTAACTGATGTACGCGGAGACTTCTTTTATGAAGGAGCCAATATAGCCGGCGTGTCTGGAATTTACACTGGCAAGTATCAGCAATTTTATAAGGCCTTACCTGTGGTTCGCTTTTCGGAGATGTTCCTGACGAGAGGTGAGGCTAATTATCGCCTGGCAGGTGCACCGATAGGGGGCGTATCGCCCTTGACCGATATCAACACCGTTCGCGATAGGGCAGGCGCTTCACCGCTGTTGACCATTACCAGTGCCGATGCTTTTGTTGATGAAAGGTTCCGCGAACTGGGTTTTGAGGGGGATCGTTTATGGACCCTGAAGCGCACCAGAAAATCGCTCACTACTAATAATGTCACCTACACTTATGATCATCCAAAACTGGTGCTTCCGATCCCGCAACGTGAGACAGATGTGAACAAGAACCTTGTCCAGAATCCAACTTACTAACAGCTTATGTTTTACTGTTAGAATCACAGATAACTCACAATATCATGTTTTATTAAGGCCCCGGTTTACCGGGGCTTTTCTGTAGTTGGTCAGTTCTGATCAGGTACCCACCTGGCTTGAATGTTGGAAATATATCATGGTGATAATATTAATATGATTCATCCTGATCAAGAAATTCACTGTATTGCACAGCCGATGCGTATAATCACGCGCTGGAATAAGTATTATCACATAAAAAATAATACAATTCGAGGTTTTACGTTAAAAAGTAGCTAATTTCATAAGCAGCGTTCAAAAACCAAACAAATAACTCATGAGAAAAATTTACTGCCTGATCATGGCCCTGGCACTGCTTTGCACGCAAGCCATCGCCCAGACGAAAGAAATCATTGGAAAGGTTACAGATTCAAAAGATGGAAGCCCTCTCTCGGGAGTAACAGTGAAGGCAAAAAATGCAAACAACAGTACTATCACATCTTCAGACGGTTCATTCAGATTAGTGGTTGCGCCTTCAGTTTCGGCACTTGTTTTCACGTTTGTTGGATATGAAGAGTTTGAAGCGGCCGCCAGTGAACTGGTAAATGTATCGATGACGGTTTCTGATAAATCACTATCGGAAGTTGTGGTAGTGGGTTACGGTACTACAGTTAAAAGAGATCTTGCTTCAAGTACCGTAAGAGTCAAGGGAACAGAGGTCGCCAATACACCGGTTCCAAACTTCAACCAGGCGCTGCAAGGCCGGGCCGCGGGAGTTTTTGTTGAATCAAACAATGGTAAGGTGGGTGAAGGTGTGAAAGTGCGCATACGCGGACAAGGATCTATCAATGCAAGCAACTCCCCGCTTTATGTGGTTGACGGTATTCCGATCAACACCGGAAGTTTGTCGGGCAATGCACTTGCGGATATCAATTTCAATGATGTTGAAACCTTTGACGTACTTAAGGATGCCGCAGCTACCGCAATCTACGGTAGCCGTGCAGCAAACGGCGTTATCCTTATCACTACCAAGAAAGGAAAATCAGGTGCTCCAAAATACAGCATAGGTTTCCAGTATGGTATCAATACACCAACCAATAAAAGAGAGTTCCTGAATTCTGCAGAATACATCGAGTTGTTCACAGAAGCAGCGACCAATTCCGCCAAATACAATTTTAACCGTGCAGGAAACCCTTACGGATATGTGAATGAGCAGGAAGCCATCGACGAGGTTGTCGGATTCGTGGAAGGCCGTTTTACCCGTTACAGCGGTTATAGTGACTGGAAAACTTTGCAGACCAATACAAACTGGGAAGACCAGGCATTTCAGAATGCACATGTTGCTTCAGTAAATGGTTCCGCATCGGGTGGTACAGACAAAACGAAATATTACATTTCAGGTTCTTATGATAACCAGGACGGTATTCTTATCGGAAATACTTTCGATAGAATTTCCGGCCGTATCAACCTGGACCAGGCGCTGTCTACCAAACTCCGTGTTGGGGTGAACATGGCACTATCAAGGACCAATGCACGACGTGTTGCAGAAGACAATGACTTTTCTACCCCAATGCAAATTGTAGCACTGGCACCGATTACACCGATCCGTGACCTTAATGGTAAATTGTATGACAGGCCAACCACTACTTATTACAATCCACTTATCGATTATGAAAATGCGGAATGGATGTCTTATACCACAAGGAATATTGGTTCAGTATACGGACAATACAATTTCACTAAAAACCTTTTATTCCGTACAGAATTTGGACTTGATTTCCAGAACCAGAATGACGAAGAATTTTACGGTTCAAGAACCATTAACGGGCAGGCTACGGCCGGCTTCGGAAGAAGTACCTATCTCAAGAACCTGAGGTATACAACAAATAACTACCTGAATTATAGTTTCACAGCAGGCGAGCTTCACGAGTTTGATGCAACGGCCGGATTTTCTTTTGAAAAGTCTGAGGCCAGGAGCACAAGCAGCAGTGGCGAACAATTTCCGTCGGACGATCTGAGGACCCTCGCAAGTGCCGGTAAAATAACCGGTGGAACTTCATCATTGAGTGAATTTGCCCTTGAATCATATTTCGCAAGATTGAATTACAAATTCAACGAGAAATACCTGGTAGGGGTAAGTGCCCGCTACGACGGTTCGTCTGTGTTTGGTGCTGATAAAAGATATGGCGTATTTCCCGCAGCCTCTGTAGGTTGGATAATCAGCGAAGAAAATTTTCTTAAAGAGAGCGGGGTCCTGAGCTTCCTGAAACTTCGCGCAAGCTATGGTCAGCTCGGAAATGCTCTGGGATTTGGAAATTACTCGGCTCAGCGTGCGTTTAGCGCGGGCAAATATGCAGGCGGTGCGGTCCTTTCACCAAACAGGTTAGGTAATGAATTACTGACCTGGGAAACCAGCAACCAGTTTGATGCGGGACTCGAATTTGGTTTCTTCAACAACAGGCTCACCGGTGAAATTGACGTTTATGACAAACGTTCAGCTGGTAGTGGAAAAGGATTTATTTTCAACCTGCCGATTCCATCAACTTCAGGATATCTCAGTTACCTGACTAACGTTGGTGAAATTGCCAACACTGGAATCGAGTTGACTTTGAACTCAACAAATTTCGCTGGTAAAGACTTCCAGTGGACAACCGGTTTCAACATTACCTATAACAAAAACAAGGTTCTCAAAATCGATGGCGACCAGGATACGCTTTCGTTTAATGATGGGCGTTATATGAACGCACTTATTGTGGGACACCCGATAGGAGTACACTACGGCCAGAAATATGCAGGAGTTGATGCTGCAAATGGTGATGCGCTTTACTATACCCAGGATGGTAAAACAACCAACGATTATAATGAAGCCGGACAGTTTGTTGTTGGTGATCCAAACGCAAAATATTTTGCAGGTCTTACCAATACCTTCAATTACAAAGGAATTGAATTAAGCATCCTGTTACAGGGTGTATTTGATTATGATGTTGTTAATGGCGCAGGTGGTTACATGAGCGCCCGGGCTGACTGGTTTGACAACCAGACCAGGGACCAGTTAAAAAGATGGCAGAAGCCAGGCGATAATACAACGATACCTGAAGCAAGGCTCAATTATTATGGTGACTTTTCATCACCTGCTGTATCAACGCAATACATGGAGGACGCTTCTTATGTGCGGGTGAAAAACGTAACACTTGCTTACAATCTTCCATCACAGTTACTTTCTAAGTTCAAATTGGGATCAGCAAGGGTTTACCTGAGCGGAGTTAATCTTGCAACAATCACAAACTACACAGGTTGGGATCCGGAAGTTAATACTGATTACAGGGCTTCGAATATCAACCAGGGTGGCGACTTCTACGCTGCGCCGCAGATCAAGTCAATTGTTTTCGGATTAAATGTTGGATTCTAAAAACTACAGCTATGAAACGCACATCAAAAGTATTTTACGAACAAGGGAACTTTGCGCAGTTACTGCGTCCCGCAAAGAACCATAAAAACGGAAGAATGAAATTCAAATATATCTTTTTCGGAGTAGCGATGGTTTTAACTACTCTTTCTTCATGTAAAAAACAACTTAACCTTTTAGATCCCCAGGGACTGGAGCCTGCAACCGCGTTATCAGGTGATCTTAATATAAAGAAGGTATTACAGGGTGGTTACGACGCTGCAAGCTCGGGTAACCTGTATGGTGGAAACATACAGATACTTTCAGATCTGCTTGCTTCGGATGGTGAGATGAACTGGGTCGGAACATTCAATAACTACCGGGAGATCTGGGGTAAGAACATCATCACTACAAACAGCCTGGTGACCGGTATGTGGACCAGTGCTTACAATGTTATCAATATCGCCAACAGTGTAATTGACAGCGTTGGTGGTGTTGTTGCTGCAGACCGCAGCCGTGTTGAAGGCGAGGCTTTATTTTTAAGGGCGAGCATGCATTTCGAGCTGGTAAGATTTTTCGCAAAACAATATGATGCTTCTGCCGGAATTAACCCGGGTGTTCCTGTATTAACTAAGCCTACCTACGCATTACCGGAAGTCACAAAGCCTGCCAGGAACTCCGTTGCTGAGGTTTATGCATCAGTCATCGCTGATCTTGTAAAAGCGGAAGGTTTACTGCCTGCGACCAATGGTGTATTTGCCACAAAGTCTGCAGCCGCTGCAATGTTATCAAGGGCATACCTGCAGAAAGGTGATTATGCAGGAGCAAGAGATGCTGCCAACCGAGGCATTACCAGTGCTACCGGAAAGTCACTGTTGACTCCTATTATGTCGGGTTTTAACCAGGCAGCAAATACTGCCGAGGATATATTTGCAATCCAGGTTAGTGACCAGGATGGAACAAACAATATGCAGACATATTATTCTGTTGACATCTTTGGTGGCAGAGACGGTGATATTGAGATCAACACAAAACACCTCAATCTTTATGAGACAGGTGATCTTAGAAAGTCAAGTACAACCAATCCGACAGCCGCAAACCAGTTTGCGTTTAATACCGCTTTCTATACCAAGTATGGAGCTTCTCGTACTACAAAATGGAGAGACCTGTATAAAAATGTTAAGGTCATCCGACTTGCAGAATTGTATCTCACAAGGGCAGAAGCGAATTACAGGCTTGGTACCACGGTAGGTGCTACTCCGCTGGCTGATCTGAACAGGATTCACAGCCCTGAGAGAACCGGCCTTCCGGGATATACCGTAATTACCAGCGTTAACCAGATCTACCTGGAAAGGCGCCGGGAACTGGCTTTTGAAGGATTTGGAATTCATGATGCACGTCGCTTCGCACGTCTGATTGACGGAGAGTCACCAAACTCAAACCATTTTATCTTTCCTATTCCTTTCAGGGAACTTAATGCAAATCCGAGCCTTACTCAAAATCCCGGGTACTAATAAGATTCGCAATCATCTTTCTAATATCTTAAGAACTCCGGTCCTGCCGGAGTTTTTGCTTTTAACGATGTAGCCAAAAAAGAGGGTGTCCTGTTTTATATTAACGAATCGATAGTTAAAGAATCCTGGATGAAACTGTCACGCTTAAAACATTAAGATGCATGCAACAACAGAATCAGAATAACCGGGAGAAAACGAATTGAAGGCAAATGAATATTGAAAAAGCAAATTCAGTTTGAAAGGCATGTGATCAGATGCAACATCAAAGGATTAAATGCAACATCAAACTACCAGTCAGGCGAGATTAAAGCTTGATCTCGTCTTCGTGTTTATCAAAGAAATGAAACTCCGTAAGGTGGTAGTTCGTATTTTCTTTGATCTTTATCTTGCGGCCATATTTCCACCTCCATTTCCATTGCCTGGAACTGAATAATTTGCCTTTTGTGAGATAGGCATGCATGATGGGATGAACAACCAACTTGAGATCTTTGTGCTGGTGCGTAAGCAGGTAACTTAGGTTCTTCTCGATTTCATCTTCGAGGAGGAGTGTAGATGAAATCTTTCCTGTACCGTTACAGGTTGGACAAACTTCCTGGGTATTGATGTTCATTTCAGGCTTCATTCTTTGCCTGGTGATTTGCATCAGACCAAACTTGGAGATAGGAAGCACGGCGTGTTTGGCGCGGTCGGGGCGCATGAATTCCTCCATCGATTCCATAAGCTTGCGCTTATTATCGGGAAGTTTCATGTCAATAAAATCCACAACGATAATACCGCCAAGGTCACGCAGTCGCAACTGCCTTGAAATTTCGGCTGCAGCCTCCAGGTTTGTTTCGAGCGCATTCAGTTCCTGGTTGTTACCTACGCTTTTGTATCCGCTGTTTACATCGATCACATGAAGTGCTTCAGTATGTTCAATGATAAGGTAAGCGCCACTTGGCAGGTTCACCGTTTTTCCAAATGCAGCTTTGACTTGTTTGGTGATGCCAAACTGGTCGAAAATCGGAAGCCCGTTGTTATAATATGCTACAATCTCTGTTTTTTCGGGAGCAATGCGTTGAATGTAGTTCCTGGTATCGTTGAAGATATTGCGGTCATTTACAACGATCTTATTGAAATCTTCATTCAGAAGGTCCCTCAACATACTGGTAGCTTTTGTTTGCTCACTCAGTATTTTTGCGGGTGCAACCGCACCTTTGAGGTTGTGTTGAATTATTTTCCAGGTTTCCACCAACATGGAAAGGTCTTCATGAAGCTCCGCGGTATTTTTTCCTTCTGCAGCGGTCCTGACAATTACGCCGAAGTTTTTTGGTTTGATGGCTTCGACTATCTTCTGAAGGCGCTTGCGTTCCTCTGCAGAGTGGATCTTGCGGGAAACAGCTACGATATCGTTGAAGGGGGTAATTACTACAAACCGGCCAGGTAAGGATATCTCACAACTCAGCCTCGGACCCTTGGCGGCAATAGGTTCCTTTAAAATCTGTACCAGTATATTGGGCTTACCACTAAGTACTTCGTTGATCTTGCCGGTCTTAATGATCTCCGGCTCAACCAGGAAAGTTCCAAAATCAAATCCGTTTGCGGAGTTATCGTTAATGCCTGCCTGGGTAAACTTAAGTAGAGAACGTGCATAAGGACTAAGATCGGTATAGTGAAGAAAAGCATCCTTTTCAAAACCGACGTCAACAAAAGCGGCATTCAAACCGGGTATCAGTTTTTTGACCTTTCCGAGATATAAGTCACCTACGGCAAAATTAGCATCAGTTTTTTCATGATGTAATTCAACCAGTTTCTTATCCTCTAAAAGTGCAATCTCTACACCCTGTGGAGCCGCGTTTATAATTAGTTCCTTATTCAATCGTCAATCGTCTTTAGCCGTGGTAACCAATCATCTCTGAATGGAAGTTGCTGATGTAGATATTACTTGACAAATATGCGGAAACAGGCCAGCAGTAAATGACAGATAATTGTATCAGCTAAAATGAAGAAAAGGGCCGGATCACGGCCCCGTTTAAGAAGAATGTTTTAGCGGCTTTTCTTCTTATGACGGTTCTTTCTTAGTCTCTTCTTACGCTTGTGCGTAGCAATTTTATGACGTTTTCTTTTTTTACCGCAAGGCATAATAACCAGTGATTTAAGTTAATTAATTTGTTTATTTAGTCCTTTCAAAAATGAAAGGCTATGTTTTTAATAAGCTTATGCGTTGATCAATCTCCTTGATAAAGTCAGGATCTCCTATAAGTTCCTTCCCCTTCTCATACCACATGATTGCATTGGCTTTATCATTCTTTCTTTCAAAGGCATCCGCAAGTGCAAGCACTGCTTCTGCATTATTTGGCTCGTACTTCGCAACTTTCAACAAACGCTGAATAGCAAGATCAAGCTGGCCGGAAACAAGTCCGCCCATTCCTAACATAAACTGGGCATACATATTTGTTGAATCTCTCGATGCAACTTCACGGATCAGGCTGATTCCCTGCATTGGGTTGTCACTTATGTTGCCAAAAAGATAACAAGATCCAAGGCCGATTTTGAGGGAATCACTCCCCGGATTTATCTCTAAAGCCTTTTCAAACAACTCTTTAGCTTGTAAAGCCATCCACTTTTTTAACGAGGGTTCCTGCTGTCGGCGCATGTTCCCTGCAAAGAATTGGGCTGCAAAGGTGAGACTTTTTTCAGAATTTTCCAATTTAGCTGCTTCGGCAGTGTAATATGAGTAAGGCAAAAGAAGGTGAACAGTATCTTTCCAGAAATCAGCCAGCTGTTTGTAGACGCTGATTTGCTGGTCTTTTACATTACCACGAACAACAGCTGATTCCAACCTGCTCACAAAGGCAGATTGTTCTGGTGTAAGCTGGCGCTTTGATGCTGATAAAATAGTATTTATGTCAAGTGGAGCTTCGTCCTGGTGAGCCGCGCTTTCAACAGGCTTCTTTTCTATTGGCGGAACGTTATTTCCAAAAAAATAAATAATAAACAGGAGAGCCACTGCCCCCCCGGTAAGAATGATCTGCTGCTTTTTCAATTAATTTGAATTAGGCAGCAAATTTAAGCTTCATCATCCGGGTTTGGTTGATCTTCTTTAACTGCTTGCAATTTTTTAACTTCCGCAACAAATTCTTTTGCAGGTTTGAATGCAGGAATATAATGCTCAGGGATATGAACAGCGATGTTCTTTTTTATGTTCCGGCCAATCTTGGCGGCTCTTTTCTTGGTGATGAAACTACCAAAACCCCGTATATAGATATTCTCACCATCAGCAAGCGTATCTTTTACTTCCTTGAACATGGTTTCCAGCGTCACCAGTACATCAACCTTCGGAATACCTGTTTTTTCAGATATCTGGTTAACGAGGTCTGCTTTTCTCATGTTATGAATTTTAGGTGGGTTATAAATTTGTTTTTGTTTAACGCTAAACCAATGGCCAATCTGCACTAAATCAATTCATTAGTGAAATTAACGGTAAATTTTGAAATTTGCAAGAAAACTGTAAATAATTGATAATGAATTTTATTCTTTTATAATGAGATTCGTATATTATTGAAAATCAATGAGATGCGGCGAGTGCGATGTTTGTTGAATTTCAAAGTGAAGCCCTCTTCTTCGTTTTTTGCTAGGCAAAACAGCATTTGTGTGTTGATTATCAGGCCTTCTATGAAGGCAGCAGATGAATGTTTTCGTTGTGATTTACATTCAATTTCCGTGACTTAATATTGCGTTCATGAAAGCAATCTTTACGGAGAAGCTCTTGCATTGGAATACTGAAACTAATAGAAGATCCATGCCATGGAAAGGCGAAAAGGATCCATACAGGATCTGGTTAAGTGAGATCATTCTTCAACAAACAAGGGTCGAACAAGGTCTCTCTTATTATCAATCTTTCATTACCAGCTTTCCCACCATTTATGAGCTCGCGAATGCACCGGAAGAAAAAGTGTTCAAGCTTTGGGAAGGGCTGGGCTATTACAGTCGCTGCAAAAATCTGATCGCTTCTGCAAAAACGATCGTGAATGATCTGAACGGATCATTTCCTGACACGTATGAAAACATCGTGCGGTTAAAAGGTATCGGGCCTTACACCGCATCAGCCATAGCCTCCTTTGCTTACAATTTGCCTTATGCCGTTGTTGATGGTAATGTTCAGAGAGTGCTTGCGAGGTATTTTGGAATAACCACCCCTGTAGATAGCACCGCCGGCAAAAAGCTATACCAGGAACTTGCAGAGAACTTGCTGGACCGGGAAGAGCCGGGCCTTTACAACCAGGCAATAATGGATTTTGGTGCAATCATCTGCAAGCCCCGGAATCCTTTATGTTTACAATGCCCCCAGCGGGACGATTGTGAAGCGTATAAGACAAGATCTGTAAATGATCTCCCGGTAAAAGAAAAAAAGTTAGTAAAGAAACACCGGTGGTTCTATTATTTTATGATCGAAAGTGCTGGTTCTGTTTACATCAGAAAGCGAACTGAAAAAGATATCTGGCAAAATCTCCATGAATTCGTGTTGCTTGAAACCGACGAAAACATAAACTCACCTCATCATCATTTCCTGAAAACACTTTTTGGTAACCAGTCATTTGATATAACATCCAGAAGCAGGGTGTATGTTCAGCAGCTGACCCATCAGACAATACATGGTCAGTTTATCTTTGTAGCAGCTCCCGAAAATGTTGTACTGCCTTCTTCTTACATGAAGGTGACAAAAAAACAACTGGCGGAATTTGCCTTTCCCCGAATGCTGAACATATTCCTGGAAAATGAACTTGTCTGACTTATGTTTCGCCCGAACATTCTACAAAGATTTTAACGCAACAGCCCCGCGAATTTTGTAAATTTATAACAGCAGGTTCATCCAACCCGAAGGGTGATTTGCTCCTGGACCCTTGAGGATGTGTTTACAATGAATTGAACAGGCAGGCTGATTATTAACTTTCAAAATTGTTATTATGAGAGGCGTAAACAGGGTAATGCTGATCGGAAACCTTGGAAAAGATCCCGATGTTCAGGTGCTGGAAGGAAACATTGCCGTAGCCAAATTTCCCCTGGCAACGACGGAAACATTCAAAGACCGCGCTGGCAAACTGATCTCTCAGACTGAGTGGCACACGGTGGTGTTATGGCGCGGACTCGCAGAACTCGCTCAGAAATATCTTCACAAAGGTAGTCTCGTATACATTGAAGGAAGACTCAGGACCCGAAGTTGGGAAGATAAAGAGGGTGCGAAAAAATTTTCAACAGAAGTAGTTGGGGATAATCTCATTATGCTTGACAAGAGGACCGATGCCGGTCATCATAACGGACCGGGGGGTGCGCAGCATGGCAATATTGAAGGTTTCCATTCCGGCGATCTTCCTCCAATCGATGAGCCATCCCAGGATCTTCCATTCTGATGCGTGTAATAAGTGTCGAAAAGTCCGGATCTTGTAACGCCGGCTCGCTCCGGACAATTTTTTTGAAGTAATAGATAATTAAGGGTTTATATTTCGACATCATAATAAATTATTGATAATTTCGCCTACAATGTATTCGCAGGGGCAGGCCGTTTGACCTGCCTTTATGTTGAAAAAAACAAGTTGCTTTGGATATCTCTTTGTTGAATTTTTTTCTGTCTGATCAATTCCAGCCTATTCTCCTGGTAGCAAGTATCCAGGCGACAACCATTCTGGCGGCTATTGTGCTGTTATTACTCATTCTTTCATTTTTCATCTCCGGTGCCGAGGTAGCTTTTTTTTCGCTTACCTACCGTGATATCAATATGCTGAAGACCAAGCAGGATGCAGGATGGAAGAGAATAACAAACCTGCTGGAAGATCCGCGGACCTTGCTAGGCTCACTGAGGGTTTCTGGTATTCTCATTAACATCGCAATCATCATCCTGTCAAATATCCTGATAGATCAGATCTTCCCTCAGCAACTGGGCTGGCACATATTCAGGTTCGTATTAAAGATCGCCCTGATAAGTTTCGTCCTGATACTGATCGGGCAGGTGCTTCCCAAAATCAGGGCAGGGCAAAATAATCTCCGGGTAGCATATGAAGCATCATACCTCGTTGAGATCATTTATTATCTGTTTAAAAAGCTGGGAGCTTCATTGATGGGCATGTCCGAACGCATAGAGAAGTTTATGGGCGGTAGTACCTCAAGGGCATATTCCCAACAGCAACTTGAAGCAGCGATAAAGTCGACCATCCACGAAGAAGAGGAACAACGCATCCTGGCAGGCATTTACAAGTTCAGGCATATCACTGTAAAACAAATCATGAGGACGAGGCTGGATGTGAACGGCATTCCGCACAATATCAGTTTCCGGGATCTGAAGCGAAGGATCGAAGAACTTCACTACTCAAGACTGCCGGTCTACAAATCAAGTCTTGATGACATTATTGGCATGATCCATAGCAAGGATCTCATTCCACATCTCAATCAGCCCGATAACTTTGAGTGGACCAGTCTTATGCGCATTCCCTATTTCGTGCATGAACAAAAATTTATCGAGGACCTTTTGAAAGAGTTCCAGACAAAGAGAATTCATTTTGCAGTTGTAGTCGATGAGTTCGGGGGCACAAGCGGTATAGTGACGCTGGAAGATGTGCTCGAAGAAATCATTGGCGAGATAAAAGATGAGTTTGACGAAGAAGAAAGCGGGAACAAAAAATTGGATGATGATAATTATATTTTTGAAGGGAAGACGATGATCAATGACGTTTGTAAAATGATGAATCTTTCTCTCGATACCTTCGACAAGGTAAGAGGGGAAAGTGATTCGCTGGCAGGGCTGATACTTGAAATCTCCGGGGAAATTCCCAGACCAAATGATATTGCAACAGTAGGTGATTTTGAGTTTACTACCCTCGAAGTCGAGAAGAACCGGATCCGTAAGGTGAAGGTTACCATCAAAAGGCAGAAATCCTGATTTCATGGCGGTGCTTCCCGCCCTAATTATTCAAACACGATGAGATCGATTTTTATTATTTTGTTGATTGCCCTGATATCCTGTAACAGCGATTATACACTTAAGCAGCGCGGATACTACAAAATTGACTTTCCTGAACATCAATACACGCTTTACGCACCACCAGGCAGTCCCTATTCGTTTGAATACCCGGTATATGCGAAGATCGTGCGCGACTCTACTTTCTTTGAAGCAAAACCTGAAAACGATTACTGGATCAACATAGACTTTCCCCAGTTTTATGGTAAGATCTACATCAGTTATAAGGAGATAAAAAAGAACAATTTTGACTCCCTGGTTGCTGATGCTTTCAAAATGACCTATAAACATACTTCAAAGGCAACCGAAATACGTGATTCCCTGATGAAGACACCAGCCGGGCATACGGGTGTTTTTTTCCAGGTTGGTGGGAATGCGGCCACCGCCAAACAGTTTTTTGTTACAGATTCAGTTAAGCATTTTATCAGGGGAGCACTTTATTTTGACGCATCACCCAATGCAGACTCTCTTGGCGTTGTCAACAATTTTCTTGAGCAGGACATGAAACACCTGATCAATACGCTCAGGCTCAATTAAGTTCCTGGCTGTTTTCCGTTGAAAATTTTACTGGTATCAATCAGGGATCTTAGTCCTACTGATACGGCTTATTGGTTACATTTGTAAAAAAGGAATTTTGATAGCAGTAGACAATGTTCTCATTAGTGAAGATGTGATCTCTCAGCAATTTGTTTGTGATCTTACAAAATGCAAAGGCGGATGTTGCGAGGATGGAGATGCCGGGGCGCCTCTTGAAAAAGATGAGCTTGCCATCATCAATGAGATTTTCGAAACCGTGAGGCCCTATCTTACCAAAGACGGATTAGGATGGATTGAAAAACATGGCCGGTATGTTTATGATGTCGAGTTTGGCTGGGTCACCCCGACGATAGAAGGTAAACTTTGTGCTTATGGTTTTCATGACGAAAAAGGTGTGATAAAGTGTGCGATAGAACAGGCGTATCGCGATGGAAAAATCAGCTGGAAGAAACCGATAAGCTGCCACTTTTATCCTATCATAACCAAGGAAGGAAAGAAAGGTGACTTCGACAGGATGAATTACGAACCGAGGGAGACCTTGTGCAAACCGGCCTGTACGCTGGGTAAGAAATTAAAAGTGCCGGTATATCAATTTCTTAAAGAGCCGATCATAAGAAAATACGGAGAGGATTTTTATAACGCTCTCGATAAAGTTGCCCAGGATTATTTTGAAATCCAAAAGTAATTACCTGCTTTAATTGCTCATTGTTTGCAACAGACTGAAGATATTTATGTCAGAAAACGCTTCCACATTCAAGGCAAAAAGTACAATCAAATCGGCCGACCTTGATCACCGGTTCAAGGTGAATTTTAATATCAGTAAATATAATAACTCAGTTCCCCTGGGCAAAACACAGTTCCGGGATACGGACCTCGCAAGGGAAAGGGCAAAAAATATCAAGTGGCGGGCCATCGAAACCCTTGATCAGCAACTTGAGGATTTCGAGGCAAATTTTACCAGGCGTGGTGGAAAAGTTATCTGGGCGCAGGATGATAAACAAGCGCTGTCAGCAATACTCGAAATCTGTAAGAGCAAAAATTGTCGCTCTGTTGTTAAAAGCAAGAGCATGGTGACGGAAGAGATCCATCTCAATAAATTCCTGACCGATAATAACATAGAAAGTGTTGAAACGGATCTTGGTGAATACATTCAACAACTGGATGGTGAAGCGCCCTATCACATTGTAACCCCTGCGATGCATAAAAGCAAAGAAGATGTTGCAAAGTTGTTCTATGAAAAGCTGGGGACACCACCGAATTTAAACCCCCAACAGCTGACTCTTGTTGCAAGAGAAAAGTTAAGGGCGAAGTACCCGGTGGCGGAAGTCGGGGTAACTGGTGCCAACTTTATTATCGCAGATACGGGGTCGATAGCAGTTACTGAAAATGAAGGAAATGCAAGACTGAGCGCTGCATTTCCAAAGACACATATAGTGATCGCAGGAATTGAAAAGATCATTCCTTCTCTTACTGACCTGGGCTTGTTCTGGCCATTGCTTTCCACTTATGGCACCGGGCAGAAAGTAACGGTTTATAATTCCATTTTCAGCGGTCCGCGTCAGCCTGGTGAAGCAGACGGCCCGGACGAAATGTATGTGATCCTGCTTGACAACGGCCGTACCAATATCCTTGATAACCCGGTCTCACGCGAAAGTCTCTACTGCATAAGATGTGGTGCCTGTCTTAATGCATGTCCTATTTACAAAAATATCGGTGGTCATGCTTATGGTTCAACCTATAGCGGACCAATCGGAGCTGTAATTACTCCTCAGCTCAATGGCCTGAAGGAATGGAAACATCTCAGTAACGCGTCTTCATTATGCGGGAACTGCACGGAAGTTTGTGCGGTGAAGATCAACCTCCATGAACTGTTACTGGAAAACCGGTACGAAGCCACTGA
This sequence comes from Flavitalea antarctica, assembly GCF_054461535.1. NCBI lineage: Bacteria > Pseudomonadati > Bacteroidota > Chitinophagia > Chitinophagales > Chitinophagaceae > Flavitalea > Flavitalea antarctica. Next base: position 441,037 of record NZ_JBTLQG010000002.1, read on the forward strand.
TAAGGGACTCAGTACAACATCTGAGAAACTTGCGTGGAAGCTATGGAGAAAAGCCAGTCTCAACCGAAAGATGATGAACCGCGGTAACAAAAAAATGAAGAACTGGCTGGTGAATAAGGCGTTCAGTGGCTGGACGGCCCACAGGGCGGCACTTGATTTTTCTGAGAAAACATTCAACCAGCTTTGGAAGGAGAAATTCAGTCCTGACGACAAAAGCTGAAAACAAATAGATACCGTCGGAGAAGGATCAATGTTAAAAGTCAAAAAGATTGACATTGAAAGCGGAGAATTGTATTATTGGAATTGGCAATGACCGGCGATTATTTTATTCTATAATTGACGGTACATATTACACACTTAAAGTCCGCCGGCTAAATGCTATTAGTCTATACCTCCGAAATCACGCCCAGGCTACAATATATTCTGGAATTTATAGGTAAAGAAATATTGGAAGCGCCCTTCGTTATCACAAATGATGAGACGGCGTTTCTGAATAGTGAAGTTCCGAAGATCAATTATTCACCTGCGCAGATTTCAACCGGGAGCTATTGGATAACACCTGTACAACTGTTATTTCAAACCGGGGTCAGGGAAGAGCAGCCTGATGTTTTTAGCTATGAAAAGGGCAAGGCGCTATATAAAACTGAAGGCGATTTTCCGTTTGATATTTTTGCAGCATCTTTTTACCTGCTTACGAGGTATGAAGAATATTTGAAACACGAGGTAGATGAATATGGAAGATACGCTCATCAAAACGCTCTTGCGTTTCGTGAAGGCTTCCTTGATCTCCCGATGATCAATATCTGGCTTGTTGCTTTCAGGGAGTCATTGCATCACAGATTTCCCGGCTTACTATTCAAAAGGCAGCAGTTTTCCTGCAATATCACGTATGATATTGATATTGCTTACTCTTATCTTCATAAAGGTGTATTAAGGACGGTTGCCGGATTTGTGAGGTCATTTCTGAAAGGGAGATGGAAAGAAATTGATGACCGCTGGTTGGTGCTGACCGGGAAAAAGCAGGATCCTTATGATTGTTTCGAATGGCTTGACGCGTTGCACCTTTACTGTCGCCTGAAACCCTATTATTTTTTTCTGGTTGCGAAAAAACAGGAAGGGTATGATAAAAATATCTCAACAGATGTAAAGGCTTTCCGTGAACTGATTGAATATTACGCCTCAAAATATGAAGTCGGCCTTCATCCTTCCTGGAAAAGCGGTGATCATCCGCGGTTGCTGAAAGAGGAGCTGGAATGGCTTGAAGTGATAACGGATAAACCTGTTGTTTCAAGCAGGCAGCATTATATAAGATTTAAGACCCCTGACACATTCAGGAAGCTTGTTGATACCGGGATCAGGTATGACTTCTCGATGGGATATGGCTCGATAAACGGTTTCCGCGCATCTGTCTGTTCATCGTATAAATGGTATGATCTCGAAAGGGAGCAGGCAACGGCACTTGTTATCAGTCCCTTCTGCTTTATGGATGCGAATTCATTCTACGAGCAAAAGCAAACACCGGAACAAACCTATATGGAGTTGGTAAAGTATTACGAGCTGGTGAAAAAGTTAAACGGCAACTTCATTCCTATCTGGCACAATCATATATTGGGCGATGATCCCCAGTTCAAAGGCTGGAAAGAGATGTTTGAATTGTTCATGAAAGAAACTGTTTACTGGGATGCGTATTCTGATATACCGGTACCGTGAGTTGTAAACTTCCGGGATGCCTGTTCCGACAAACCGGGACGTTGGTTTTAAGACCCTGAGGCACTGGATTTATTCTTCTTGACCTTTGCAGCCACCTGTGAGATTATCACTCGCTGTATTACTATCATTTCCTGTAAACCTGATTAACGAGGTATACACCGTAAAGGATCACCGCGCCACCAACAGCAATGTAGGCGGTTAATGGATCTCCATAAACCAGGAAGCCTGATAAAACTGCAACGACAGGGTTCATATATGCATAGATGGAAACCTGTTCGGTCGGCAGGTGTTGCAGGGCATACAGGTAGGCCACGAAAGAAATCACTGAGCCAAAAACCACAAGGTATAAAATTGCAGACCAACCCTGCCAGGGTATTTCCCGGAACGCGATGTTATTCCCGCTGAAAACAGAGATGCAGGTCATGATAATACCTGCTATCAGCATCTGGAGGCCTACGCTGAAATAGGGATTAAACTTTGTTGCCTGGCTTTTGGTATAAAGAGTACCGAAAGCCCAGGTCCATGATGCTATCACAGATAATATGATTCCCTGGCGGAACCCGGAATCGAGGAAGTCATTCAGGTGATCATAGAAAATAATACAGATGCCCGCAAAACCAAGTAAGAGGCCTATCAGCGCTTTCATAGGCGGCAGGGTGGAATCTTTTACCAGGCCAATCACCACTATCCATAATGGAAAGATCGCAGAGATAATTGCACCGAGCCCGGGAGATATATATTTAAGTCCGAGGGTAGTAAGCCCATTAGTCAGCACGAAATTGAGAAGGCTCAGTACAAATACCGGCCACCATTCCCTGCCAATGGGCAACTTATATCCTTTGAACAGGAAAAAGGCAACATAAAGAACTCCGCCAAGCGACTGCCTGATTCCTGCCAACTGGATAGCGGGCATATGCCGCACCCCTTCTTCGCTTGCTATCCAGGTGGTACCCCAGAAGAAGCAAACCATGGCCAGGGCGACCAAAGCCCTGATTCTTACTGAGCCAGGTTGGTTAGCCTTCAAAATATAAAGAACGTTGTCATATTAGTGCCTGAAATGTCGCATACCAGTCATCACCATAACCAGCTTATGTTGTTTACAATATTCAATAGAATCTTTGTCACGAACCGATCCCCCGGGTTGAATGAAGGCAGTGATCCCTGCTTCATGCCCGATCTGTACACAGTCATTGAAAGGGAAAAAAGCATCACTTGCAAGTACGGCATCATGCAGATCAAATTTGAACTGGTGCGCTTTTTCAATTGCATGACGCAACGCGTCAATGCGGCTCGTCTGACCGCATCCTTTTCCAACCAGTTGTTTATTTTTTACAAGAGCAATCGCGTTTGATTTCAGATGCTTGCAAACAAGGTTGGCAAACTCAAGATTCTCTTTCTGTTCTGCGGAAGATTCAACTCCGCCAGTTTCTTCCCATTTATCATAGTTACCGAGATCCGTACCCTGCACCAGAACACCACCCAACAGGGATTTATACTGCAGCTTAGGTTGCTTTACATCCTTTAGTTCAAGCAGTATGCGGTTTTTCTTTGACTTCAACACAACAAGTGCGTCGTCATTAAAGGCAGGCGCAATCAAAACCTCAAAAAATATTTCGTTGATGGCCGTTGCTGTTTCCTGGTCTATTGTTTTGTTACAGACCAGTACACCGCCAAAGGCACTTTCCGGGTCGCCAGCAAGAGCATCATCCCAACTTTGTTTAACTGTAGGTCGCTGCGAGATCCCGCATACATTCGTATGCTTAATAATTGCAAAAGTAGACTCGGAGCTTTTATCAGAGATGCCGAACTCCTGTATGAGCTGCACTGCCGCATCTACATCTACAAGATTGTTATACGAAAGTTCCTTGCCATTAAGCTGGTTAAAAAGCTGGCTATAATCTCCGTAAAAAACACCCGCCTGGTGTGGATTCTCGCCATATCGCATGGTTTTTGGTCCAAAGCTGGATTCGAGGAAATACAGGCTGTTTTCCTGGTTAAAATATTTTGCGATTGCAACATCGTAATGACCAACTACTTCAAAAGCCCTCGCTGCGAAGTTTTTCCGCTGTTCAAGGGTTGTCTCCCCGTTCTGATCTCTTAACAGGTTCTCCAGTTCAGCGTAATCTTTTTTTGCGGCGATCACCACAACGTCCCTGAAGTTTTTCGCAGCACCCCGGATCATTGAGGGTCCGCCAATATCAATTTTCTCAATTATTAATTTTTCCTCCGATGTTGAGGCAACTGTTTCTTCAAACGGATAAAGATCTACGATAACAAGGTCAAGCACAGGGATCTTGTATTGTTCCATTTCTTTCACATCCCCGGGGTTGTCCCTGCGACCCAGTATACCGCCAAAAACTGATGGGTGAAGCGTCTTTACCCGTCCGCCAAGGATCGACGGATAAGTGGTAAGAGATTCAACGGGAACCACTTTGATGCCCAGCTTTTCGATAAATGTTTGGGTACCACCAGTAGAGTATATGGTCACACCCTGGTCATTCAATAATTTCACAATTGGTTCAAGTCCGTCTTTATAAAAAACTGAGATCAGCGCAGATTTAATTTTCATGTATCAAATTTATTTGTCCGGAAACCGGCTTAAGCAAAATGGAAGGCGAGATTTAGTATTAAGGCCGCAAAAGTATATTAATTCAAATTCATTACAAAAGCACCTTCTTCCGACACGGAGACTACAGGCACTCCCAATCGCCTGCATTCCTGGCTCCAGGATTTGATTTTAGCCGGAGAATTCGAGCTGTCAAAGACCACTTTCCCCGGTAGTTTGCCTCTCAAAAAGTTGACAAACCTGCCGCGCGGATTGCCTGAAACGATGAGGATATCTGCTTTTACCGGGCAATAAAGCGGAGTTCTTGCCAGAACGAAAAGCTTGTTTCGATGTGCGAACAGGTAACTTCTACGGGATCCGCTTTCGGGCGAATACACATTGCTGATCCGGTGAACTATTCTTGATGGAAGGATATTAAACCTCATAGCTGATGCATTTGATACCAGGGCATCGTCTGCAATGAACAACGCACTTCGGCCGCGGATCAACTCTATGGCAGACAATTTACTGACATTGTATACTATCAATTTCTGCTGGTTCACCGCATTATAGAATGATAAACTACGCAGTAAGAGAAACAATGCAAGCGCGCTAAATGCTATGTAGATACCGCATACCGATTTTCGAAAGACAAAAAATGAAATACCCGCAATAACAATATATAACAGAAGCTGTTGAAAGATATCTGTTTGAATGTATCTCCAGTTTGCAAAAGGTATAAGGTCTACTAATTGAACAAACCAGTTCATCCCGGCTATAAGATAATGAATCCCGTCTCCAATGAAAAAGGCCACGGGCGCGCAAAATGACAAGCAGCAAAGAATGATCTCAGCGATAAGTATGAGGCTTGAAACAGGTATAGCCACGAAGTTAGTGATGAGAAAAAAGTTAGGGAACTGGTGAAAATAATAAAGACTTACCGGCGTGGTAAGGATTTGGGCAGATAATGTAATTGCACATGTTTTCCAGATCATCAACAACAACTTATTGTCTAACGTAAGTGCATGATAAACCGGCTTCTGATAAATTACTATGCTGAGTACGGCTGCATACGATAATTGGAAGCCGGTATCCCAGATCCAGAAAGGATTATAGGCCAGGAGAAGGAAAGCGGAAGCTGCCAGGCTGTTATATACTGATAAGTTTCGCGCAAGAACATTTCCTGTAGCAATGCAGGTGAACATAACCGCAGAGCGTACCACTGAAGCAGAAGCTCCCGCCACTATTGCAAATATCCAGATACAGGTTATTACGATCGCCAATTGTATAATACGACCGGCAGATGAGTTCCGCAGCGTGGAGGTCAGCAACAACAGTATTCCGTAAATTAACCCGATATGTAATCCAGAAATTGCAATTACATGAACCACGCCTGTATTGGAATACGCCTGTACAAGTTCTTTATCAAGGTTGTCTTTATAGCCGATAAGTATAGCCTGCGCCAGACCTGATTCCTTTGATCCAGGGATATACTTCTGCAATACGTTTATCACGTTTGCCCTTGTCTGAAAGATAAAAACAAGAAATTTATTGATAGATCTATAGCCGGTTGTTTTGTAATTCTTTTCCGTTAAAAACACCTGGTAATGGATGCCGAGGAAATAACAATACTTCCTGTAATTGAATGCAGCAGGATTGCCTGTGGTAGAGACTGGTTGCAGGTTTGCGGCAACAATAATGATATCACCGTATTTCAATTTGCGGTGAACCGGCTTTTTTTCAAAGTAAAGCACAACCTGGCCCATCGTCGGATAAAAGGTGTTATCCGAAACCATCCAGTTAACCGAACCCAGGGCTTTATATGATCCTGGTTTTTCCGTGAGTGGCTCGTTGATAGTCAGTACCAATGTGGACCCCGTTTTATATTGAGTCAGGATAGAAGCCGGATTATTTTTATCCTCTGAATAATACATACTGAGACAACCAGAGGCTAAAAGCAAAATGTTTAAACATACACCTGGTAAGGGCCTGGTTGTGAATTGATAACTGAGTGGTTGGACGACATGCAGGAGGAAAATGAAAACCGGAGCCGAAACCATTCCGGTCAAAAAGATAAGAGGTAAACTAAAATAGTACTGAATTAGTATACCGCAGGTAAAGGGAATAACCAGCCTTAAGAACGGGGCATTCTTATAATAAGGAACAGTATATAGATTCATCAGTGGAATTTATATACTGTCCTTAATTTCATCGGGTTGAAAAAAACCGGCTGAGAAGTTTTTTTCTGATGATCGCTTGCCTTTCGATTGTCAGGTAGCACTGTATTGATAGGATAAGGAATAACAGTTAATGGTATCAGGAAAGGCTGCTACTATATTTCGAATGGTTCTGCAAAGGAATATTTTGATCTCAATAATCCGGATAATAAATTTTTGTATAATTGAACCTGGATATTGAAGGTTAAAAACGGGCGCTATCCTTATGAACCTTAGGTAAGTTCATTTAAAATCGTTGATCCTCCAGTTTTTGTAACACATTTCTATCACTGTATTTCGTACCATCATTTTACGGGGTTTTGAACCCCGTAAACCAACGGTCAATAATCTGCGTACTTTACGGTTTTAATTACCGGAAATTAACGGTATATTTCTGCGAGAAAACTCGTTAATAATTGAGTGTCTTGACTTTATGAATAATCGCTATTTGTAATTCATTTATAATCACGAGCTTGCAATTATGATTCCCCTTAACCCTGTATTACTTTTACTGAGTCAATCTGATTCTCTAAAAACATAAACATTAAGGGTATGATCACAGTAGAAAAAACTTCAATAAGTGTAGGAAAATACGTTGATACGAAACATGTAGACTCAGTGATACGGGAATACAAACAGGAAAGATGGGCGCAGAATTCTGAGCGCATTGGCAAAGAAGATTCACTGAGTGTGTGGTGGAGTGTGGAAGAACTGGAAAACTTTTTAGCAAAGGCGAAGGATAACGGTGCTGATGGGATGAAAATGTATTTTGCTGCCTATCCGAAGGATTATACTGAACAGCCCTTATATGCAGGAAGACAAACGGTTGTAATGGTTGCAACAAAAGTAAAAGAAACACAACACGGGTCTGTGAACAAAGACATCTACACCACTACAGAAAATGGTCCGAGTATTCTTGCTTACAATATGGGTAAGATGTGTCCTCCTTTGTGCAGACCTGAAGGAAGCGGCCTTGAAGATTCCGATTGGGGCCTTGGCTTGACAATCGTTGATCGCGGCGAGCAGGGTATCGTGGTTATTTGATTATGAAAACATATTTTCTTAAAAACCTTCACTCTATCGTGAAGGTTTTATTTTTTTTACATCAAAATATCTTTTCTTTAGTCTTTGATGTACATCCCTTTTTACATACCTTTTATCGCACTGAGCCTGCTGTTCAGCATAGTTTACAATCTCCAGGAGAGAAGAGAACTATTATATCAGAGACTATTTCCGTTTTATCTGACCATCACATTAACTATTGAATCACTGGCTGTTTATTTCTGGTCTCAGGACAAAACAAACGTTTCGCTTTATAATTTTTTTGGAGTGTTTGAGTTCCTTTTCTATTTTTTTATGTTGCACCAGATCATGCATTCGAAGACCGTCAAACGGATCATAAAGGCGATTGGTTTTATATACCCAATAGCGTTCCTTATCAATATCAACTTTATCCAAACTGAAGGATTCCATTCAATGACCTATTCTTTAGGATGCCTGTTGGTAGTCGCTATCTGTATTTATTATTTTTTCGAACTCTTTCAAAGCTCCCATTCGGTGGTATTAATAAGGGAGCCCGCGTTTTGGTTTTGTACCGGTTTGTTGTTTTTCTATTGTTGTACGTTCCCGTTCTTCGGGCTCGCAAACTTCATGGAGAATCTTCCGTTGATTATCATGGACAACATTTCCGCTCTACTTAACCTAATGAATAGTTTATTATATTCATTGTTCACTATCGCGTTTTTATGCCGGATCAGAATCAGGAAATCTACGTAGTCATTTTAGTAGGGGGAGTGCTTGCTTTGTTGCTTGTTGGTTTCATTGTTACAATCCTGTTTCTCTATCAACGAAAGCAACATCGGCAGGAGCAGGAAATAGTGAGGATAAAAAAAGAATACGACCAGGAGTTATTGACAACCCAACTTGAGATCCAGGAAGAAACTTTCAAAACGATTGGGCAGGAACTCCATGACAATATTGGCCAGGTACTTTCAGTGGTTAAACTTTCGCTGGCCATACTTCCTATTGAGAAAGAAGATCCTATTTATGAAGGAGTTTATAATATCAGGCAGATGTTAAACAAGGCGATATTTGACCTGGCGGATCTTACGAAAAGTCTTCACTCTGACCGGATCGCACAGATCGGGCTTACCGAAGCCATTGGTTTCGAGTTGGATAATCTGAAAAAAGCAGGCTTGTTGCAGGTAACTTTTGACGCTCCTTCGGATGAACAACTCGCTGACAGTCAGAAAGCCATTTTCCTTTTCAGAATCTTCCAGGAGAATATCAATAATATCCTGAAGCACTCGAAGGCCACGAGGGTTGACGTTTCTATAAATGTATCAACCCGAAACCTTTTTGTAATGAAGATCCGGGACAACGGGGTAGGCTTCAATGTCACAGACAAAAAGGTCAATGCGTCTTCTACCAGCGGGGTAGGGCTAAAGAGTATGGTTAACCGCGCTAAACTTATCGGCGGAGAAATTTCTTTTCAAAGTTCCCCCGGAAATGGTACTACTGTTACAGTAGCATTACCTTTGCCGCATTAAAGTTTCTCAACAGGTATGGCTGCAGCTAACAAAAAGATACAGGTGGCAGTCGCGGACGATCATAGTCTTCTGCGGCAGGCTCTCGCAAAACTCATCAATTCATTCGAAAATTTCACCGTTTTGTTTGAAGCCAATAATGGCAATGAGATCAAAGCGAAACTTGGAAAACATGTCATTCCGGATATCGTATTGCTTGACGTCAATATGCCGGATATGGATGGCTATGAAACGGCCCAGTGGCTACATACGAACTACCCGCAGGTTAAAGTGCTTGCTTTGTCCATGTTCAGTGATGAAAACATAATTATCCGGATGCTTAAGCTTGGTGCGAAAGGATACATACTCAAAAATGCAGAACCGGAAGAATTGAAAGAAGCACTCAATTCAGTGCTTGAGAAGGACTTTTACCTGTCAGAATTTATTTCCGGGAAGATAGTAAGTGGCCTCAATAAGGATCTTGACCGCCCGGACGACCGCATAACGCTCTCCGAAAAAGAAAAGGAACTTCTAAGGTGGATCTGTTCAGAAATGACTTACAAAGACATCGCCGGGAAGATGTTCGTGAGCCCCCGCACCCTTGATGATTACCGTAATAACCTTTTTGAAAAACTGAAGGTTAAAACCCGTGTAGGCCTTGTGTTATACGCGATACGCAACAGGCTTGTAGAGGTCTGAGTTCCTGTTGATGCCAGGGTCGCATTACCTCCCCGGGAAGAAACCGATCATTGTGCCGAAAGATCCGGTGCGTGCGGTTCAAAAGTGATATAAAACAGGAAAAGCTTCCGGCAGGGAAGCTTTTCCTGTTTTGAATTTATTTACTCAGGTACATGCTCCTGTCTTTGTATAACTGACGGAAATAAGGGTCCCTGAGATCTTTGATGAAACGTATAGCTTCTCCGGTACTCTTCATTTCCGGCCCTAGCTCTTTGTTCACACCGGGGAATTTATTGAAGCTGAATACAGGCTCTTTTATAGCGAATCCTTTCAGCTTTTTTTCAAACTTGAAGTCTTTCAGAGTATGCGCCCCAATCATGATCTTGGTTGCAATATTCAGGTATGGGATCTGGTAGGCTTTTGCGATGAATGGTGTAGTCCGCGAAGCCCGTGGGTTTGCCTCGATCACGAAAACTTTGCCATCTTTAATTGCAAACTGGATATTGATCAGACCTTTAATATTCAGTGCCCTTGCAATTTTTTCAGCATAGTGTTCCATGGTCGTCACCACAAGCGGAGTAAGATTGAAGGCAGGCAGCACCGCGTTGCTATCACCGCTATGTATACCTGCAGGTTCAATATGTTCCATTACACCCATCACGTGAAAGTTGGTACCATCAAATATTGCATCGATCTCCGCTTCCTGGCAACGGTCAAGGAAATGATCTACGAGGATCTTGTTTCCGGGTATATGTTTAAGCAGGCTTACTACGGCATTTTCAACTTCATCATCATTAATAACGATTCGCATTCTCTGGCCACCTAAAACATAACTTGGCCGAACAAGCACCGGGTAGCCTACGCGGTTTGCAACTTCGATTGCTTCATCAACATCCATAGCCGTACCGTATTCGGGATACGGAATTTCAAGCTCTTTCAACATATCGCTGAAGCGCCCACGATCTTCGGCGATATCCATGCTATCGTACGAGGTACCGATGATCCTGATACCTTTCTCATGCAACCTCTCAGCGAGTTTTAATGCAGTTTGTCCACCAAGCTGAACAATCACCCCTTCAGGTTTTTCGTGTTCAATGATTTCCCATAGATGTTCCCAATAAACCGGTTCAAAATAAAGTTTGTCGGCAATATCGAAGTCTGTTGAAACCGTTTCGGGATTACAGTTCACCATGATCGCTTCGTAGCCGCATTCCTTAATGGCCAGCAGACCGTGCACACAGCAGTAATCAAACTCAATTCCCTGTCCTATCCTGTTTGGGCCACTGCCAAGAACTATTATCTTTTTCTTATCGGTTACGATGCTTTCGTTGCTATTGCCATTCTCAAATGTGGAGTAGAAATAAGGCGTCTTCGCTGCGAATTCTGCAGCACAGGTATCAACCATTTTAAAAACCCTGGTTATGCCGGCCGCTTTTCTTTTCTCATATATCGCATCTTCGGTGCCGTCATTCATGATCCTGGCTAATTGCTCATCGCTGAAGCCAAGACGTTTGGCGTCTTTCAGAAGGCTCAATGGCAGAGTGTCCATTTTGTATTTGGCAATCTCTTTTTCCAGTGTACAGATTTTCTGGATCTCATAAAGGAACCAACGGTCGATGCCATTTGTAGCCTTAGAGATGGAGTTAACTGAAACACCGGCCATCAGGGCATCCTTGATCCTGAAAATCCGGTCCCACTTGGGCTTTTTAATATATTCAAGCAGTTCCTCGCCATTCATCAGGCTTTTGCCATAATAGCCAAGTCCCACGGCATTGTTCTCAAGACTCTGACAGGCTTTCTGTACGGCTTCTGTGAAGCTTCGGCCGATGGCCATTACTTCACCCACAGATTTCATCTGCAGCCCAAGTGTGTCATCCGCCCCCTTAAACTTGTCAAAATTCCATCTTGGCAGCTTTACGATCACGTAATCGAGTGCAGGTTCAAAATATGCTGAAGTGTTGCCTGTTATCTGATTTTTTAATTCATCCAGGTTATATCCTATCGCCAGTTTCGCTGCCACCTTGGCAATTGGATAACCGGTGGCTTTTGAAGCCAGGGCAGATGAACGGCTTACGCGGGGGTTGATCTCAATCGCAATTATTTCTTCATTATCCGGATTCAGTGCAAACTGAACGTTACAACCTCCGGCGAAATTTCCAAGATCCCGCATCATCATGATCGCTGTGTTTCTCATCAGCTGGAAAGCGGTATCGCTGAGTGTCATAGCCGGAGCAACGGTTATCGAGTCCCCTGTGTGAACTCCCATTGGGTCGAAGTTTTCAACCGTACAGATAATTGCTACATTATCGTTTGCATCGCGCAGCAATTCCAGCTCAAATTCCTTCCAGCCCAATACCGCTTTTTCAACAAGTACCTCATGGATAGGCGAAGCGGTCAGGCCTCTTGTTAGTGCTTCATCCAGATCATGCTTATCATGTACAAAGCCCCCACCGGTACCGCCGAGTGTAAATGAAGGACGTATAACCAGCGGAAACCCGATTTCCTGGGCAAATTCTTTTCCTTCGAGGAATGAGTTCGCGGTTTTCGCCTGGGCAACAGAAACACCAAGTTGAATCATCCACTGCCTGAATTTCTCACGGTCTTCGGCTTTGTCAATAGCCTTGATATCGACACCAATAAGCCGCACGCCGAATTTTTCCCAAATCCCCAGATCTTCACATTCCTTGGCAAGGTTAAGTGCAGTTTGTCCACCCATCGTCGGTAAAACAGCATCAATCTGGTTTTCCTCCAGGATTTGTTCAATACTTTCTGCTGTCAGTGGAAGAAGATAAACCTTATCAGCCATCATCGGGTCCGTCATTATCGTCGCCGGGTTGCTGTTGATGAGATAAACCTTTACTCCCTCTTCCCTCAAACTCCGGGCTGCCTGTGTACCTGAATAATCAAATTCACAGGCTTGTCCGATAATAATAGGTCCTGAACCAATGATCAAAACTGACTTAATCGAAGAATCTTTTGGCATATTTGAATAGACTATTTTTTAAAAACAAATTGCGCAAAAGTAAGGTAGCGGAAGTTAACGGCGGGATAATTTTTTTGGGGTTAGAAACCAACTATTTACCGGGCTTTTCGCTAAATCCCGGTAGAGAATCCGGTAAGATATGATCAAAGGAGTAGGGCAAAAAACCAAGGAGCAGATGAAATAAAAAAACCCTGCGGATGTCGCAGGGTGTATAATACCGGTTATTCACCTGATCGTTAAAGTTTCAACTCAGCTTTTGTGATAAGCAGCAATTTCTATATCATCGAGCTCGACACTGCCATCTTTCAGCATCTTCTTTTGTTGAGCCTGCTGACGTTTCTCTTCGTTACGAATCTTGATTTTAAACATCCACTTCTGCTTAGCTTCCGATCCTTTAATGATTCCCACAATGCTTCCGATTGTGATAGCTAGTAGTAAAAGCGTCCTGTTATAAATCTTTTTCATAAACGTGTGATTTTTCTTATTTCATATTTGTTAGACACTGCTGTAGTGCCAAAAGCTGTTCCATATTTAAAATTTATCTCAAAAGAAAATGGAATTCTATATTGTTTAACAATAAGCAGCCTGAAAGGTTGAGGCAATAATAAGGCCATTATTTTCAAACGGCTTAGTTTTGCGAACTACTAACCGATAAATTTTACTGATGAGATTTTTTCTCCTGGCTTTAGTTTTCATTTCCCGGATTTCCTTTGCACAACGACCACCAACAATAGACTATCCGAAAGGGTATTTCCGCAGTCCTTTGAATATTCCAATTTCCTTAAGCGGCAATTTCGGAGAACTAAGACCAAATCACTATCACATGGGTCTTGACCTGAAAACTATGGCCCGCGAGAATCTTCCGGTCCATGCAGCTGCCGATGGCTATGTATCCCGCATCAAGATTGAGTCTGCGGGCTTTGGCCGGGCTATCTATATCAATCATCCAAACGGCTATACTACCCTGTACGCACACCTGAACAACTTTAATCCCCAACTCGAATCCTGGTTGAAGGAACAGCAGTATAAACAGGAATCGTGGAGCACTTTATTGGAACTTAAACCGGATCAGTTTCCGGTAAAAAAAGGAGATTTTATTGCCTACAGTGGCAACACCGGTGGCTCACAGGCTCCGCATGTTCATTTTGAAATAAGACGAACAGAAACAGATGTAAACGTTAATCCCATGCTTTTCGGTTTCCCAATTGCGGACAATACCCGCCCTTCGATTCTCCGCCTGGGAATTTACGATCGCACAAAAAGTGTTTATGAGCAATCTCCCAAACTGGTGCCCGTGAAAGCGACAGGTGGTGGCAACTTTGTAACCACTCCGGGCCTGGTTACGGTTACTTCACCGATGGTCAGTTTTGCACTGACAACTTTTGATACCCAAAGCGGTTCATCAAACCTGAATGGGATCTATGAGGGATTACTTTATGTTGACGGAACGGCGGTTATTGATTTCAGGATGGACAACATCAGTTATAACGATACCCGGTATCTTAATGCTCATATCGATTACCGGCTAAAAAGCAATGGCGGAGCGTGGCTGCAGCATTTCTCTGAATTACCGGGATACGTAAACTCCATTTATAAGCAATTCAACGGCGACGGCGTACTGGATCTCAGTGACGGAGCCGTTCATGAAATCAGGATCGGGGTAAAGGATGCGTACAACAATCAGTCGGAACTAAAGTATAAGATTCAGTATAAAGCGGGAAGCATAGCGGCCCCGGCGTTACCATCAAACGGAAAAATTTTTCAGCCATTAATGCTGGATGGATTTGAGTCTGAAGACTGTGAATTTTACATCGGCGAAAAATGCCTTTATGATGAAGTTAATATCCGGTACGCAAAAGCAGCGGCTCCATTAACCGGTGCAGTTTCAGATCAACACAGTATAGGTGCATCATATATCCCCTTGCAGGAACCGATTCTTATCAGGCTGAAACCAAATCGTGTACTAAATGAACTTGAGCAGTCGCGAACAGTGATGCAGTGGGTTTCCGGTGCCAGGCAGAATGTAATGAAAGTAGAATGGAAGGATGGCTGGGGCTCAGCAAATTTCCGCGATTTCGGTTCCTTCAAACTGATGGTGGACACCGATCCGCCGGTGATTGTCCCCGTTGGTTTTGCTGATGGTGCCAACCTCAGCAAAGTTTCGCGCATAATTTTCACGGTCAAAGACAATCTCAATAAGTTTAAAAACGTGAGACCTGAGCTCGATGGCAAATGGTTGCGGTTTACCAACGACAAGGGTCGCAATTTTATTTACGTCTTCGACGAAAAATGCCCTCCCGGCAGTCATGAGTTGAAAATTTATGCCGAAGATGAAGCTGGCAATTCAACAGTACGCTCATTCAGGTTTACAAGGTGATGAGCACAACAAATGAAAGGGACGAAATGATAACTCTAAAAGAAGGAGACAAAGCCCCCTTATTCAGTGGTATTGATCAGAACGGAAACGAGTTCAGTTTGTCTGACCTGAAGGGTAAAAAAGTGGTATTGTACTTTTACCCCCAGGACGATACCCCTACCTGTACGGTTCAGGCCTGCAACCTTCGTGATAATTATGCCATGCTGATCAGCAAAGGATTTGAGATTATCGGTGTGAGCCCGGATGACCCTGCCAAACACAAGAAATTTGAGCAAAAGTTCAACCTGCCATTCAGGTTAATAGCCGATGCTTCTCACAAGATCATCGATAAGTATGGCGTCTGGGGCGAAAAGCAACTATACGGCCGCAAATACATGGGTCTCTTAAGGACCACCTTTGTGATCAATGAAAAAGGGATAATCGCAAAAATTTTCCTGAGGCCGAAAAACAAAACACATGCTGAAGAAATATCAGCGCTGGAAATCGGTGGATGATTCCGCTTCCCGGGCTTCAACTTCAAACCTGTTGTTGTAATAGCCCCGGCGGATGCTTTCCATGGTATATTTCCAAAGGAAACCTATAAATCCATGGGTTCTGTATTGCTCCACGTGTTTGAGTTCATGTTTCACCCACCGATTGTCTTGCAGAAATTCCTGTGATGATGTATTGTGGAGATGAATAGTATCGCCAATCGTCATTGCGATCCGGGTAGTTCCGAGTTTCCATGCCCCAATCCTTGCGAAAAGCGAATTTTCCTTTATTTTAAACTGCATTTGCTGGCAATTTAATGTGCTTTTAATCCATTAAAATATCCACTCGACCTCGCCAAAACTGAAGCTGCGTTCCATGGAATCTGAGACAATCAACCTGCCCTGCATATCCACTTCCTTGATAGTCGTCTGAAAAACGATCGCGCCCTGTTTCAGTTTCACCTGCTTACCCCGCATAAACAATGCCTGGTTATATTCGGTTAGAATGCCGGCATAATCAGCAGCATAAAAGTTATTCATCCGGTTCTGAACCAGCAGGCATAGCTGTTTCCCGAGTTCGGTTACTGATTTTTCGTGACCCGTAATCTGCTTCAGCGAAACTGCGCGGCTGCTGAAATCACCGAATTCTGTCTGGTTGATATTGATGCCGATTCCCGCTATTGAACACTTCCATTGTTTATCCTGTCCACCCACTATGTTTTCTATCAAAATTCCTCCTGCCTTTCTGTCACGCCAGTAAAGATCGTTTGGCCATTTAACAGCAGTTTCCTCCCCTGCGAAAGATTTATATAAATCATAACAAGCAAGTGAGATGCTGGCTGATAAGAGAAATGATTTACCTATCAAAGCGTTGCCAGGATTGAGATTGAGGCTCATGATAATGTTCTCACCAGGCCTGGAATTCCAGGTTTTCCCGCGCTGCCCTTTTCCGGCTGTTTGTTCAAGCGCAAAATACGCAGTTCCGGGGGTGGCCAATCCCGCATGAGCCTGTGCCATGGCATAGTTGTTGGTGCTATCAACGGTCGTCAGCAATATAAAAGGTTGACCGATAGTATCAAAGGTGGCAGGATATGACAAAAGATTACTATTTTTGATTTGTGCGAAATTAGAATATAGACGGAACTAAATCGTCCTTCACCTTATAACACATAATTGATCATTAAAAGTTTTGATTATTGGAACAACTTTCTAAGTTATCAACCCGCCGCAAAAGAAACGGTGTTGCCAGGTTAACGAAAAATTCAAAAATACTTAAAGCAATAATACATGCTATCCAGGAGAAGAAAGGATCAAACGTCATTTCCCTGGATCTAAGAAAAATTCCTGAAGCTGTAGCTGATTATTTTATTATCTGCGAAGCTAACAGTACAACCCAGGTCAAAGCCATCAGTGACTATGTTGAATTTTATGTAAAGCAGGTTACCGACGAGTCGCCTTATCGTCATGAAGGACAGCAGGCAGCTCATTGGGTACTTGTTGACTACATAAATGTTGTGGTGCATGTAATGCAACCAGAAACCCGAAAATTTTATAAGCTCGAGGAAATGTGGAGTGATGCACTGAGCGAAGAACATCCATAGTTGCTATCTGCTGATCGTGATTAATAGTTAAGGTTCATCAATCAAAATGAGCAGATGCCAACTCAAAAAACAATATTACAATTAAATTAAGAACCTAGGAGACCAAGAATGATGTCACAAGACGACTCAAGACAAAACGACCGTAATTTCCCCCGGTTGAGACCAAGAGATGATAATAATCCGCGTAAAGGACCCAGATTCAGCATTTATTGGATCTGGGCTATAATTTTTGCGGTGTTGGTAGGCTTTCAGATTTTTGGTTCATTTACTCCGGATGCAAAACAGATTGAATCAGAACTGGAGTTTACAGAAAAAATGCTCAAGCCAGGTGATGTAGATAAGCTGGTGCTTGTAACCAACAAAAACCTTGTCAGGGTTTATATAAAGAAAGATAGCCTCGCGAAAACTTACTATAAAGACAAACTCAGTAAAAGCTGGCCGGGCACAAAAGCAGAAGGACCGCATTTTGAATTCACCGTTACAAAAACCGATGAATTTGAGAAACGCCTGTTAGAAGTTCTGAAAGACAATCCGGCAATTGCCGATACACCTTATAAGCCGGTTATGGAAGGGGAATGGTTCGGACCTTTCCTGAATTTCCTTCTTCCCTTGCTGGTAATTGTTCTGATCTGGGTTATGCTCATGCGTAAAATGGGTGGCGGCGCAGGTGGTGGCGCCGGTCCTGGTGGAATCTTCAATATTGGTAAGTCGAAAGCTACCTTATTCGACAAAGGTGCCAAGGTAAATATCACCTTCGCGGATGTTGCTGGTCTTGATGAGGCCAAAGTAGAGGTAATGGAAATCGTTGACTTCCTAAAGAATCCTAAGAAATACACCGCACTGGGTGGAAAGATACCAAAGGGCGCATTACTGGTTGGTCCTCCGGGAACCGGTAAAACCCTGCTTGCAAAAGCGATGGCAGGTGAAGCCCAGGTGCCTTTCTTTTCAATGTCAGGTTCTGACTTTGTTGAGTTATTCGTGGGTGTTGGTGCGAGCCGTGTACGCGATCTGTTCAAACAGGCAAGGGAAAAAGCGCCATGTATCATATTTATTGATGAAATCGATGCTATCGGCCGTGCACGTGGTAAAAATGCCATCATGAGTAATGATGAAAGAGAAAGTACACTTAACCAGTTGCTGGTTGAGATGGATGGATTCAGCGGAGAAAGTGGTATTATCGTTCTTGCCGCAACCAACAGGCCTGATGTGCTTGATACTGCATTGCTCAGACCAGGAAGGTTTGACAGGCAGATCTCTATAGACAAACCAGATCTTAAAGGACGTGAACACATATTCAAGGTTCACCTGAAACCTATTAAGATCTCAACCAAGGTTGATATTCACAAGTTAGCCGAACAGACCCCTGGATTTGCAGGTGCAGATATCGCTAACGTTTGTAATGAAGCTGCCCTTATTGCGGCCCGTAAAGGGAAAGAGCATGTGGAAATGGAAGACTTCCAGGATGCAGTTGACAGAGTGATCGGTGGTCTTGAAAAGAAAAATAAAATCATCTCTCCTGAAGAGAAAAAGATCATTGCGTATCATGAAGCAGGCCACGCAATCTGTGGCTGGTATCTCGAACACGCATACCCGTTATTGAAGGTTACCATTGTTCCGAGAGGAGTTGCAGCTTTGGGTTATGCTCAATATACCCCTAAAGAACAATATTTGTATAATACAGATCAGTTGATAGAGCAGATTTGTATGACGCTTGGTGGACGTGCAAGTGAGGAGATCTTCTTCCAGAAGATATCTACCGGCGCACAAAACGATCTTCAGCAAATTACCCGGATTGCTTATTCGATGATCACTGTTTATGGTATGAATGAAAAAGTGGGTAAGGTCAGTTTTTATGATCCCGCACAGGAAGGTTCATTTACCAAACCTTATAGCGAGGAGACTTCAAGACTGATTGATGAAGAGGTAAGAAAGCTGATTGACCAGGCTTACGACAAAACCAAGAAATTACTCCAGGAAAAGAGTGAGCAGGTCAGAACGCTTGCAGAAGCATTGCTGGATAAAGAAGTATTGTTTCAGAGTGATGTTGAAAGGTTGATCGGAAAACGTCCTTTCGAAGAACGAAAAACACTGGACGTTGATGACAACAATCCGGATCATCATTCGAACGGGGCGATCAGTGAAGGTGTACCGCCTTATGACCCAAACGTCAGCAACATTCCGGCTCCCTAAATTCTGAATGACCTGATAACAGACGCACAGTTAACTTATAACAATGAATGTATCTTCCGCTAAGGAAAATATTCTAAAAAAAATACGGAAGGCGTTGACACAGTCAACGCCTCTTCCTTTTCCGAAAAGTGAGGGTGCAAGCTCTGTATTCACCCCGTCAACACAGGAACTGGAAATTGAATTCGCCGAGCAGTTTACACTGTTGCAGGGGAGATTTGTTTTTTGTCTTGATTACCGTGAGGTAGCTGAGCAACTCAAGGGTATTATTGCTTCAAACAAATGGAAGAACATTTTTTGCCGCGAGTCTGAGCTCGGCGGGCAGTTGAAGGCTGCAGGTTTTGATACTTTTGCCCCGGTTGATCTTGCGGTTTGTGATGCGGCTATTACCGGGTGTGAGTTCCTGGTTGCAAGAACCGGAAGCATAGTAATGAGCTCAGCACAGCAAAGTGGAAGAACAACCAGTGTGTACGCACCTGTGCACATATGTATAGCTCATAGCAGCCAGCTTGTATACGATATAAGAAACGGGCTGGAAATGATGAAGACAAAATATGGAAACAACCTTCCTTCCATGATCACCTTTGCTTCAGGACCCAGCAGGACCGCCGACATCGAGAAAACCCTGGTTGTTGGTGTTCATGGGCCTAAAGAAGTATTTGTATTTTTGGTAGATGGCATCTGAAATGAATATTCCCCCATCGAAAAAAATATATTTTCTATCTGACTTTCATCTTGGTGCCCCTGATCACGAAAGGAGCCTTGTGCGTGAAAAAAAAATCGTTGAATTTCTTGAAGAGATCAGGAAGGACGCAGCTTCCATTTTTATAGTTGGTGATATGTTTGACTTCTGGTACGAATACCGGAAAGTTGTCCCAAGGGGTTACGTAAGGTTGCTTGGCAAATTAGCCGAACTAACGGACCAGGGCATCCCAATTCATTTTTTTGTAGGCAATCATGATATGTGGATGAGGGACTATTTCCCAATTGAGCTCAATATTCCCGTTTACTTCGAACCCAAAGAGTTTGTTTTTAATTCCAGGCAATTTCTTGTTGGCCATGGCGACGGTCTCGGACCGGGTGATAAAGGTTATAAGTTTCTGAAAAAGATATTCAGAAATCCTGTGTGTCAGTGGTTGTTCGGTATCCTGCCGCCCGCGGTGGGAATAGGTTTAGCCGATTTCTTCAGCCGGAAAAGCCGGGAAGCGACGGCTCAGCATGACCAGGATTTCCTGGGAGAAGAAAACGAATGGCTGATCACTCACTCCCGTACAGAACTGAAAAAAAAGTTCTATGATTTCCTGATATTCGGTCATCGGCACCTACCTATCGACTTCAGACTGGATGATAAAAGCAGGTATATTAATCTTGGAGACTGGATCAATTACTTCACATATGCAGTTTTCGACGGGCAACATCTTAACCTGAAAACACGTTATCCTGAACTGGAACACAAGATCATCAGACACTAATGAACAAAATCTACCTGGCCGTTTTTTTTCTTTTGATGTCTGCACCTTTGGTGCAGGCCCAGGATACATTGTTCAGGTTGAAAAGGTCCTACCGTGGTGATATAGTTGATTTTACGGTAGACAATCTCGGAAATTGTTTTATCGTGAGCAGCAGCGGACAGATAAAAAAGCTGAATAGCGAAGGCGATTCAGCCGGAGTTTTTAATGATGTGCGTCGCTATGGTAAGTTGTTTTCAATTGATGCATCGAACCCTCTCAAGGTTTTGCTTTATTTCAAAAATTTCGGGACGGTGCTGGTGCTCGACCGCTTTCTAAATGTCAGGTCAACGATTGACCTGAGGAGACAAAATCTTTTCCAGGTCAAAACAATAGGGCAGGCTTATGATAACAATATCTGGGTTTTTGATGAGCAGGAATCCAAGTTGAAAAAAGTAGGTGATGATGGAAAAGTGATTGACCAGTCAGCCGATTTTCGCATGATCTTTGACTCAATGCCTTCGCCACAGGTTATTATCGACCAGGAAAAACTGGTTTACCTGTATGACTCGACCAAAGGTGTTTATATGTTTGACTATTACGGTGCTTTCAGGAACCGGTTGCTTTTTCAAGGCTGGTCCGATTTCACTGTGATCAATAAAACAATGTTTGGAAGAAATGGCGATTTTCTTTACCGCTATGAGCCGGGCACTTTAAATCTGCAAAAATTTCCAATCAGCCGCGGCATCCGTGATGCAAGCAAAATAAAAATTACCAATACATTCTTATACGCATTGCACGAGGGAGTGATAGAAGTATATGCGTATGGTGACGCAGGTAGTTCTCAGAAGCCTGGCACGAAATAGCGATTGCCGCACCTGGAAAAGTTAATTGTTGAGTACCTTAGCTGTCCGCATACCAATAGAATTAAATGAAAGATTTTTTCGACATAGTGATCCTGGATAACTCAATCAGAGCCTATTTGTTTGTAATCGGTTCTATTCTCCTTGCATTGATCTTTAAAAGATACTTATCAAGATACATAGCGGGCCTGTTGTTTAGATTAGTGAAACGAATAGCAATAGGGGTTGACAAGCCATCATTTGTAAATCTTGTTGTTTCGCCCCTGGAAACTTTCCTGTTGATTCTTGTTAGCCTTGTCTCCATCGAAAAGCTAAATTTTCCCAAAGTCCTCAATGTAAATATTTACCGGGTTTCTACTCACGGCATTGTGGAGGTTGTTGCGGTGATCATTTTCGTGATCTCGTTTATCTGGCTTATCCTGCGGATCATTGACTTCATAGCGATGATATTGCATCAAAAAGCTAATGCGACCGGAGATGTCAAAGAGAACCAGCTGATTGTTTTCTTCAAAGATTTTTTTAAGGCCCTGATCATTATCTGTGGGATCCTGCTGATACTGAAATATGCTTTCGGTCTGAAAATCGGAAACCTTATTACTGGTTTAAGCATTGCTACCGCTGCCATCGCGCTGTCATTGCGTGAGAGCATGGAAAACCTGATTGCATCGTTTATTATTTTCTTTGATAAACCGTTTATGACGGGGGATCTGGTTAAGGTTCAGGGGATAACCGGAACTGTTGAGAAGATCGGTTTACGAAGCACGCGCCTGCGTACCGATCAGAAGACTTTCGTAACAGTACCAAATAAGCAGATGGTCGACAGCATAATGGACAATTTATCTCTTCGGACACAAAGGCGATCTTTTGTTCAGCTGGAGCTGCATTCCTCAACTAACCATGAACAGATTGATCAGCTTGTATTATCGATTGAAAGGATCTTCCAGCTTCGGAGGACCGAGATCGAAAGCTATACTGTTTTTCTTTCAGACATAAACAAAAACGCGTTTGTAATTCACGTTGAGTTTTTTACGGCGACTATCCCGGTGGCTGACTTTAACGCGTTGAGGCAGCAAATGAACCTGGCGATTATCCAGAAGCTCGAGGATCTCGATATAAAACTGGCAACCAAGGACCAGGAAAAGAATTACGAGGTGTAAGGAACGGGAACCAGGAAAAGACCTACGCGAAGGGAGCGACTATAATAAGAAAGGGAGCGACAATAATCAGGAAAAGCATTATGACGGGTAAGGCACCAAGAAAATATTACTGGGTTTTAGGAACAGGGACGAGGTAATCATAGAGAGGTTGAAGAGGCAGCGGAGATGGAAAGTTTTACCAGGTATAAAAAGCAGTGACTCTAACTGCCCTCAAAGAGTAGCCTTTATTTCGAGGATAAATCCTTTGATTTTCTGCAACGACTGGATCATTGCAAAACGTTCAGGAGAACGTTTATTCTTTTTAAGGAAATCTTTAGCTCCTTCTATCGTGAGCTTCCTGCGCCGGAGAAGATCATGAATCAACAGCAGGTTTTTTATATCTACAGGACGAAAATGACGATCGCCTTTACGGTTTTTCCGTGGTTGAATGATGTCAAACTCAGTCTCCCAGAATCTCAGGAGTGATTGATTGACGTGAAACATCTCAGCTACTTCGCCTATCGCATAATATTGTTTTTGAAAAAGTATCTCATCCGGTGGAACATTGATCAGTTCAGCGCCATCATCAATGTTCTTCAGGGATTTTCTTCCCCGTGTTGACTTAGTCGTTTTTTCGGGGATAGGGGATGCTTCAACCTCCCCGCCTGCCTCAGGATTTGCAATTTCGTTTCCATCCTCTGCAGTGATTTCAATCTGTATGTCTTCCGGTGGCATTTGACCCTCAAATTCTGATGATCCGCGGAAAACGGGCAGGTCGTCATCTCCGGGCAACTCAGCTATCGGCTGAATATCCGCAGCTGCGGCCCTGAAAGTTTCAGCTTGCGATGCAGGCGATCCGGCATCCGGTTCTGAGAACGGTTCGGGTAATTGGGCCTGTGGAGCTTCATTACTCCCAATTTCACTTGTACCCACAGTTTCACCCGGTTCACCGAATAATCCGGGGCCTGCAGACTTATCCTTCGGTGCAGTTAATTCCTGCTGTCCTTCTTTAGTGGGATCACCTGCAGATTTTTTCAGGGATTTTATCCGCACACCAACGCCCGGATTTTCGCCTTGTTCGGGCGGATCCTGGAAAGCGAATGTGATTTGTGTGGAGTTCTTCATTATCTGGTCACTAAGGTTATTCTATACCAAATATCGTGCAATAAAGGATCATGGCAATACCGGCCACCAGGACAAAAGCCTTTAATTTCTCACAGTTTATGCAGTTTCCTCATCGCACACGATTTTGTTGGAGAGTGTTTTTTGTAGTGTGTACATGTGGATCGAATCAGCTGGTAGATACGGTATTTTTTTGAGTGATGACCGTTAAGAAAACTTCGCGGTCACCATGTACATTTTACACTCATTTTGTGCTCTGAAATTGTTGAAAACATGTGCATTTCCGTTACATTCCTGACGAAAATAAAATCAAGTATAATAAGTTGATTATAAGCATGAAAAATAGGGATAAAATCGGTTGTAAATTGCTTCCAGACCCTTATTTTACGTACCTTTGCACGAATTAATCTCACCTGATTTTTTCAATTAAATATGATAACAGAAACTAACGAAATTCTAGCCCCTGCCATCGCAGGATATGGTGCAGACAGTATTCAGGTTTTAGAGGGTTTGGAAGCAGTAAGAAAACGTCCCGCGATGTATATCGGGGACATTAGTGAGAAAGGTCTCCACCACCTGGTTTATGAAGTCGTTGATAACTCGATTGATGAAGCGCTCGCCGGTTACTGTAAAAACATCATCGTAAATATTCATGAAGATGATTCGATTTCCGTCCAGGATGACGGCCGTGGTATCCCCACCGGTATGCACCAGAAGGAAAAACGAAGTGCACTCGAAGTGGTAATGACCGTTTTACACGCTGGTGGAAAATTTGACAAAAATACCTACAAGGTTTCCGGTGGTCTCCATGGAGTCGGTGTGAGTTGCGTTAATGCGCTTAGCCAGTTATTGCAGGTGACTGTTTATCGTGAGGGAAAGATATTTGAGCAGGAATACAGGATTGGGGTTCCTCAATACCCGGTCCGGGAAATCGGGACCAGTGATCGCACTGGTACGACTGTTCATTTCTGGCCTGATACGACGATTTTTACTGCCTCAGTGTATAAGAAGGACATTCTTGAAGGAAGGTTACGTGAACTCTCTTATCTCAACAAGGGAATCACTATTATACTGAATGACCTCCGGGAAAAAGACGAGTCAGGCGCAACCTATTCCAAGAAGTTTTTCAGTGAGGGGGGAATCGTCGAGTTTGTTGAAATGCTCGATAATAATGCCGGCCGCACACCATTACTTCCAAAAGTGATCTTTGTTGAAGGAAGGGACGAATTGACCAACGTAATGGTTGAAGTTGCCTTATGTTATAATAGCAGTTACAGCGAGCATATTTATTCATACGTTAATAATATCAATACAATAGAAGGCGGAACCCATGTTTCGGGCTTCCGACGCGCTCTTACCCGCGTGTTTAAAAGCTATGGTGAAAAAGAAAACCTTTTTGAAAAGGCCAAAGTGGAGATAGAAGGCGATGATTTCAGGGAAGGGTTGAGCAGTATTATTTCTGTAAAGGTTCCTGAACCCCAGTTTGAAGGACAAACAAAAACCAAGCTGGGTAACAGCGAGGTGATGGGCGTGGTAGATACTACGGTATCCCGTGCGCTCCAGGCATTTCTTGAGGAAAATCCAAAGGACGCAAAAAACATCATCCAGAAGGTTATTCTTGCTGCCCAGGCACGTGCCGCTGCAAAAAAAGCCCGTGAGCTGGTGCAACGCAAAAGTGTGCTGAGCGGTGGTGGACTACCCGGAAAACTGGCAGACTGTTCTGACAGGGACCCCGACAGGTGCGAACTGTTCCTGGTTGAGGGAGACTCAGCAGGCGGTACTGCAAAACAAGGGCGCGACCGGAGCTTCCAGGCGATTCTTCCATTGAGAGGTAAAATACTTAACGTGGAAAAAGCAATGGAACATAAGATCTACGAAAATGAGGAAATCAGGAACATGTATACAGCGCTCGGTGTTACCGTCGGCACAACGGACGATCCCAAAGCACTCAACCTGATAAAACTCCGCTATCATAAACTGATCATCATGACCGATGCTGATGTGGATGGCAGTCACATTGCAACACTTATCCTGACCTTCATTTACCGGTACATGAAAGAACTGGTTGAGCAGGGTTATGTTTATATAGCACAACCTCCGCTATATCTTGTGAAAAAAGGCAAGGAACAAGCATATGCGTGGACGGAAGAACAACGCAAGATGTGGGTAGAAAAGCTTTCCGGTGGTAAGGAAGATAGCGTGAATATTCAGCGGTACAAAGGCCTTGGGGAAATGAACTCTGAACAACTCTGGGAGACGACTATGAACCCTGATACCCGGACACTGAAAAGAGTGACGATAGAGAGCGCTGCAGAAGCTGATCGCATCTTCAGTATGCTTATGGGTGATGAAGTAGCCCCAAGACGTGAATTCATTGAAAGTCACGCTAAATACGCCAAGCTGGATATTTAATGATAATCCGTTAGATGTATAAAGGATTGATTTTTAATGCGGTGCCTCCTGAGAGTAAAATTGATTTTATTTTATAGGCATTTTCAGGCTGGAGGTAGCTAAATTTGAGTCTTAAAATGAATTACTAACCATTTAAACAAACCATTTATGGCTAAAATAACACTCACTGCGTATAACGTGAAAACAAAGGAAAAAAATGTGCCCATCATGGACGCAGTGATTACTAAAACTGCTAAGGGAACTTATATGGCTCAGGGAAATGATGGTAAGGGCAATAAGCTTACTACATTACTCGGCGAAGCCAAAGCGCTCGAAGCTATCAAGGAAGGAGTTGCCAAGCAGGGATGGTAATCTGCCACCTGTAAGAATATTCGGCCATCCATTGTTCGGTTCAGTCAGTTCTATGGATGGCTTTTTCGTGGGTATGAATTAATTGTTTAAGCAAGGTCATTCGAAGGTGTTTTTTGTTGTTGTGACAATTCTTGTTATGACCTGATTGTTTAAGGCCGATTATCACGATTGCTTTTGTTTTGCGGGGTGCTTTTGTTGAGTGAGCCGGACATTAATGGGGCATGATAATGGTTGTGTTGTGTTAACGTTATTTGTGGCGGCAGTTAGTCGTCTTTTTAAATTACTGGTCCCGGGTGTAGACTTATTTTCTTGCAGTACTTTCAGTTTTTATCCTTTATCTCCTTTGAAGTACCCTGTGTTTTAAGCCAAACTGTATCTTTCACGATTGCATGAAAAGAGTTATCGCTGTTTTATTATTGTGCCTGCTAATCAGTCAATCTCAGGAAGTGGCTGGCCAGGTGGTGAATCCCTATCATATGAACGGAAGTGCAGTTCAGGAGAGCTGTAATTGTTATACACTCACGCCTGACCTGGGGGGCCAATCGGGTTCTGTCTGGAACGTTAACAAGATCAATCTTCAAAACTCGTTCGATTATCAGTTTGATGTATTCCTGGGCTGTACGGATCAGATGGGAGCCGATGGTATCGTGTTCGTGCTTCAACCGATAAGTGTAAGTATAGGATCCAGCGGTGAAGGCCTGGGCGTGGAAGGCGTTATGCCGTCGATCGCCGTGGAGATAGACACCTGGCAAAATTCTAATAAAAACGACCCGGCTGATGACCATATAGCCATTCATAAAAATGGTGATATACGGCACAGTTCAACCAATAATCTCGCCGGCCCTGTTACTGCTCTCGCCGGTGGTGGTAATATTGAAGATTGCAAAACACATAGTTTTCGCATAACCTGGAACGCCGCGACAAAAAAGATCAAAGCACAGATCGATGGCGTTGACCGGGTTGAAGCAACTATAGACATGGTCAAAGATCTCTTTAACGGCGATCCCATGGTCTTCTGGGGATTTACCGGTGCTACCGGGGGATCAAAGAACCTGCAGCGCTTCTGTACGTCGTTAAATGCAGCCTTTACGATGCCGAAAGACCTGAAAACATGTTTCCCCGTCACTATACCTTTCCAGGACAGTTCAACTTCTTTTGGAGACATCGTTAAGTGGCATTGGGATTTCGGCGATGGAACCAATTCCTCTCTTCAGAATCCACCATCCCACACCTATGCCCGTCCGGGTAATTACGATATTAAACTCAGTATCCTGGGTAATAACGGTTGCCCTTCGGACACTTTCAAACAGCGGGTAGTGGTAGGTTCGATCCCGGTAGCAGACTTCGAGCTGGACCCGGGAATTCTGTGTGACAGCCTTCCCGTATTTTTCCGTGATAAATCGACCATTGAATTTGGCACTATTGATAAATGGGACTGGAGCATAAGTGGCAGGGGTTACACAGCAGCAACCCCCGGACCCCTGGTATTCGGAAACACCGGGCCAGGAAATTCGAGTCTCACAGTATCGACCAAAGAAGGTTGTATATCGCCGCCCGTTTTGAAAAACTTCGAGGTTTTCAAACGTCCTGACATCAGCTTTAGTTTTAATGATGTATGTAAAGGCGACGCAGTGATCTTTAATGCTGTCAACAGCAACCCGGCTGTACAGATCCGCGACTGGAACTGGAGCTTTGGAGACGGAGGACAGGTAAAAGGAGGTAGTTCGGTGAGCCATATGTATAAAACAGGCGGCAACTATCTATCTTCTGTATATGCAACCAGCGCGCAGGGTTGCAGCAGTTTTCGGCTTACCGATTCCGTTCATGTGTATGAGACTAACGCTAACGCAGGTCCGGACACTATTTTGGCTACGGGTCAATCTTACCAGTTAAGGGGAAGTGGAGGTGATTTATATTCCTGGTCCCCGGCTTTTGGGCTGAGTGACCCCGCAGTGGCAAACCCGACGATCACACCGGACCAGAATGTAACGCTTACGCTGACAGCCAGCACGTCTTTTGGCTGTGCAACAACCGACGAAGTGAAGATCAGGGTATTCAACGGGCCCGCGATCCATGTTCCTAATGCTTTTACACCAAATAATGACGGGAAAAATGACCGGTTCCGCCCCATTGCAGTCGGTCTCAACCAGGTGTTATACTTCCAGGTATATAACAGGTATGGACAACTCGTTTTTTCGTCGCTTGATACCTTTAGTGGTTGGGATGGTACAATGAACGGAAAGGATCAACCCTCGGGAACTTATGTGTGGAAAGTAGCAGGTATTGATTACAATGGTCAGCAACAGTTGAAAAAAGGAACAATAACATTGATCCGGTAGTTGACCCTTTATGTATTGGGTTAATAGTCTGTTTTGGGTTAGCGGTCGCCATCTACAGGTACGCGTTGCCGTTAGTTTGCTATAATTTCGTCAATAAATATCCAGCTTTTGGAACCTTTTGACGGGTGCCAGGCCGGTATTTTTCCGACGTTTTTCACTTTCACAACCAAATATCTCAGCGACTGCTTTGGAAAATTCAAGGATAGCGTCTTTCGGACAGCCCCTTTTTGAAGGCCTGTTTCACGGCTTGAAACAATGCCGAGTTTTTTGAGCCTTTTGCCGTCTGGCGAAGCAATCCACGCTTCAAATTGTGCCGGGGCAATGACGAACGAACCATGATTGACGAGATAGGAAACGGATAAGCCTGAAATGCTACTGTTAGTTCCCAGGTCGAGCCAGGCATCCATATCATTTCCTTCATAACCAATATAGTTTTCATCTGGCCCATCGATAGCACCTCTTTTAAAATCTATTAGTGAACTGTCGCCTTTGCCAGGATAACGTTTATCTGGTGGAAGGTCAAGTTTTGATGCTGCAAATTTCATTGATGCCTTTTCAAACTTATAGCTGAGTACTTTACTCGCCTGCCAGCCTGTTCGCATGGCTATAACTTTCAGAATTGCGGAACTATCAACAGAAAACGGGCCCCGATACAAATTTGAAGTGCTGTCCGGTTCCTGGCCGTTCAGTGTATAATACATGTTCACTCCCTTCAGCCTATAAGTCATCTTTACCATAGCCTGCGTCACGAACATGTTGCTATCGATAGTAACTTCCGGGTCGGTAAGTTTGCCACGATAAGATGTATCGGTAGACAGATCTGGAGTGTACCCCACACTAATAGCAGGTTTCTTTTTTCTTAATACGGCTATACGGTCAACCTTAACGTCTGTTTCGTATAGATATAACCTCGTCAGGCTTTTGATTTTTGCGGCGATGTCAAGCACCGCATCGGTCACTTTCGTATTTGAAACATTCAGGTATTCCAGGTATTTCAGGCCTGCTATTGCACTCACGGCACTATCATTAATGTTGCTGTTCTCAAAATGTAAAGCACGCAGATGATGAAATCCGGCAATCATTTTTACCTGTTCATAGGTGATATTTGAATGGCTGAGATTTATGCTGGTAACCTGGTCCCTGAGCGGTAACAGTTCTTCAATTTCCTTGTTACTTATTTTCTTTCTGTTAGCGAGGAAGATGCTGATGTATGGCTTTTCCAGAGAAAGTTGCTTTACACCACGATCGTTATTATTGAGTTTATTGATCAGGTCTATGTCGGCAAAATCAATGTCCAACTGATCAAGCGCCGAACCGGCATCATATTTAGCACGAACTATTTTTGTTATCGAGTCAGGACTTTTTGCATCTTTAAATTTCTGATCTGGATTGGCGCCCGAGCTGATCCACCATCTAATAAGCGCGATTTCACCGGCATCAGGTTGAGGTTTGCCTTCTGGTGGCATGTGGCGATCGTCATTTGCCGGCAATAGCAGGAGATTGTAAAGGGCCGAGCTGTCCGCATTGCCTGCCAGGAGGACCGGTCCGTTTTCCCCGCCCTTGAGCAAGTCTTTATAACTGGTTAACAGGAGTTCACCCTTTCTTTTGTTTGGATTATGGCAGCCGATACATTTATCATCAAATATTGGTTGCACTATATCCTCAAAAACAACTGCTTCATTGATGTTTTTGATTTTTTTTGTTTTTGACATCAACGGCGCGGTAATAAAATCATCGCCATGAGTTACAGAAGATCCAAGATGGCCGGTGACTATAAGCATGATACAACCGGCAATCAGTACCGGGAAATAGTAAAGCTTTTTTATGCTTCGTAACCATGATAACAAGCCAGCTATAAGTGACGTTATTATGCCTGACACTTTGTGCCAGTAGAGATCATTGGAATTTTCATATCCTCCACCATACAAAAGAAAAAATCCACACAGGGCAGCGAGTACAGCAGTGAATGCAGTTATGCCTAACAGCAGATCTATCGTGTCACCCGATGGGTGACCAACAGTAGTTTCGGGGTTGCGTCTTCGCCCACCAACATGGAGTATCTCAAGAAGCGCAATCAACAATAGCATTGCAATCGGAAAATGCAGTATCATGGGATGAAGCCGGCCGGCCACCTTGATCCATGGAGGTAGTTGTTGAATGCCGGATTCAAATAACCAAAGAAAGACGAGCATGATGTTCAGGACGAGGCTCGCCGACAGTAAGATGTTTTTTATTTTAACCATTCAGGTAAAGGATCATTTATGCTTTTCACTTGGTTCGCGTGATCTTTACCTTGTTAAGTAAACAGATCGTTAACTACTTTTCCACTCACGTCGGTCAATCTATATCGCCGGCCCTGGTGTTTGAATACAAGCTTTTCGTGGTTAAGACCGAGGAGGTGCATAACAGTGGCCTGAAAATCGTGAACATGAACGGGATCTTTTACAACGTTGTAACCGAATTCATCAGTTTCACCATAAACAAATCCTGGCTTCACGCCCGCTCCCGCCATCCAGACGGTAAAGCATCTTGGATGATGATCTCTTCCGTAATCATCAACAGATAGTTTGCCCTGGCAATAGTTTGTCCGGCCAAATTCTCCACCCCAGATCACTAATGTATCATCGAGTAATCCGCGCTGTTCGAGGTCCATAATCAAGGCAGCAGAAGGCTGATCAGTATCCCTGGACAGATTGCGGATATCTCTTGGTAAACTGCCATGCTGGTCCCATCCCATATGATAAAGCTGCACAAAACGAACACCTCTTTCGGCGAGTCTTCTTGCCTGGATGCAGTTTGCAGCAAAGGTTCCCGGTTTCATTGAATCGGGTCCGTATAGTTTGAAGACATGTTCGGGTTCATCGTTGATGTCCATAACTTCCGGAACAGAAGTTTGCATACGATAAGCCATTTCATATTGGGCTATTCTTGTTGCAATTTCCGGATCCTGGAACTCTGCCAGTTGCAGGTGATTCAGTTCGGCAATCTTGTCCAGCATGTTCCGCCGGGTTATTTTGTCGAGTCCTTCGGGATCCTGCAGGTATAAAACAGGATCTTTTGCTGAACGGAACTGAACTCCCTGGTGAATTGAATCGAGAAATCCGCTACCCCAGATTCTTGAAGCCAGCGGTTGGATGTTGCCTTTTCCACGTGATAGAAAAACACAAAACCCGGGAAGGTTTTTGTTTTCGCTGCCAAGTCCATAACTGAGCCATGATCCCATACTTGGTCTTCCGGGTTGTTGGCTGCCTGTCTGGAAAAATGTGACTGCAGGATCATGATTGATCGCTTCAGTGTGCATTGACTTTACAAAACAAATCTTATCGACTATTTTCGAAGTGTAGGGCATAAGTTCGCTTACCCATGCACGTGACTCGCCATATTGATTGAATTTGAAAAGTGATCCGGCGAGCGGAAATTCTTTCTGACTGGCCGTCATCCCGGTAAGCCGTTGACCCATGCGTATGGAAGCCGGCAGGTCTTCACCCTGCATCTTGTTTAATAAGGGCTTATAATCGAAAAGATCAAGCTGTGAAGGCGCACCGCTCTGGAACAGGTAAATCACTCTTTTTGCACGTGGAGCAAAGTGAGAGATACCTGCAGGCAATTTATCCTCTTCCGCTTTGCCGAAGAGGTCAGGAATCAGCAGGGATCCCAGTGCCGCTCCGCCAATACCCAGGCTCAGCTTGGAGAGAAAGTGACGGCGGTTAACATTTAGTTTCTGTTCCAGTATTTCCTTTTCCATCTCGTTTGCATTTATCAGGACCTGGAAATGGTTTCATCCAGGTTATATATT
Source organism: Flavitalea antarctica (assembly GCF_054461535.1). Lineage (NCBI taxonomy): Bacteria > Pseudomonadati > Bacteroidota > Chitinophagia > Chitinophagales > Chitinophagaceae > Flavitalea > Flavitalea antarctica. Next base: position 473,796 of record NZ_JBTLQG010000002.1, read on the forward strand.
GTTTGTATGGTGAGCATCATTGCAGCTGCGTTTGCGGCATTTATCCTTGAATCAATTTTATGATGCCCGGTCTTCAACACTGCCGTTGCTGCTTTTAAATCACCTTTATATTTTTTCAATTCTGCGTTGTAGAATTGTTCGAGTATATCGATCTCATTCGCCTTTGCAGTTCTCGAAGTTATTAATCTGAATGCTTCTGTGATTGCGAGCCTGCTGTCATTGTTATTTTTTACCAGCAGCCTGGAGCCGAGAACCCTTGAAGCTTCCATTATCTGTGGATCGTTCAGTAATACCAGCGCCTGCAACGGCGTACTCGTACGTGTACGTCTTACCTCGCAAATTTCCTTCATTGGATTGTCGAAGGTTATCATAGCTGGCGGAGGCACCGTTCTTCTCCAGTACGTGTATAAGCTTCGCCGGTAAACAAGGTTGCCCGTGTCTATTATATATGATGTTTCGCCACGATAACCACTTTTGTCGCCAACTGAAACGCCTTCCCAGATTCCTTCGGGTTGATAAGGTTTCACACTTGGTCCGCCAATTTCCGGATTTAACAACCCTGAAGTTGCGAGCGCATTGTCCCGGATCATTTCAGCGTTCATCCGGTACCTTGTTGAATGCGAGAGATAGATATTTTCAGGATCAATTTCGCGCACTTCTGCAGAAGCGGTTGAGGATTGACGGTAGGTAGCTGACATAACCATTTTCCGAATGAGCTTTTTGATATCCCACCCGCTTTCGCGGAAGTCCACAGCAAGCCAGTCAAGCAAATCCGGATGAGACGGAATTGATCCCTGGTTGCCAAAATCCTCTGAAGTTGCCACCAGTCCCTTTCCGAAAATTTCCTGCCATATCCTGTTAACCATTACACCCGCGGTGAGCGGATTTTTTTCATCGAAAAGCCATTGGGATAATCCAAGCCTGTTTTTTGGGAGCCCTGGTTTCAATGGAAGTATTGAATTAGGCACGTCTGGTGTTACTTCTTCGCCATGAGCATCATAGGCCCCCCGATTGAGCACATAGGATTTACGAATGCCGGGTTCTTCCTTCATCACCATCTGCAGTATCGTATCTTTCTCGGACCTGATCACCCGGTTTGCGTTCAGGAACTTCAGCTCGCCTTCCAGGTCGCGTTTAGAGATGGGCATATAAGGTTCGGGAGTGCGCAGGTTTAATACAAACCCCGTTTCCTTGAGATTGTTAAAAAACGCATACAGGCTGAAGTAATCTTTTTGGGTGATGGGATCATATTTGTGATCGTGACAACGGCTGCACTCCATGGATACGCTAATAAAAGCTTTTCCAAAAGTATTTGCCCTGTCAGCCACATATTCAACCCGGTACTCTTCATCAACAATACCGCCTTCCTGGCTGATCTTATGATTACGGTTAAATGCAGACGCCAGCAACTGCTCCTTGTTTGCATCCGGAAGAAGATCGCCGGCAAGCTGCCATGTGACAAACTTATCATACGGCATATTCTCATTGAACGCCTTGATTACCCAATCCCGCCAGGGCCACATCACCCGCGGAAGATCATCCTGGTAACCATGCGTGTCGCCGTACCTTGCAACATCCAGCCAGTAGTTTGTCCATCTTTCTCCATATGCCGGGGACTTCAGGAGTGAATCAACTAACCGCTCATAGGCATCAGGGCGATTGTCTTTCAAAAACCTTTCAGTCATCTCAAGAGAGGGTGGCAGACCAGTCAGATCAAAAGACACTCTTCTGATCAATCTTTCCCTGTCGGCTTCCTTTGATTGCCTGAGACCCTTTTTTATGGCCCTGTCTATAATAAACTGATCAATTTCATTTACAACTACTCCGTCATCGGGATCAATTGCAGGAGGCTGCACTTTTTGCGGAAGAAGGAAAGCCCAGTGTTTTTTATATTTTCCTCCCTGTGCCACCCATCTTTTCAACAGGTACTTTTCATCATCGTTCAGACTAAGATTTGACTCAGGCGGGGGCATCATGTACTGAGGATCTGTGGAAAGGACACGTTTGACCAGTTCACTCTGGTCGGGGTTGCCGGGAACTATTGCATGAACGCCGGGATTGTTCTTCAATGCAGCATAAGCGTTTTCTTCGATATCGAGCCGGAGATCAGCTTTCCGGTTATTCGGATCAGGTCCGTGACATTTAAAGCAGCGATCAGACAAGATAGGTTTGATATCAAAATTGAAATCAACCAGGCCCGCAGTCCGGGAGCTTTCGTCCTTTTTATCAAAACAGCTGACCACCAGCAAAATTGTCGCTACCAGCGCAGTAGTAACAAAAGAAATTCGTTTCATCCGTTCAATTTTATTTTTGCCGGAGCCGACCGCCTTAAACCTGGTGGCAGAGCTGTTATCCCGCATGGCAGGAGGAGATCTGTTGCACCCAAAGTCAGGGGAGGGGAGAACGCCATTCAAACCTTAAACCGTACCGCACGCGGGCAAAGATTACAAAGTTTCTTTGGTCGTTTCATATGGCAACTGTCATTATCGTTACCTCATAAAGATAACAAATTAAACGGGCCTTCCGATCCCCGGGCATGAGAAAACCATTAAATAACGGGGGGAAATTTTGGGGTTTTGAAAGAATTTGTATCGGGATCCGGAAGCAGAAATACCGGGATTTCGCCCGGTTTGAAGGTGGTTTATGCTTCTGTTGACCTGGATTTGTTTGGATGCACTGGCGTGATTTCGCAGTCAGATAAAATCAAATTGTTGAAATTGCCTTCCTAGTATGGACTCATCATCCGCGCCGAGCCATTTTTTAAGGAGCGTTGCATAAACATTGCGGAAATCAACGGAATGTCTGAGGTCACCATCCTGAAGATCAGAAAGATCAGGCATCGGATTGATAAGTCCGGGCTTCTTAAGTCCCCCACTGATAAAAAACATATTATTGGCAGTGCCGTGATCGGTTCCGTTGCTTGCATTCTGCGTTACCCTCCGACCGAACTCTGAAAATGAAACAATCATCACGTCCTGGAACCGGTTATTGGCTTTCAGATCCTTAACAAAAGCCCCGATTGAATCATTCATCTCGCCGAACAACCTGTTTTGCTGGTTTTGCTGGCCGACATGGGTGTCAAAACTTCCTAGTGACAGGTAATAAACTTTTGTATTGATATCTGAAAATATCAATGATGCAATATTTTTCAGGCTGTTGCCCATTTCAGTTTTGGGATAGTCTGCACTTGTTGGATGTAGCCGGCTCTGCCTGAGAATATAACCGGCGCTCGACAAAGTGTCCGCCATCGTTTTATATAGATAATCTACGGGTTGTTCACCTTTGCCAGGCTGATGAGCTTTGCTGATCTGCCTGAAAAATTGTTCATTCGCAGGGTTTAGCAAACGCCGTGGATCCTTTACGGCAAGGGCTTTTGACATCTTGCCTTTCAAAGCAAGGCTAAGCGTATCATCCACTTCAATCGCATGGGTCGGAACATCACAGCCTGCACATTGGGCGTCCAGGTATCTGCCAATCCAGCCGTCATTAACGTACTTATTGCTGTCGCTTGCGCTTTGCCAGATGTCCATGCTCCGGAAATGCGAACGGTCGGGATTCGGGTAGCCAACATTGTTCAGGATTCCCAATGCTCCTTCGTCGTATAATGATTTAAATGATTTCAAGGCAGGATGGAGCCCTGCATCTTCAGTAAGTCTAAAAGCGAGATCCTTGTTTATACTTAATGACGGCCTTAACTTATAATAAATGTCGTTTGATACCGGTATAACAGTATTGAGTCCATCATTGCCGCCGCTAAGCTGAAGCACAACCATCACTTTGTTCCCGGGCGGCACAAGGGCCTTCTTTTCAAATGCCTTCAGGAATTGTGGCACCATCAGCGAAGCCGTGGCAAGTGAACCGGTTTGGAGAAATGTTCGTCTTTTTATCAGCATAACTTCTTATTGCATTATTAACATAACTGGTACTCGGGTATACACATCAGTTGAATTGATGTTGATTTTATAAAGCTTTCGCGGCTGGTCGAATCAGCGAGCGACCCGCTCAATAGTTCATTGTTGTTTAACGGCGGTACCAACATCAAAGCGGCGATATGTTTTACAAGGTTGTCACGCTTTGTTTTGTCAAAAATTCCCAGGTACCCGTTCCAGTTTATCGTTGCCTGTATAACCTGTCTGCCGGGGTTCCTGTTCTTCCTGTTTGTTTCGCCCGGTGTTTCCTTCATTCCCATCATCTGGTCATCATTATCTTTCGGAACAAGGTTCACAGTGCCGGCATCAACGATCAACTTCGGAATCTGGAGTCTTAACATCAATGATGAGCTGTCTATCCAGTTGTAGCCACCGGGCCATCCTGCAACATTTGGTGGATACAACAGAGTTTGCCCGAGTAGTTTTTGTAACAACAACTGAACAGGTGGATTCCTGATCTCCAGGCCGAGCGTCCTCCTGACACCTACAAGTAATTCTACAGGGGATTTGATGCGGTTGCCAATGTTATCGGGTTCATAAAACCAGTCGCTTGCAAATATGTTATCCAGCAGTTTCGAAATGTCATACCTGGACGAGTAGAATTTGTCGGCAAGCAACCTGATCTTTTTTTCATCGGGCCGATCGTTAACGAAATACTTGTAGATCTTTTTTGTGATATGGTATGCAGTCTGCTTTTGCTCAAGCAATATGTCCAGGATGTTATCTCCGTCAAAATTTCCTGTGCGGCCGAGGAAGGTTTTGTTGTCTGAATCGTGCTGCTGCGATCTGAATATGAATTCACCGGAAGGTTTGGCGCCCCAGCCTGTGAATGCCCGGGCAGCTTCCCTGATATCATTCTCAGAGTAATTACCACGCCCCAGGGTAAACAGTTCCATTACCTCCCTTGCAAAGTTTTCGTTGGGACGATTCTTCCTGTTTTGATTATTGTTGAGATAATTTATCATGGATGCGGACCTGCTCACTTCTTTTAACAGGGTACCAAAATTTCCAAGCGAATTGACCCGGATTATGTCCAACAGCTTTTGTTGATAAAGTATGTTCCCGCTATTTGTTGCGAAATGACCATGCCAGAATAAAGAAAGCTTTTCCCTGAGTTGTTGTTTGCTTGTTACCATCTGGTCCAGCCAGGTTATATTAAGCGTTTTAATGTTCTCACGGGATCTTTGGGCCAGCATTCGCCGCTCAGATTCTGCACGCAGCACTTTGTTGCCTGTCTCACTTTGACCAACGGTCCCGGTGGCCATTTCATTGGCCTCCCTGGCCACCATACCTGCAGGCTGATTTATTTTAAGTGAAGCGGCTTCATAAGCAGACCGCACGCTGGCATCTGCCACATCTATAAAAGGCGGTTGCGTTGATGAATCCCGAAGCATTTCTCTCCATATATCTCCCGGCGATCGTGCAGACAGCGTTTCCAGGTCATCCAAAGCCGGCCCGAAACCCGCTCTCCACATCAAATGCAGATTTTTACGGAGATTGCTCATTGACATTATCCTTTTGCATATGGACGGATCAGACTGGCGGAAGTTTAATCCGGGCTCAAAATCCTGCTGATCTAATTCGCCCTGCCCTGCCTGAAGGTATTTCATCGGGCAATAAGTATCCGAAGTCCAATGCTGAGTGCAGCTGCATTTGATATGGCGCTTGAAAACGCAAAGACAGAATTAACCGATTTGCTGCCGTCCGGATCTTCATTTTTGGATTTTTGATAATAGACAGATAGGAAGCCTGGAAGTGATGCCTCGAGATGAAGCTTCCTGTTGAGTTCGTATGAAAAGCCCGGATACGCATAAATACCTATGACGTAGCCTTTGCTTTCACGGAGGTAGCTTAATTCCTGCTTTATGGTTGTATATGAGGCTCCCGCCCGTGCCTGTCCAAAAAGATAGAAACCTTTCCCCAAAGCTGCATATTTTCTTAAAAAGAACCCTGCACCATAATACTGCTGGATTGTTTTAGAAGTGTCATTCGTCTTTGTCCGATAATAGCCATGAGAAATATCAGATCCTGCGACCAGGTTTTGCCTGATTGCTTTTCCGACTGAAATACTAACGCCGGTGCTAGTGGTTTTGGACTTGTAATCTTCGTTGTTCTCTGTTGCAAAACCTAAGTTACCTCCGAGAAGTATACTTCCCTTATTAACCTGGGCGGAAGCAGACAGCGTTGTGATCATAATAACGGTAATGAGTAGATGTTTTATCATATAACAGTTTTAGCCGGCTAAAGTGAAAATAAAAAAGGATAAACCCTAAGCAGGATCTATCCTTGTAATATCTTTTGCAATACTTTATGTTAAGCCAGACACAAACAATTTATTCCTGCAGCGTTTTTAAAACTTAATTGTCTGAAGGATTAATAGTCATGGTTCTGAATTTCCGGAAAAGAACACGAGAAATTTATCAGTTCCCGGATGATGTAGCTGGAACTAATTGTTCAGCACCGAAATAAGAATGAAGAACGGCGGGAAGCCTGATGCCGTCGGCGTGTTGATTATTTTCAAGTAAACAGGCGATGATACGCGGCAATGCGAGGGAACTTCCATTTAAACTGTGCAGCAGTTGCGTCTTGCCGTTAGCATCCTTGTAACGAATTTTCATCCGGTTTGTCTGGTAAGTTTCAAAGTTTGAAACAGAGCTTACTTCCAGCCATCTGTCCTGGGCAGCACTATAAACCTCGAAATCATAAGTCAGGGCAGATGTGAAGCCCATATCTCCGCCGCATAATTTCAGAATACGGTAAGGAAGTTCTAGTTGCTGAAGCAGCGCTGCGACATGCTGAACCATCGTTTCCAGAACCTCATAGCTGATCTCGGGTTGTACTATTTGTACGACCTCTACCTTATCGAACTGGTGCACCCGGTTCAGACCACGTACATCTTTACCGAAGCTACCTGCCTCTCTGCGGAAACAGGGTGTGTATCCTGTCATCTTCACAGGTAAAGAAGACTCTTTCAGAATTTCATCACGATAAATATTTGTCAAAGGAACTTCGGCTGTGGGTATCAGGTAGAAGCCATCTTCAGTGATATGATACATTTGCCCCTCCTTGTCAGGTAACTGCCCGGTACCATAGGCCGTCGCCTCATTCACCATCAAAGGTGGCTGATATTCAATATAACCTGCATTCGTGTTATATTCAAGAAAAAACTGGATAAGCGCACGTTGAAGTTTTGCACCTTTTCCCTTGAATAGTGGAAAGCCGCTGCCCGTAATTTTTGCACCGGTTTCAAAATCAATAAGATCATATTTTTTAATCAGATCCCAGTGAGGCACCGCACCGGCCGCCAGTTGGGGCTTGTTGCCCCATTCGCTCACAATAACATTGTCGGCAGGTGTTTTTCCAGCCGGCACCTGAGCAGATGGGAGATTCGGAATTTTAACCAATATATCATGCAGTTGTTTTTCCACAGCCGTTAGTTGAGCCTGCATTGGTACAAGGGCATTCCGGATTTGGCCAACCTCGGCCTTTTTGGCTTCTGCTTCGGCTTTCAAACCTTTGGCAAGGAGTTGTCCGATTTCCTTTGAAGATGTATTTATTCTCGCAAGGTTGGCATCTGAATCTGACTGAAGCTTTTTCCTTTGTTCATCGAGCGCTAATATCTCATCTATAAGATTAATCTCTGCAAAATTTCTGACAGCAAGCCTCTCCCTTACGAGATCTGCATGCTGACGGATAAATGCCACCTGTAACATATTGATAAATTTTGGCAAAGGTAACTGATGAGTGTCAGAACGACAACCAATTGACGATCTACCCGACTATCTTTGCAGTATGGATGCACAGTATGATCTTCAGACAAGATGGTGGACATTAGAAGCAAAGCTGGTGGAGCGGTTTGGTAAAAAACCAGATGTAGAAACGGTTCTGTTCCTGATCGGTATCCAGGAATTCGGTGATATAAGGCCTCATTTTACCAAGGAGCAAAAACAGGATCTCATGCATATCGCTGTTTGTTCACTGTTATCACAAAGCGGTTATTATGAAATTGATGGTTATGATGATGACGGCTGGCCGCATTTCAGGCAATTGAAAGAATTACCGGTGATGGATGCGTTTCAACAGGAATTATATCTTAAGGATCATATATTGCTGTATTTTGAGACACACGAATTTTAATCTTTTCATGCAGCTTCATCAACCCGGCGCGAGTTCCCTTTCAATATCAGCACTTCATTTAAGCAGGTCATTTTTTATTCTTGTTCTCACCGGCGCCTTGTTGGCGGGTTGCAGCCCGCGATATGCAAAATCTATCAGAAAAAGCGATCTGAGTAAGGATATAGAGATGCGAACAGACAAGGGAACAATGATACTCAGATTGTCTGATTCAACGCCGCTTCACCGGGATAACTTTATCAGGCTCGTTAAGTCAGGATTTTATAACGGGGTAACTTTCCACCGGGTGATCCAGGGCTTCATGATCCAGGCCGGAGATCCACGGACAAAACAAACAAAAGACAGCACTTTCAAAAGCACCTACCGGATTCCCGCAGAGATGAGGCCTGAATTGTTTCATAAAAAGGGTGTGTTGGCGGCTGCGCGGGAAGGTGATGGCGCAAATCCCGCCAGGGCATCAAGTTATAGCCAGTTCTATCTTGTGCAGGGAAGGGTTTTCACTGATTTTAGCCTGGACTCTACTGAAACATATAGACTAAAGGGAAGGAAACTACCGGTGGCGCATCGCGAGGTTTATAAATCTCTTGGTGGCGCACCACATCTGGATCAGAACTATACGGTTTTTGGTGAAGTAATAAGTGGTGTTGCGATCATCGATTCTATAGCTGCAGTAAAAACGTCGGGGAAAGAACGCGGGGACCGTCCCTTGCAGGATATCCGCATACAAAAGATGAAACTTATCCGCAGGAAATAGCCAATTTCTAATCTCGTGTTAACCGTTATATTTGTCCATAAAATATCAAAACATGAATTTCCCGGAAAATTTGCGCTATACAAAAGATCACGAATGGGTTCGCCTGGAAGGTAAGACTGCTACAATTGGTGTAACAGATTTTGCTCAATCTGAACTTGGAGATATTGTTTACATCGAAATAGAGACCGTAGGCAAATCACTTCCTGCAGAAGCTGTATTCGGCACCGTTGAAGCTGTAAAGACAGTTTCTGACCTGTTTCTCCCCGTTGCAGGTACGATCGATGAGATGAATCCTGTTTTAGCTAATGCTCCGGAGTTGGTTAACTCAGATCCTTATGGAGAAGGCTGGATGGTCAAAGTGACCGTTAACGATCCCGCGGACTTTGATGCTTTGATGGATGCTGCCGCTTATAAGAATCTGGTCAGTGCCTAAATCTATCATTTGTCACATTTCGTATATTCTTAAACCACATATTGTTATATTACGCCTTCATTGGGGACGACAATAACATATACTGAACATCAGCTGGTATCCTTGTTAAAACAAAGGGATAATAAGGCATTTGAATATTTGTATGACAACTACTCAGGTGCGTTATATAATATCGTGATGCAGATTTTGAATGATGTTGATTTGTCTAACGATGTGCTGCAGGAAGTTTTTGTAAATATCTGGCGCAAAATCGAAAGCTATGACTCCGTTAAGGGCCGCCTGTTTACCTGGATGTTGAATATTACAAGGAATGCTGCCATAGACGTCCTGCGATCAAAAAGCTACCAGAATAGCCAGAAAAATCAGTCAATATCTGACCAGGCCGAATTCGATATGGGAGGTAAATCCCAGCAGTTGAATGTCGACAATATTGGTGTGCGCAAAGTGCTGGAAAAGTTGAAGACTGAACATCGTGTGTTGATAGAGCTGGCTTATTTCAGAGGATATACCCATGAAGAAATTTCGCAAATAGAATCAATTCCCCTGGGAACTGTAAAAACCAGGATCAGAAGCGCCCTGACACAATTAAGAGAATATTTGAAGTGAACCTAAATGAATACATATCAAGTGGCATAGTTGAAAGCTATGTTTTGGGCCTCGCGGATGAAGCTGAAAGGGCTGAGTTCGAAAGCATGTGCGCAAAGCATGACGAAGTGCGGGCCGCAAGGGATGCTTTTGAGCTTTCTCTCGAAAGCCAAGCCAGGGTCGGCGCAATTCACCCACCTGCGAGTGTAAAACAAAGGTTATTCTCTCAACTTTCACTGCCACACGCGGAAGTTTCCGGACAGGCTAATAACTTGAATCAGAATGGGAAGATTGATTCGAGGCTTATACCAGGGAATTCAGCAGATGGATTAGATCAGACAGCGCAAATTGCGAGACCAGGGGCAGCTTCTATCGATTCCCCGGTGAGGGAAGCCAAAGTGGTAACGGGCGCTGGCTGGGTAAAATTTCTTGCCGCGGCTTCGGTATTATTACTGGTCGCTAGCACTATACTAAACTTCTACCTGTTCCGACAGTACAAGGATTACAGTGAGCGCTATTCGAGCCTCCTGGCCAGTCAGACCCAACTCGCCAATAATAATCAGGCACTTCAAACCAGTCTCAATGAGTTCCATAAAACCATGAGCCTGCTGAAGGATCCTAACATGACCATTATTAAGATGGCAGGAAACCTGGTGCCGGAAAATGGAAGCCCGGATCCATCCAGTATGGCGACTATTTACTGGAATAAAAAGAGCTCTGAAGTTTATCTCCTTGTAAACGCACTTCCGAAACCAACATCAGACAAACAATACCAGCTTTGGGCAATAATCGACGGGAAGCCCGTCAGCGCCGGTGTGTTCGATATGGACGGTGCCGATGTGATGCAAAAGATGGCCAATATTCCCAGTGCCCAGGCATTCGCGGTGACCCTCGAGAAGTCTGGAGGAGTTCCGGCGCCACAAGGAGCGATGTATGTTTTAGGGACTACTTAAGTAAAATTTCAGCTCTATCACTTTACCATAATTATTCAGCGCTTGCGGATTGCCGATTTCTTTTTAAGGGTCAATGCTCTGAGTAAGAATGTCCCCGTTTTTTGTTAATTTTCCTCAATATGTTAAGGCTGATCCGTAAACTTTGTGCAGGACCCATTGTCCCTCTCCTCTGGACCATAATAACGATCTTTCTTCTGTGTATACCCGGATCTGATCTGCCTAAAGCAGGCATTTTCAGCTCGATCAAAAATTTCGACAAACTTATTCATGTTGTACTATTTGGCGGTATTGTGTTGCTCTGGGGAACCTGGGCTCACCTTCGTACCCCGGATGATAAAAGTTGGTTCAGAACCATTTGCAGCATTACACTTGGCGGTGTTATCCTCGGGATTGTAATGGAATATGTGCAGCTCTACCTTGTTGCCCATCGCGGCTTCGACAGAGCTGATATTTCCGCGGATCTGGCCGGAGCCATAGCTGCCTTTGGATACCTGATCATTGTCCGGAAAAAGTAAATTTTATTTGCGACCGGTGCCGTAAAAAAATCCGGTTAGTGCTAAAATAAGAAGGCCCCTGTGGAAACAGGGGCCGTAACCAAAACTAACTGCTTATGAGAAAATTGACTGCTTTTATTAAATTTTATTTCTGATATAAATTAGGCAAATCTGGTGCCAGCGCTTAAATCTTATTGCGAATTAAATCTTAATATCAGACAGATGTTTTTGTGTTAATTGATATAGCAAAGCAACGATTTCCTTAGATATTATCCTGAGAATTGTCATTTATTTCTCAAATACTTAACATTGCACCAACTGAATTTAAGAAAAAAATCCGGCAATTCAATGGCGGATAAATTTTAAATTTTCGGACTTTATCTGATAGTCAGATTAGCCAGATTATATCTACTATTTCTTAAACATTTTCATCACGTCTCCCATATCCACATCACCATCTTTATCTTTATCCAATCCGCCTTTCAGCTGACCGAGCATTCCTGAAATGTCCATTCCACCTGTTTTGCCCCCGGTAAGAGAACTCAAAATAGATTGCAGATCAAAACTGCTGTCGCCCGGATCATTGGTCTTTTTTACAAGGCTGCCAAGCACTTTTGGTATGATCCCACCCGCAAGCCCACCCGCCGTCTGGCTGTCAAGACCGAATTTTTTTGTAAGATTTGAAATCATATCTCCGGCGAGGGGCTGAGTGACTGAGCCGGGGGGCGTAGTACCACCTTGTTGAAACATTCCCAGAAGATCATTCAGGCCACCACCGCTGGCGAGGTTTTGAAGACTGCCGGTTATAGATCTTCCGGTTTCTTCTACCACTTCGCCTTTTCTTTCGGCAGGTATCGCAGGATTATTATTGACTTCTTCCCCTGCATATTGTTTGACCAGGTTCATCAGGTTGTCTAACATAATATATAATTTAATTGAAAGGTAAGAATATACAAAGCATATGCCTGTAGTTAATCCTTGGTCAGTTTCTCAGAGTTTTCGGCAAACTGCAGGGCATCAATGAACTCCTGGACGTTTCCATTCAGTACGTCCTCCAGGTTATATACAGTAAGTCCGATCCGGTGATCGGTTACCCTTCCCTGGGGATAATTATAAGTCCGGATTTTTGCACTGCGGTCGCCGCTGCTGACAAGGCTTTTACGATGGCGCGCTATCTCATCCTCCTGTTTTCTCACCTGTTCTTCATAAAGCTTGGTCCTCATCATCTGCATGGCCTTTTCACGGTTACCGAGCTGGGTTCTTTCGGTCTGACAAATGATTACCAATCCGGTCTTTATGTGGGTCAACATCACTTTTGTCTCAACCTTGTTCACATTCTGACCTCCTGCGCCACCGCTCCGGGACGTTTCCATTTTTACATCACTGTCTTTTAATTCAACATCAACTTCTTCTGCTTCAGGCATAACGGCAACAGTAGCCGCAGATGTATGCACACGGCCAGATGCCTCAGTATCGGGTACCCGCTGTACGCGATGGACCCCGCTTTCAAACTTAAGTGTACCATATACATCTTCACCGGTTACCTCGATATTAACCTCTTTGTAGCCACCTGCGGTCCCTTCGTTTTCACTGAGTAAAGTCGTGCGCCAACCCTTTCGTTCGCAATATTTGAGGTACATCCTCAGCAGGTCACCGGCAAACAAACTCGCTTCATCCCCGCCTGTACCCGCGCGGATTTCAAGGATGGCATTTTTCTCATCCTGCGGATCCTTAGGTATCAGGAGCTGACGAATATATTTTTCCATCTCCTCTTTTTTCTGTTCAAGCACGGGCGCTTCTGCTTTCGCGAGTTCGCGCATCTCTTCATCATCACCGGATATTGCCTCTTTGTAAAAAGCAACATCATCCAGTATCTTTTTATAGTCGTCGTGGGCTTTGACAATTTTTTCAAGACTGCGATATTCCTTACTCATCGCGCTGAATCTTTTGTTGTCACTAACAACCTCTGGATTTGAGAGGGCAACACCAATATTGTCGAACCTTGCTTTTATGGCTTCCAATCTATCTAACATTGTTTTCAATTACATTTAGGTGAACATACATTTGGCTGATTGCGGATGCAAAATTAAATGAAATACAAGGATGAAGTACAGAAAATTCAAGGGCACGGCCTTATTTACCGGCTATGAATATTTGACGGGGGGCGAAGTTCTGGTCACCGACGAAAAGGGTGAGGTGCTTGAAATTGTTGCGGGCGGAGATGCAGGTGACGCTGAAGTATTTGAAGGTACTATCTGCCCTGGCTTCGTCAATGCCCATTGCCACCTGGAGCTTTCATGGATGAAAGGCATGATACCTCAGCATACCGGAATGATCGATTTTTTGCTGGCCGTAATCCAAACCAGGCGCCCGGAAGAACAGGAGATAAAATCGGCGATGTTTAAGGCCGAGTCACACATGATCAGATCCGGAATCGTGGCGGTAGGGGATATTTGTAACACTTCGGTTACATTGGATGTAAAAAAGGACAGGCTCCTGTACTATCATAATTTCATTGAAACCATGGGTTTTATAGAAGCTGATGCGAAGGAGCGCCTCAATAAAGCTGTAGAGGTGTTTAACGAGTTTGCACAACTTTACCCAGTACCGGTTGCCAGCAATTCGATTGTACCACATTCACCGTATTCTGTTTCAAAAGCTTTGTTTGAAGAGATAGTCAGGTTCCCCGGAAATCAATTGATAAGTATTCATAACCAGGAGCATCGTGCGGAAAATGAATTTTTCCTGGAAGGCACCGGCGATTTTCACAGGCTTTTCAGGGCAATCGGTATTGATACCAGCTTTCACCGTGCGCCTGGCAAGTCGAGTGTCCGGCATTACCTTCCCTGGTTCCTGAGAAATCAGACCGTTATACTGGTGCACAATACCGAAACCGATGCGGAGGATCTTAAATTCATCAATGACGTCAGGGCCACGGGTGTGTCAACATGGTTATGCTTATGTCCCAACGCAAATCTTTATATCAACCAGAAGTTGCCTGATATCAAAAGTATAACTGAGCATACTGATAAGATCATACTTGGAACAGATAGCCTTGCTTCCAATACGAGGCTTGACATACTGGAAGAAATAAAAACCATTCATCGGAATTATCCGTCGGTTAATGTAAAGGATCTTTTGCGATGGGCTACGATCAACGGGGCCACTGCTCTTGATATTGATGATGTAGCCGGCAGTTTCGAGGCAGGCAAGCAACCTGGAATAGTGCTTGTTCAGGGCATGACTGATTCGGCCATCCGTGAAGATGCAACTTCTGCAAGGATACTGTAGGTCTCGAAATTAGCCTATCACCTCCTGTAACACAGGCAAGGTTTTCATTGTACCAAAATCTGCGACATGCAGTGCATAAAAGATCTGGTAAGCCTGCAGAAGCGCACGCCGGCTCTCCTTATTTAATTTAATCTGGTTGAGCTCCACGGGCACCTGCACTTTGAGCAGCTGGGAAGTGATGAAGCTCGCTTCTGCCTGGAGGAAGTAGGGATGTTGAGGCACATCGCTTACAAATTCACCCTCCTGTAAATCCAGTATGGTGCGCGAAGGCGACCAGGTGTCGCTGAAGCGGAATCCATAAAAACTGGTAAGGTGTAGTGCAAAAAACAAAGGATAATTAGCCATCACGGTATCGTGGCTTTCATCAAGGTGAAGAAACGCATCTTCAATAAAATAAAATAGTTCAGGATTTACCTCCGGTTCTTTCAACGTTTTTTGAAGAAGCTCAACCATAAACAAAGCGATCGAATTTTTAATAACATTATAGAAGAGATCTTTGTACAGGAATGACCATTGAAACTCTTTTATGCGTTGCAGGTTCTTCTTTTCATTCTGATACATTACAAGTTCCAGGATCGCAGCAGGCTGAAGAAGATTGGCTTTACTTGTTGCTGACCTGGCAGCACTTCTAACGCCGTTGATCATAAACGATTGTATTCCGAATAACTCGGTATACATGGTGGCAATAAGACTTGTTTCACCATATTTAACTGTTCTTAATACTATTGCCTTTGTTTTATGAAGCATTTGTTTTTCTCCGGACTATTATTTTTTTATATAAACGATCCTCGCAGATACTTGTTTTCTTGTTGACTCATCGGTCACAAGCACCAGATAAACTCCGGTCGAGATCAGCCGTCCCTTATAGTCTTTTCCATTCCATATCGCCTGCCCCCCAAGCGCCCTGGTCTGATATACAAGGTTACCATTCATCTCTGTAATTTTCACAATCGCATCTTCAGCCAGGCCCCGTATCGCAATGGTACCGGTATATGAAGGGGGTACCGGGTTTGGAAAAATCAGGATATTTGTTGATTCCTCCCGCGGTTCTGTAGCTGTACCACGGAATGACGATATGCCCATTGAAGTAGCGATAAACACCTCACCGGTTACCGGGTCTATGGAAATTTGCTTTACATCGTCTGCAGGCAGGGGACTATTTGCCGCAGAAAAACGGTACAGGATTTTTTCCCCGTCAGCACTTATCAACCAAAGGCCGTTTTTTGTACCGATCCACTTTCGATTGGCACCGTCAACGGCGATAGCCTGAACTTCTTCATCACTGAAAAGATATCCTGCGAAATTATCCTGCTGTACAACCGGAAGAAATGCCTCACACCCTGCCGGGGTAAATACATCCTGTATGCACCTGATAATGGCAATACCTTTCGAAGTGCCAACCCAGATGAAACCATCCTTATCGCGCGCTATGCTTAGTACGTTTGAGGAAGGAAGATTGCCATTGCCCTGGCCGTTACGGAACCATTTCCACTGATCGTCACCCGTATTGTCGATGTTGCGACCATGGTTAAAACAGATCAGTCCGTTCCCTTCCGGGGCAACTATCCATTTCTGATTAATATCATCAATGATAATGTCAGCAATACCATTTTCAACGATAGGAAAAGGAACCCGGAACGAACGGGAAGACCCGTCAGGTTTTCTCACAACCAGGTTTTGATCAGCACCATAATTCGAGATCCAGAGATTTTTCTCTTCGTCAAATTGCAGACCCGCAACCAGGTATTTCCCTGGTGCAAACGACGACTCCCTGATGAAAGAGTTTGTTTTATATATCGTGGCAATTCCGTCATTTGCCAGATGCATCAAACCGCCACCATATGAACCTGCCCATGTTGAATTATCTGACGGATCTATCGCAACACTGATTATGTCGGGCAATGCATTCAGTGCAGATAAGTTGGATGCCTCGTAATTTTTCCAGGTGTTTTCTGTGAACGTGCTGATCAATCCTGGTTTGTTCAACGGCTCCCAGGCCGCTGTAACATCGCCACCGACACTTACCATCCCCTGACCGGTAATTCGCATGTCCCCGACTGTTAGATCGGCCGGCGATTCCGGTACTATGCTTTGGGGTATCGTGCCCGATAACACAGACAATCCTTTTAAGGTGTCGGCTATCCAGTATACGCTATTTAATTCAAGAGATTCTGCAGGTGCCGAAATAAATTCATTGACAATTGTTTTTTCCAACAAGCCAGCCGCATTCAGTACCAACACCCTGCCATTATTGTTCAGTGTTTCATTGACAAAAACTTTGTTGGCGGAAACCTGGATGCTGTTTATGATCCAGCTATCGGTATAAAAAAAACTCCAGCCATTAGGTACTGAAGCATAGATGGAATCATGAGTAATGATGATGAGTTTATCATTCAGTGCAACAACCTGGTTAACCGCACCGCGGGGCAGACCGTTTGAAGTATCAGTTGTCCAGTTACGGAAATCAGACAGGTTAGGTCCGGATAAAAGAGCCCACTTCAAACCCTCTTCTGTAGCTGCGTACAACCTGCCCTGGAAAACAGCGAGCGAATGAATCTTTATTTTTTTTCCGCCTGATCCAATTACATAGGTATTATTGATTTCACCTTTGATCGTATTCAGTGAATAAATTGCCTCGTTGCCAGCGAGCCAGGTTTCACCGGAAGAAGAATATACCTGGTTAATTATTTTGTCAGCAATAAGCTGGCTTGAAAAAATATCAGGAACATTATCTACGCCGCCCGCAGAAACGATATCAATGTTTCCACTGCTGTATGCGATGATCAGTTTCGTGGCATCTGCATCCCTTCCGATAGTGCGTATGCCCGTTTCCGTTAGCCCATTGATTTTGCTCAATCTTTCGATACTATTGTCAGAAGGATCAACCGAAAAGACACTATATGGTGTTGCCGACCATATTTTACTATTGATCACCTCCAGAGCCCTACTTTGATGATAAGGAAGGTGTTCGCGCCATTGCCCGATAGGTGGTACGGTCTGAGCCAGGGACAACATCTGGCAAATAAGCAGCAGGAACAACAGCGGAGCCGGGCGCATAAATTCAAAGTTAGCCGTAAAATGTTCAAAAACTACAATTAACGATACCCACTCCAAATAGTGTTGTATATTAAATTAAACTTCCTTAATCGGGTCAAAATAAGTTTCTTTGTCGCTATCTAAGAAAGATAAACAATTGCTCATGTGGGGAAATCTTGCGAGGTTCATATTACGGAACAGGTTAATACTATTGATCGCTCTGATGTTGGCAACCGTTTTCATGGCTTACCATGCATCTCATGTCCAATTAAGCTATGAATTTGCAAGAGCCATACCCATTGATAATCCAAAATACCAGGCTTATCAGTCTTTTCGCCAGAAGTTTGGGGAGGATGGAAACCTTCTGGTAGTTGGTGTTCAGACGGACCAGTTTTTCAAAGCTCCTTTTTTCAACGGATATAGTGCGCTCGGTGAAACGATGAAAAACATCCCTGCAGTTGAAAATGTACTGAGCATACCGACCGCAACAAATCTTGTAAAAGACTCTGCCGCAGAAAAGCTATTACCATCTGTTATATTTCGCAGAGGAGATCTTACTCAAACCGAACTTGATAGTAACACCGCTCTGTTTCTGAGCCTGCCCTTTTATCGCGGATTACTTTATAATCCTGAAGCTAAAACGTACCTCATGGGTCTGAGCATCAGGAAGGAGGTTATGAACTCCAAAAAAAGAAATGAAGTAGTTGCTGCAATTGTTAAAGCTGGTGATGAGTTCGAAAAAAAATATAACGTCGAAATGCACTATAGCGGCCTGCCACATATCAGGACGAATATGGCTACAAAGGTGGCTGATGAAATGAAGTGGTTCCTCCTTGGATCCATCTTACTTTCTGCCGTGATCCTGCTGATATTTTTCAGAAGTTTCAGTGCCACTCTCCTTTCCCTGGGTGTCGTTATCATTGGTGTGATCTGGAGTCTTGGCACAATTGAATTCCTGGGATATAAGATCACATTGCTGACGGCGCTGATTCCACCACTGGTTGTGGTAATCGGTATCCCGAATTGTATTTACTTTTTAAATAAATATCACACATCATATCTTGACAAGGGTGAAAAAAAGACGGCCCTTGTAGAAATGATAACCCGTATGGGCGTTGTCACATTGTTTTGCAACATAGCAGCTGCTATCGGGTTTGCGGTTTTTGCGCTAACAAAAAGCCAGATCCTGAAAGAGTTTGGCGTGGTTGCCGGATTCAATATCATGGCGCTGTTCTTTATTTCCATCATTATTATACCGGTAGCCCTCAGCTACCTGCCCGTTCCAAAGAGAAGGCATACAAAATACCTCCAGAATAAATGGCTGACGCTGGTGCTTGACCGTCTTGAACTCTGGTGCCTCCATCATAAGGGCCTGGTTTACGGCGTGACAGTTGCCGTTATGCTTGTTTCAATTGCAGGAATATTTCGTTTGCGTTCCGAAGGTTTTATTGTTGATGATCTGCCAAAGACCGATAAGATTTATACAGATCTTAAGTTCTTCGAAAAAAACTTCAGGGGGGTTATGCCACTGGAGATCCTGATTGATACCAAAAGAAAAAACGGGCTGCGAAGCAAGCCACTGGAAACTTTTGCGAAAATTGACTCTCTTTCACAATTTATCGCCGCGCAGCCGGAGATGGCCCGGCCGATATCAATTGTTGAGGGTATGAAATTCGCCAGGCAGGCTTATTATGATGGCGATAGTTCGAATTACGGACTTCCGAATTCATTCGACATCAGTTTTCTGGCTCAATATCTTGGCACGAGGAATGAGGATAGCCCGGCAAAGCAAAACAACTTTTCGAGGATAGTCAACAGCTTCATGGATAGTACCAGGCAACAGGCACGGATCAGTGTTAATATGGCCGATGTGGGGAGCAAACGACTGCCTGAACTTCTCGACACCATTTCCCGGCGAAGCAGCCAGTTATTCGACACTGCCAGGTATAAGGTATTATTTACCGGTACCAGCGTAACTTTCCTGGAGGGGAGCGCATATATTATAAATGGCCTTAAAGAAAGTGTAATCTGGGCATTTCTACTGATCGCGCTTTGTATGCTGTATTTATTCAGATCTTTCAAAATTCTGATCTGTTCACTGATCCCGAATATTATCCCTTTGATAATAACCGCAGGTATAATGGGCTGGGTGGGTGTAGCACTGAAGCCTTCTACCGTACTTGTGTTCTCAGTTGCCCTCGGGATCTCGATAGATATTACCATCCGGTTCCTGGTGAACTATAAACAGGAACTCCAGCGAAGTAACCTTCCCGCCAGCGAAATAGTTATTGAAACCATCCATAAAACTGGTATAAGTATAATTTATACATCCCTGGTATTGATTGCCGGTTTTGTCATTTTCTGCTTCAGTGGTTTTGGAGGCACCCAGGCGCTGGGATGGCTGACGTCTCTTACCCTGGTGCTGGCTACCCTGACCAACCTCGTTTTTCTGCCGGTCCTGCTCCTGGGGTTGGGGAAGGTCAAGGATCGGTCCAGGCGGATAACTTCGGTTACCACTGCAGGTGAGTAACCCATGTCTGCCTGAAAGCCCTGGCCCGATTCATTGAATACCGGCCCTCTGCACTTTTTATCGATTCTGCTGCCTGAAGCAGCTTTTATTTTCACTTTTCTGTCTCAATGCGGATGCTGAACACTATTCAGCACACGATTGTCCTTCTTTCTAACGTCAAAAAATCATATGAGAAAATCCATTCTGCTCCTAACGGGCATACTCCTGTTTTCACTACATTTATTGGCACAAACCCGCCAGATAACCGGAAAGGTTACAGACGAAAGCGGCAAGCCTGTTCCAAACGCCTCTGTACTTGTAAAGGGCACCCAAACCGGAACAGTTACCGATAGTGACGGTAACTATAGTCTCGCTGTTCAGCCAAATGCAAAAACACTGGTAATTTCTTCAGTCGGTCAAACGGAAACCGAAATCAATATCGGTAACCAAACCAGGATCGATGTAAGCATGAAACCCGCCGGCGACCTTTCAGAGGTTGTCGTTGTGGGCTACCAGACCCTAAAAAAGTCTGAGGTTACCGGTGCTGTTTCGAAGGTGAGTGGCGAAGAAATTGCGCAAAAACCCATTGGATCCTTCACCCAGCTCATCCAGGGTAAGGCACCCGGTGTACAGGTTACCGGGCAGAGCGGCCGACCGGGGCAGAACGGTTATATCCGGGTCAGGGGAACAGGTTCCATTAACGCTTCGAACGAGCCGCTGATCATCCTTGATGGTATTTACAT